>JAFUFY010000003.1 GCA_017469645.1 Campylobacter sp. | reverse complement strand
TTTAAAATCTAGCTTTCAGTTTTTAAAGTTTAAATTCTTTAAATTTAAAATTTTTTGCTTGTTTTTTATTTATATTTTTATTGACAAAATAGGTTTATTTTTTTAGATTTACTGAAATTTGCGTGAATTTGGTTGCTTTATACTTATCATTTTGTAAATTTTTTATAATATCAGGATTTTTAAAATTTATATCTAATTTTTATGATTTAGATTATTATTTATATTACATTTAAATAATTAATTTTTATAAAATTATTATATTATTTAATGTTAATAATTTTATTATTAAATTTTTTATTATTTCGATGAATAGTATATTATAAGCTTTTTTTATCTTTTGATAATCCATAAATAAAAACCAATTTATCGTAAATGATATTTAATATTATTTTAATAAATTATATTATATTATTACCAATTAATTTCTTTTTTTAGGAAAAATATATGAGAACTAATCTTTATTTTTTGACAGCGTTTGCTTTGATTTTACACGCACAGCTTTTTGCCGATGAAATAGCTATTTCTGAGGTGCGTGTAGAGTCGGTTGATAGTAATTCTACTATGCCAAGGCTTGGTAAATATGGTAGCGGAGTTACATATATAAACAAAGAATATATCGATAAAATGCCAAATTCGCAAGGTGGTTTAACGCAACTAGTTCGCATGAATCCAAGCGTGAGATATAATACAGGTCAGCGCACTTCCATGAACGGCGCAGAAGTTCAACCTGATGATATTTCTATCCATGGTGCTCCGCATTGGCAAAATAATTTTATGATAGACGGAGTAAATTTTAATAACGATTTAAACCCTAGACAAAGACGAAGAACGGCATTTGGTTATGAATTCAATCAAAACGCAGCGGTGCCTGATATTGGTTCTATATCGCAAGGTATGAATTTAGATTCAAGTTTGATAAAAAGTGTTAATATTCACACGCATAATATTTCTGCGGAATACGGACAATTCCAAGGTGGCGTAATCGAAGTTGAAACACGAGATCCATCAGAAGAGTTTAGCGGAGAGATAAGTGTAAAACACACAAATGATAGTTGGAGAAAAGTTTTTATAGATCCGCAATCGTATGAAGATTATAAAAGCAAAACCGATCATTCTATGCAATCTGATTATGAAAAATGGAGATATAATTTAAGATTGGAAGGGTATTTAACAGAGAATTTTGGTTTATTATTTTCGGCTTCTCAAATGAGATCATCATTTGTAAATTTTAATGATACAATAGGAAGTAATACTGTGTATTGGGATCCAAATGCCGAATCGGAACAAAGAAAAGAAAAAAGAAGAAACGATAATTATTTTCTAAAAGGAATTTGGCATGCAAACGAGCGCTTGACTATTCGCCCGGAAATTACATACACACCATCTTACAGCACATATTACAATAATTACTCTTCAAATAGTAATTATAAAATAAGAGAAGACGGATTGATAGGAAGTGTTGATTTTGATTATGACGGAGATATTGTCGATATTAATACAACCGTTTCTTATTCTAAAATGACAAGCTCGAAAGATAGTAAAACACAATATTATATAACTCATCCTTGGTCTGATAGATTTAATTGGGGTGATAGTTCTAGGGGTGCTAGGGCATATTCTAATATCGGTGCCTACGGAGATATAGATCAGGAACAAAAAAAGTTATCGTATAAAAGTAAATTTGAATTTAGGGAGTTTGATCTAGGCGATACGCAACATTTTGTATCATCTGGAATACAGATTAGTAGAAGTAGCGGTAGCTATAAAATTCCTGGTTATTTTACGGCAGGTTCGGCTACTAATAGATTAAAACCGCTTGGAGCCGGGGAGCATTGTATGCCCGGAGATGAGTTATGCTATGAAAATTTAACGGGAATAGTAAATCCTATTTATACAAACGGATATTATTGGGCTATGATTAGCGGATATGAAGGAAAAGCAAAAGTAAATGTAAATGAATATGGGCTTTGGTTGCAAGACAACATAAGTTGGGGAAATTTTAATATTCGTCCGGGAGTAAGGTTAGATTATGATAATTTATCTAGCCAATTTAATATTTCGCCTAGATTGGCATTAGATTATGATATATTCGGAAATGATAAAAGTATAATAAATTTGGGTTACAGTAGATATTACGGTAGAAATATTTTTGCTTATGCTTTAAGAAACGGAATGAATTCACTAGGATATACTTGCCGTAGAAATAGTCCAAGCGAGAAGATGGTATGTGAAAACGACGGATCCTTACCTCGCTATAAATTAGATGAATTAAAAATTCCTTATAATGATGAATTTGCAATCGGTTTTAAACAAAGAATTTCAAATTTAGAGTTGCAAGCCAACTATATAAAACGCTATGGTAGAGATGAAATTCGCTCAAAATCATATTTTAACTTTGCTTGGGGAGGAAATATTCCGCCAAATTATGATCCTAATATGGATACATATTATTTCGAATATGATAATAGTGGAAAAAGCGAAACAGATACTTATGAATTCCGCTTGGCTAGTATAGAAGATTTTGCTATTTTTGGTACTAGCAATGGAATAGAATTGAGTGCTAGCTATATGAAAAGTAAAAGAAATTATAACTCTGCCGATGATTATCTGGATAGAGAAGATGGATACGAATATACAACAGGCGGTGATAAAAGATATACAGATAAGGTAATTTATAACGGAAACATAATAGATAAAAAAGATTTGCCTGATTATGATTTTCGTGAGCCTTGGATGGTTAAACTTACGACTAAGACAAAATTGTCTCCAATAAGTTTGGGTTTTACAAAAATGACAACAAACATAACAAATTATTTTAATTGGCGAAGTAGGCATGATTTGATATATAGAGCCGGTGATATACAAACTCCGGAATATGGTGAGCTTGCGGTTTATGAAAAATTTAAAGACGGCGGAAAGATAACTTGGGACGCAGAAATCGGTTTTGAATTTTCTGCACCTAAAAATACTACATTTTTTGCAAATTTAGAAATTTACAATGTTTTAAATCAAAAGGCGATTTCCGGTAGATATGTTGATTATTGGGGTAATGTGTATTCTTCATACGAGCCGGGTCGTGAGTTTTGGCTAGAAGTGGGATATAAATGGTAATTTAGCCGATAGCTTAAACCAAATTTCTATATAAATTTGAAGCCAATTGGCTTCAAATTTTTTTTAAATTTAGATATTTCATAATATATAAATTTAGAAAGGTTTTAAAATGGAGTTTTTAAGTAGATATATTGATATTTTTATCTTTTCGACACTTGGTATTATGAGTATTATAAGTGTCGGTGTTGCTATTGAAAGAGTAATTTTTTTCTTAGGCTGTAAAATCGTCGATTACGACGATATAAATGCACTCGAACGCGACACTACAAAAAATTTAACAACACTTTCTGTTATAGGCACAAATGCTCCGTATGTAGGTCTTTTAGGCACTGTTGTAGGCATTATCGTAACATTTTACGATATGGGACGGACGGGAAATTTTGAAACCACAACCATAATGAGTGGATTATCAATAGCGTTAAAAGCAACAGCTCTTGGTCTTTGCGTGGCTATTCCTAGTTTAGTTTTTTATTCATTTTCTCTTCGTGCAGCCGATAAAAAAATCAGTGAATTTAAAAGCAATCAAGAGAAAAAAAGATGAAACTAGATCGTGCCGATAAATTAAATGTAGTTCCGTTAATTGATGTTATGCTTGTGTTGCTTGTTATTGTGCTAACGGCGGCTTCATTTATCACATACGGCAAAGTTGAAGTGAATTTGCCAAAAACTTCAAATTCAAGCGACGAATTCCCGAAAGAACGGCTTGAAATCGTGCTTTTTGAGAATAACACAATTAAATTTAAAGATGAATTTGTAAATATTGATGATTTGAAATTTGAATTAAGTCAAATTTCAAAGGAAGAGTTTATTTTATTTAAAGGCGACAAAAAGGCAGAATTCGGAGTTTTTGTCGATATTTTGCAAATTCTAAAAGAGTTAAATTTAAGTAATTTTATGATTATGACGGAAAAAAATGAAAGATAGGCATTTTGTAAGGTTGGTATTTGGAATTTTTTTATCGGTTTTGGCACATGCGTTTTGCTTAGGATATTATCTAACGGTTCCAAAAAACAATGATGCATTTTCTATAAATGACGATGACGGCGGGGCGGTAAGCATTGCTTTAACACAGATTGCCGACAACGATAGCAAGGAACTTTTACAAGCTTCTAGCGAAAATATTTCAGAATTTTCAAACGATATTCAAGCTGTGCAAGAAAAACAAGATGAGAAAATCAAAGAGCAGGTAGAAGAATTTGAAGAAAAAGAAGAAATAATCGAAGAGATAGTCGAAGAAGCCCCAATTCCTGCTCCACAAAAACAGGAAAAACCAAAAGAAAAACCAAAGCCAAAAAAGCCTAAAAAAGAAATTTGCAAAGATTGCAATAACGAATTAAAAACAGACGGCGTAGAAAGCAAGGCAAATAATTTTAATTCTATGTTAAGTTCGCAAATTTCAGCACAAAATAGTGTAAATGCAGACGGTGGAAGCATTAGTAGCGGTTCAAATTTAAGCACTAGTGCAGGAAGTAATTGGCAAGGAAAATTGCATCAAGTTGTTTTAAAATATACTACATTTCCCCAAAAAGCCAAAGAGCGCCATATTAGCGGTATTGTTAATATCAGATTTAAAATAAATTCAAACAAAACATTTGAGATTTTGGAAGTGGCACAGAGCTCCGGCTCGGTTATACTCGACGAACATGCACTTAATATTTTGCGAAAAGCAAAAAGAGAATTTCCAATCGAATCATTTGGTGAAATTATTACGATTCCGATAAATTTTGATTTAGTAAAAGGACGATAATGAGCGAAAATTTATATGCGATTGAGTGCAAAAATATCACGCATTATTACGGTAATAAAAAAATTTATGAAAACCTAAATTTTAACGCTAAAATTGGCAAAGTTACGGGTTTGTTGGGTAAAAACGGCGTAGGAAAAAGCACTTTGATAAATATTTTAATGGGATTTTTAAAACCTAGTTCGGGCGAGTGTAGGATTTTTGGTGAGATTTCTACAAATTTAAGTGTAGAAACAAAAGCTAAAATCGGGCTTTTGTATGAAAATCATATAAGTTATGATTTTATGAGTATTTCGCAAATAGAAAAACTATATGGGGCTCACTACGGCAATCGTTGGCAAAAAGATAGATATTATGATTTGATTTCAAAACTAGGTGTCGGTTATAACCAAAAACTTTCGACACTTTCAAACGGACAACGATCGCAAGTAGTTTTAGGGCTTATTTTTGCAAGTAATCCTGATTTATTGATACTTGATGATTATGCTATCGGGCTTGATGCCGGTTATAGATCTTTATTTGTCGATTATTTGCGAGATTTTATATCAAGCGGAAATAAAAGCGTTTTGATGACTACGCACATTATGGCGGATTTAGAAAATTTACTCGATGATATTGTTGTATTGCAAAGAAAAAAAGAGCCGTATATAAATGAATTTAGCGAGTTTAAAAGAGCGTTAAAAGGCGTAGAATGCGATTTAAAATTCGATGAAAAAGAACTTCAAGGCGAAGTAACGAGCGTGATAAATTTAAAAAATAAAAAGAAAATTTATGGTTTTTTTGATATGCAAAAAGCTTTAAATTTAGGCGCAAAAGAGCTTGATTTGAGCTTTGAAGAGGCTTTTTTAGGACTTGTGGGAAGGTATTGATGAAATATATAATTTTAAAAGAGTTTTTAAAAATCAGATTTGCATTTTTTGCATTTTTGATTTGTGCATTAGGAATTTGTGTTGCAATTATATTTGGCACTAACGGACAAATTCTGACAAATTCGGCAGCTAGATACATATCGTCAGTTGTTTTTAAGATGAATTTTTCATTTATTTGGCTTGATATTGCAAATATATTTTTTACGCTTTTAATCGGTGTTTTTGCTTTTTTTCCAGAAAGATTAAACGGTAGAATTCGCATACAATTCCACTTTCCGCATAGCGATTTTACCAATATTTTAACAACGGTATTGATTCCGCTTTGTTTTGTGATTTTTGTTTTTTTGTGTGAATTTATAATTTTAAAAATTTACCTAAATTTAGTATTTCCTAAAAATTTAAATTATCACATGATTACGATTTTATTCAATAATTTCGCCTTTTGTATTACGCTTTTTTTAGCAGCTCCGTCGTTTTTAATAGAACCGAATTTAAGGCGTATTGTTGGATTTATTATAGCGCAGGGATTGTTGATATATATTTATTTTAAAATCAACCCAGATTTTATAAATTTACTAAGCTACGGATACAACGGCGAATTTAGTAAATTTTTTATTTTTTGTCTGATTTTTGCGATAATTAGTTTAGTTCTTAGTTTTTTTGATTACAAACAAGGATACATAAAATGAAAATTTTAAATTTTTTACTTCAAATTTGTTTTATTGTTATTCTTTCTTTTGTGTTGCCTTATATTTATAATTCTGCTACAAAAAGTGCAAATAAAATAGAAGTAGTTGATTTTTCTGTTATAAAAGATGATTTTTTAAAGGCTATTTATACCACAAAACCGCCTAAACAATTTTATTTCGATTTAAAAACCAACGAGCAGATCGATGAAGAAGAATATATGCAAAGTTTGCCCTTTACATACTACTATTATTTGATTAATAAAAATAAATTTCCGCCAAGCCTTAGTTATTTTACTTCCGATATATCGTTGATACGACAAAATACGCAAAATTTACGCATAAAAAGTGGGGAAAATTTATTGGGCGATATGCCGCTTTTTATGCTTTTAGAAAGTGAGCCAAAATATTTAAAGCTCGAAATGTCGGATTATTTGATTGATATAGAAGAAAATTTTAAATTTATAGATATGAATACAAATAGTATAGACGAAGCGTTAAGCAGAGAATTTATCTCTGTGCTTACAGAACAAAATGTCAAATTTCCGATAAAAAAATTTTATTCAAATCCAAGTGTCTTAAAAAGTTTTGACGAAGGAGCGTTTTTTATCGACGGCGAAGATAAAATTTACCACCTAAAAATGGTAAATTCACAGCCTGTTCTTAAAAATACGCAAATCGATTTAAAAAATATCAAAAAAATTATAGTTAGCGAACATTCTAGAAAAGAATTTTATGCGGCGATTGTCGCGCAAGATGGAGTGTATTTGATAACCTATGAAAACTATAAAATCATTAAAATTCCAAATTTTGGATATGATTTTACAAAAGATAATTTTACGCTAGAAATAGATCCTTTATTTAAAACGGCAACTTATGAAAATGACGATAATATCAGCATAATAGCGATGAATCCTGATTATTCGGTTTATAAAACACATATATTAAAAAAAGAAAAAAATGATTTTTTCGTAAATTTAAAACAATATCTTTTTTCGTTTGAAACAAAACTAAAAATGGAAAGCACATCATCGGCGGCAAAATTTAAATTTACAAATTTTAGTTACAATTCACTTTTTTTAAGTGCATTATTGTGCGTTTTAGCATATTTTATTTTTAGAAGACGGGGAATTCTGCCTTTGTTTGTCGTGTTTTTTGGCGGAATTTATGGATTTTTGGCAATAATTTTATTTAATAATTCAAACAAGGGGAAAAAATGAAAAAATTTATTTTAGCGTTGGCGGTTTGTGCGTTTTTTATCGGTTGTGATAATTCGGCGCAAAATACCGCAAGTTTGGTACAAAATGAAGCAAATTCTACAAATCAAAATTTGATAAATTCAAAGCAAAACGAAGCAAATTTAACGCAAAATGAAGCGAATTCTACAAATCAAAATTTAGCAAATAACAGTGAAAATTTGAGAAATTTGCCTTTAAATTTAGATAGCGAAGTTGCAACTGGTGAGCTAGAAAACGGCCTAAAATACTACATTTTAGCTAATGATAATCCAAAAAATTCGGCTTATTTTTACCTTGATATAAATGCAGGCAGTATCGACGAAAACGAAAACGAGCAAGGTTTAGCGCACTTTGTCGAACACATGGCATTTAACGGAAGCGAACATTTTAGCAAAAACGAATTAATTCGAAAACTAGAAAGCTTAGGCGTTAAATTTGGAGCTGATTTAAACGCTATGACAAGTTTTGAAAACACCACTTACAATGTCCAAATCAGCGTAAATGACGAGAATTTAAAAAGCGTTTTTTTAGTGCTTAAAGACTGGGCTGGGGGTTTAAAATTTGACGAAGATGAAATCAAAAAAGAAAGCGGTGTAATCCTTGAAGAAGCCAAGCGAGATGTCAGCACTAGGCTTTATGAAAAAAGAGCCGAGTATATTTATCCGGGCAGTATCTACGCAAAACGCTTTCCGATAGGCAAAAATGAAATCATCGCAAATGCAGATCGTGCTACACTTTTGGGATTTTATAAGCGTATGTATCAGCCGCGTTTTATGAGCCTTGTGGTCGTGGGTGACATAGATAAAGCAAAAATCGAAAATTTGATAAAAGAGAATTTTGGCGACTTGCAAAATGTGGATATGCCTAAACGAGCCGATAAAACGCTTCTTCCGTTTAAAGAAGGCTTTGCAAATTTGAGCGAAAAAGAGAGCGGAAGAAATTTGGTAAATATTATGTTTGCAAGTGATTACGAGCCGTTAAATTCGCAAAATGCACTAAAAAAGGCTTATTTAAATCGCTATGTCGCTTCGCTTTTATCGCTAAGTTACGATAAATTAAATGTAACGCTAAAAAGTCCGATTAAAGGCAATTTTGTCGCGAGCGATCTTTTCAAACAAAGAGCTTTAAATTCATTTTCGGCAAATATCATTGATAAAGATACCAACGCAACGCTAAGTAGCCTATTTTCGGCGATTAAAGGTGTAAGAGAGTTTGGTTTTAGCAAAGATGATTTCCAAAGCACAAAAAAGGAATTTACAAAGCAAAATTTAACCGAATTTTCACGCAGCGATACGCAAACTCAGGGCGTTTATGGACTTTTGAATTTCGTTTGGTCAGGTAGCGTGAAACTTAGCAAAAAAGACAAATACGAACTTGGCACAAAAATGCTAAATTTAATCACGCTTGATGAGATCAATGAACATTTTAAAACTATCACAAATGGCGATAAATTCGTGGAATTTATGACTACCGAGCCGTTAGAAATCACGCAAAGCGAGATTGATGAAATTTATGAAAAAGCAACGCCTTATGATTTTAGCAAAGATTTGGCTATGCAAAATGT
The DNA here is from genome assembly GCA_017469645.1 of Campylobacter sp. Classification (GTDB taxonomy): domain Bacteria; phylum Campylobacterota; class Campylobacteria; order Campylobacterales; family Campylobacteraceae; genus Campylobacter_B. Next base: position 5,096 of record JAFUFY010000003.1, on the reverse strand, counting down.
TTTGCTAAGCGAAATTCCTGCAAAAATCGCTCCAAGCAAGGACGAATTTGACAAAGAAAACGAAATTTATATTTTGGAATTTCCAAACGGCGCAAATGTGCTTTTAAAGGACATTAAAACGATAAAAAATCAAATTCAATTTTCTGCCGTTAAAAAGGGCGGAACGACGAATTTGCCTAGCAAACAACAAGCAGGAATTGCATTTGCCGTGTTAAATTCCGGCACAATCGGCGATCTTGGAAAATACGAAGCCGACAAGCTTACAAGCGGTTTTAGCTACTCGCTAAAAGCTGGAATAAGCCAAGCTTTAACAAGTTTTAGCGGAAGTGCTTCGAGTGCAGATTTTGAAAATTTATTGCAAGAATTTTTTATTCAATTTAACAATCCAAAACTGCACGAAAGCGAATTTGAACTTTATAAACAAAGAACAAAAACCGAAATTCAAAAACGCAACGAAATGAGCGGGTATCGCTTTTCCAAAGAGATTTTAGAAAATTTTTACGGCGGAAACGAAAGGGCAATGCCGCTTGAAATTAGCGACCTTGACGGAGCGAATTTAAGCGACTTGCAAAAAATTGCAGATGAGAGTTTTAAAAACGCAGGAGAGTTTTTATTTGTGATTTCGGGCGATTTAGACATTGCTAAAACAAAGGATTTGCTAGGAATTTATGTAGCAAATTTAAAAGGCGAAAAAACGCAAAGCATAGCCAAAGATGACGGACTAAGGGCTAAAAAAGGCGTTTTTGGGATAGAAAAAGACTACGGCGATAGCGATAAAAGCGAAGTTAGCGTGATTATCCAAAATGACGAAATCACCGAATTTAGCGTGGAAAATGTGCGAAAATTTAATATCCTAAAAGATGTCATCAGGGCTGAAATTTTGGAAAAAATCAGAGAAGAAAAAGGGCAAATTTATTCGGCTTCCGTAAGCGGAGAGTTTGATAACGAGCCGTATCAAAACGCACATTTAAACATAAATTTCTCATGCAAAAAAGATGACGCAAAGCTCGTTGTTAGCGAACTTAGAGAGATTTTAGATAGCATTAAAAAAGACGGCGTAAAAGAGAGTGTTTTAGAAAACGCAAAAAAGGCAAAAATTCTCTCTATCAAGCGAAATGCCCAAAATGCGCCATTTTGGATTTCAAATTTGCTCGGACACAAGCTTTATGAATTTCCGATTTACAATGAAATTGAGTATGAAAAAAGCATAAATTCGATTACAAATGACGATATTAAGGAAATTTTAAAAGCCGTTGATACGGGTAATTTTTTCACAGCGATTTTAAATCCGAAAAATTAAATTTTCATCATTTCGTATCGCTTCCAGTGATACGACCTGAATTTGCTGAACTTGTCATTAAATTTGGTGGGCAAGAAATGCCCACCCTACGGTGATAAGCTCATCATGGCCGATGATACTATCCCTTACTGGGACGGGGAAAGTAGGTCGTTGCGGACTTTGTTGTTATTTTTTTATTCTTTTGTCTTTCTTTCAAATTTCTTATCTTTTTTAAAATCTGAGATTATTCGAAGTTGTTTTTCTTTCTTTTAAATTTATTATTATTTTTTTTTCTTAATTTTTTACATTTTAATTTATTTCAGCTGTTTTAATAGCATTATTTACTATCCGTTTTTTTTTTTTTTGTATCCTTACGCTTAAATTTATAAAGAAGTAATATGTTTGATTTATTTAAAAAAACAATAAAAAATGACAAAAAAGATAATAGTAAAATACAATTTATTGTCATAACTGGCTTTGCCGGTAGTGGAAAGACAACTCTTGGTAAAGAGTTGGCAAAAAGGCTTGATTATGTTTATATAGATAAAGATACTGCTACTAGGCAATATACCGATTATGTATTGACACAAAACAATTCCGGTCCTTATGATAGAGAGAGTGAATTTTATGTGAATAATTTGAGAAATTTAGAATATGAAATTAGTTTTAAACTTTGTGATGAAAATTTAGAATTAGGTAAAGGCGTAATTTTGACAATACCTTTCATAGGAAAAATTCAAAATTATGATGATTTCAAAAATGAGATAGAAAAATATATTTCATTAGGGATAGATATAAGATTTATATGGATTTTACATAATGCAGAGTTAGAAAAAGAGAGAATTTATAATAGAAATGCAATTAGAGATCATAATAAGATGAAAGATTGGGATAAATATCAGTCTGGTATAGAAAAAATTACTCCCGACGAACGATACGGCGCTTTTATATTTAATAATGATATAGATATAAACTTTGATGAAGCAATTTTAGAGGTCATAAAATGGCTTTAATTATTTTTAGTGGTATGCCGGCTAGCGGAAAGGATACTATAACGGAACTTTTGATAAAAGATGATAATTTTATAGCATTCAAAAAACATAAAAGCGTTGAAAGTAGTGATATTTTAAAAGATACTTATTATAATATTTCAAAGTTGGAATTTGAAAAAAAAATAAAAAATAACGATTTTTTGCAATTTCATGAGAGATACGGACATTATTATGGTGTTGAGCGTAATGAGATTATGAAAAATATAGATAAACATCAAATAATTCATATAGGTAGAATTGAAAATTATTATATTTTAAAAGATAATATTTCTAAAATTCCAAATTCACCGAAAATTTATCATTTTTTACTTTGTGAAAATGCAGAACTATTAAAAGAAAGAATAATAAATAGAGAAAAAAATCAAAATGAAATGCAAAAACGAATTTTGGCATTAGAACAAGAATTTGATGATTTAAAAGATATTTTGCGTCAGATGCCTTTTGATTTGGTTATTAAAAATATAGATCAAATTAAAACAACAAATCTTATAAAAAAATTTATAAAAATAGATGAATCTTAATAATATCGATATGAAAGAATTACCAAATTTAAGAACAAAAATTGAAAAATTTGAAAATGATATTATAGAAAATAAAATTTTTGAAGACGAGCTAGAAATATATAAATTGAAAAATAATATCAAATTTAAAGATTGTAAATTTAAAAATTTTATAATTTTTAAAAATTGCAGAAATAAAATAAAATTTGAAAACTGTGAAATTCATAAAATTTCTTTTTATAGTATTGATGGAGAGAGTGTTTTTAATAATTGTAAAATTGAAATTTTAAGTATAGAAGATAGTAAAAAAACTAAAAAGATAGAATTTGAAAAAAGCGAAATTCAAAAATTTGTATCCGTAAATTCTTGCATAGAAAAACTAAATTTTCAAATGAATTCGTTTTGTGATAGTTGTGAATTTAAGAAAAGTTCGAAAGTGGATGATTTTATAATATCAAATTCTGTGATAAGCAAATTGTATAGCGAAAATTTTATTAGGATTAATATAAAAAGCAATGGAAAAATAGAAAAGTATTTTACAAATAAAATTGATTATCAACAAATAAGAGAATATATAAATTCCGCCTTTAAAGAAAAAAATAGGCAACATAGTATTAGTTCTCTTAAATATAATTATATGCTTACAAACGCAATTTACTTAGCAGCAAAAGATAGCAATAATTTCGTTCAATCTGATAATTGCTTGTGTTTTATCAGAAAATTAAATAGTTTAATTTATATAAAAGAAAATAAAAGTATATTCAAAAAAATTTTTGGTTTTTTAAATATTGCTATTTTACAAACAGTGTTTGGGTGGGGTATAAAAATAACAAACAATATAATTAGTGCCATTGTGGTAATGGTGATTTTTGCAATTTTGTATAATAATTTTTCAAAACTAAATTTTATACAATCGTTGGAAATTTCTATAAATCGTTTTTTTAATATTTCAGATAATAATATAAAAATTTTACCTATTTTTGATACTTCCGAAAATATTATAGGCATTATATTGTTGGCGATTATAACCAGCGTTTTAGTAAGAAAAATAATAAGGTAAAAACAATGAAAATAGTTTTAAAATTAAGACGAGAAGATAGTATTTGGCAAAAATATATAAAAAAATTAGAAAAATTCGGCGAAGTTTATATTATATTTGAAAATAAAATATATGAAAATTTAGTGCTTTTTATGAAATGCGATATTTTAATTACAACTAATTTAAGTATCGATTTATTAAATAAAATGCAAAATTTAAAGGCTTTATTTATATTTAAAAGTGGTTTTGAGAATATACCTGTTAATGAATTAAAAAGAAGAAACATAGTATTTTTTAATTCTAATGCAAATTCAAAAAATATAGCAGAACACGCCATTGCCTTAGCCTTATCGCTTTTACACAGAATAAACGAATTTCATAGTGATTTACAAAATGGAATTTGGTATAGTGATACAAAAAATTATTTTTGGAAAAGTATTGGTGATTTAAATGTAGGTATTTTAGGATATGGCTCTATCGGTTCTGAAATTTACAAAATGCTTTCTAGCATGGTCAAGAAAATTTACATTATCGATCGTGGTAAAAAATATCCAAAAGGAATAAAACTTGTAGATGAATTAGATGAATTAATAAACAAATGTAATCTTGTATTTATTTCTTTACCGCTAAATGATGAAAATGTGAATTTGTTGTGTGAAGAAAAGTTAAAAATGTTTAAAGGTAAGTATATTATAAATATTTCTAGGGCTCATATATGTGATGAATATTATCTTTTTAAATTGCTAGAAAACGGATATATAAAGGGCTTTGCTAGTGATGTTTGGTATAAAGAGGCTAATAAAAACGATAAAAAAGATAGAATTTTACCATCAAAATATGATTTTCATAAATTGCCAAATGTGCTTATGTCGCCACATTGTGCCACACATGAATATATGTCGCACGAAAAATATATTAGTGATATTATGAAAAAATGTTTAAATTTTTTAAAAAATTGTAAATAATTATTTCTAACTTTAATAAAATTTAACTAAATTTAAACTTTTAAGAGTTAGAATTTAGCTTTAATTTTCAGATAGAGGATTTAAAATGAAATTATCAAAAATTCTAGTTCTAGTTACGGCGGTAGCGAGTTTTGCGTTTGCACAGATAAACCTTAACACAGCTACAAAAAAAGAACTTATGATGCTTCCAGGTATTGGTGCAGGGAAAGCAGAAGCCATCATAGAATACAGAAAATCAAATAAATTTGAAAGAATTGAAGA
>JAFUFY010000017.1 GCA_017469645.1 Campylobacter sp. | reverse complement strand
ATCATCCATTGCAACAGTTACAGAGCCGTCTTCTGATTTAACTTGTGTAGCATTGCCGTCGATTGAATTTTTAAGTTGAGATACATTTACTGCATCACTATCATTAACACCGCTTGCAACATTTGTTAGTGTTACATTACCGTCGATTATATCTCCGTTAGCATCATATTGAACTAGGCTGATTGTTTTATTATCATCGCTTAGTTTCATAGGAACTTTTAGATCATATCCAGTAGTCATATTTGTGTCATTATATGTCTTAGCTATGATAACTGTTCCATTTTCGGAAGTTACATTTGTATCTTTTGCACTAAATCGAATTCCATAAGCCGTATTTGTTTTATTGCCATCTTTGCTTAGCTCTACATAAGAAATATCTACATTATTTCCAGCTATGAAATCAACACCTGTTTTATTAAAATCAGTTCCAGCACCCACGACATTTGTGCCAAATTCTAGCGTTCCACCGTTGTTTGTGCCTGTGCCGTTTTTATCTATACCAACAGACCAAGTTGAACCGGCAGTTGCGCGTTTGAGTTGAGCGACATTGACAGCGTCTGTGTCTTCGCTACCTGCTGCTACGCCTATGATTTGGCGAGTGATATTTTTATCTATATCGCCTACTGCGATAGCATTTGCTGTTGCTATCCAAACAGCATTATCAGGTGTTGCAGTTGCAGTATTTGCAGCACCTTTGTTGCCTGTTTGGACATCATAGCCTTTGTATGTTTTGGCTGCGATAGTAGCGTTATTATCGCCGATATTATTTCTATTTGCATTTGATCCGCTACCAAGTGCCACAGTATCGGCTACGCTTACATTTGCGTCTTTTCCGATAGCTGCTGAATTTACACCTTGAATTTGAACTTGACCGCCCAAAGCTCCAAGTGCGTTTGTCGCATATACCAACGAACTATCGCCAAAGGCTGTTGAATTTTGTGCCAACAAATAACCACCAGTTTGATTTCTTATCCACTCATCAGCAGCTTCTCTATCTAGCAATAATTCCGCACCAGGTAGTTTTTGACCAGTGTTTCGATCTATGACATAATAATATTTTTTAGTTACTTCAACGCCATTTTCTGTTACAGTATAGGTATTTTCTTGATCTTGCAATGCTTCATATATTATACCATTATACTCTCCTGAGACTTTTGACCCACTACCCCAAGCGACTGAATTCTCGCCGTCTGCTTCTGTATTAAAGCCAAAAGTAGTTGAACCGCCACCGTTAGCGTGAGTTTGACTACCCCAAGCAACTGAATTTTCGCCGTTTGCGTATGTGTCATAACCAAAAGCGGTTGAATTTCTACCAACTGCGTTTGTTTCGATACCGAAAGCAGTAGCTCTATCGCCGATTGCTTTTGTATCATGTCCGAAAGCGGTTGAATTTTTACCTTCTGCCACAGCTTTAAAGCCAAATGCAGTTGAATTTTCGCCACCAGCTTTGGCTTGATCGCCAAATGCAGTTGAATTTGTAGCATTTGCTTCTGAGCCTACACCAAATGCGGTTGAATTTTGTCCGCTTGCAGTTGTTTTTTCGCCAAAAGCGGTTGCGTTTGTGTTACTTGCTGTTGTGAAGTTACCAAAAGCAACAGCATTCATACCTTTTGGATAATATTCTACAACTGCACTTCTGTCAATTTGATCTAATGTTTTATCTTCATAGTGTCCGTCAGGAAAATACAAGCGATAATAAGTTTGTCCGCCATATGTTACAAGCGAAAAGCTAGTTACTTCTCTACCTTGATACGATTTTATCTCGCCTATTACTTGTTCGCTATCATCACCTACGGTTTTTGAGCCAGAACCAAAAGCGGTTGAATTTTTCGCACCTGCGATAGTATTTCTACCCCAAGCGGTTGATTCATCGGCTTGCGCTTGTGTGTTATAACCAAAAGCAGTAGCGTTTTTACCAGTGATTTGTGTGTTGGTTTCCGTAGTCGTTCCCATAACGACACTTGCTCCGTTTTGATATACTCTACCTGATGCAAGATCAGGGAAATTAGCTCCCACACAATCACTAGCACCAGTTGGTTTTCCTGTTGTTATATCAACATAATTAAATGTTGCACTACCACAACCATTAGCGGCACCAAGTTTAAAATATCCTACCTTATCAGTATCTCCTACATCACCTGGACTGCGATAATATAAATCAAAAGTCTCAGTTACAGGGACTTCGATTGTAGTAGTTGTAATTCCTGCTGAGACATTTTCGCCCCAAGTCATAGCATTTACACCATCTGCGGTCGTTCCCATAAAGGCGACAGAGTTATCACCTTTTGCATGTGAATTTGTTCCGATAGCAACCGCATTTTCGCCTGTAACAGAACTATTATTACCCAATACAAATCCGCCGTTTGCTTCTATGGCATTGCTATTACCTATGGCATAGGCGTTATCTGCGTCGATATATGTCGGATCGCCAAATACTCCTGAATTTGAACCTGAAATTTGATGACCGTAACCGATAGCGACAGAGTAATCACCTGTTATGTTATTATCCACACCGATTGCGGTTGCATATTCTCCGCTTAAATCATTAGACAGACCTACGGCTATGCTATCGTTGCCTTTTATGATATTCTTATCTCCTAATGCTACATTATACGAGCCTACGACTTCATTACCAAAGCCTTCTGCCATACTATAATACGCATTATTATGAAGTATATTATCCCCACCGGCTGCATATCCGTAAGAACCACTACTAACATTGTTATCAAAACCAAAACTAACAGTATAAAAACCGTCTGCATTATTTCCGGAGCCTATGGCTATACTTGCATTTTCATTTGCTTCATTGTCTTCACCGATTGCTATACTGCCTTCACCTAATGCCGTATTATCCATACCAAACGCCATAGCAGATTCGGCATCAATCGTATTGTTCATACCTAATGCCAAAGATTGATTTGCGTTTGCTGTGAGATTATTATCCATACCAAACGCCATTGCTTGGTTTGATTCAACCAAGTTTCTAAAACCAAAAGCGGTTGAGTATTCTCCTTTTGCTTGGTTATATCCACCTACGGCAAAAGCTGCTAAATTTGTCGCGTTGTTTTCGACACCCACGGCAGTGGCAAAACTGCCAGTAGCGTTGTTATCCGAACCGACCGTTAGAGTGTATTGTCCTTTGTTTTCGTTTTCATAACCGACGCTGATAGCTTTCGGACCTGTTAAGATAGTGTTTCCGGTTCCTACTGCGGTAGAATCATTTCCGCCGTCTAAAACACTGTTGCCAACGCCGATAGCGGTAGCGTTTTGGGCTCCGTTATCGATAAGGTTTGAGTTACCTACGGCTGTGCCGTTTGCATCATAGATTTTATTTTCTAGACCGTAAGCTCCCGCTCCGTCGCCTTCGGATATATTATTCGTTCCGAAAGCATTTGATGCTATGCCGCTAGCTTCGTTTGAAAAGCCGATAGCGTTAGCAAATGTTCCGACTGCGATAGAGCTTTGACCCACAGCCATAGAAGCAAGACCCGAAGCTTGTGTAGATTTCCAAATTTCAAGTGTATTAAAATTGTGAGCCGAATCTTCTTCATAATCTCCGTTAAGAACTTCTCGCAAATGCTTAATTCTGTCAGTAGTAGCGCCCAAACCGCCGATAAAAGAGATATACTTGTCTAGCGTATCTCTTTTAGCTATATTTTTAGAACCGCCTATATCATCACCGCCGATAGCAATAGAAGCATATCCGTTCGCTATCGTATTTGCTCCGATTGCCAATGCTTGACCGCCGTTTGCCCTAGCTTTCATACCGATAGCAACACTTTGTCCCGCACCATCGCTTAATGCCCCGCCTTTGTCGTCGTCGGCTTCGGCATTCGCTCCGATAGCAATATTACCGTAGTGTTGGTTACTACCTATATTAGCTATGGCGTTGGTGCCGATAGCAATAGCATGTTGTCCCGAAGCATTAGCATCTGTTCCCATAGCGATAGCAGAGGTTCCGTTTGGATAACCGTCCTTATTATTAGGACCTAGCGACCATGAATATGCACCGTTACCTATGGCTATATCGCCTTTTTTACCAGCCGTTGCACCTATCATAGCCAAAGATTGATCGCCTTTGGAATTTGAATTTGTTCCGATAGCGACCGCGTCGTTATAAGTAGCGTATGAATTTTTACCGATAGCTATGGTGTTATCGGTTCTTGTCGTTCCGCCAAGAGCAGCTAGGGAATTATTGCCTGTCGCATTTGATTCGTATCCAAATGCTGTTGAATTTCTGCCTGTTGCGTTGCTTTTTTGACCCCAAGCGGTTGAATTCACACCACTTGCACCAGAACCTTCGCCCCAAGCGATGGCATTAGCACCAGTTGCATTACCACCGTTAAAACTAATAGGATTAGATACTTGTGTGTATGAACCACAAGTATCAGATAAAACTAATGCACCAGAACCTGTTCTACATAATACAAGTGCATTTGCTTCTGTCGCCATAAACGGAACAGACAAAGCCATAACCGTAGTCAATGATAGGGCTAATTTACCTAGATTAAAACCGTGTCCGTTTGCCAAACTGCCACCTGCAAATCTAGCGAAAAACGCACCGCCCAAACTACCGCCAAAACCGTTTGTAACGGCTTTTTCGCCACTATGGCTTTTAGCTATCTCACTAACGACTTTTAGCCCTCGTGAGCCTTTTTTAAGTTTAAAAATCTTGTTCATAAGATTTCCTTTGTGTGAATTCACTTACTTGCTTTTAGAACTTTTTCTAAAATCAAATAAATCCCTTAATTATACTATAATTTGACTTTAAAATCGTCAATGAAACAAAAAAAAAAAAAACGATTTTGAAATAAGCTAAATTTGAAATTTTTAGTCCTTGCAAATAGCGATTTTTATGATATTTTAGAAATTTTAAAAATTTAGAAAAAATTTGCATGAAAAAATTTATTTGTAAATTTTTTGATTAAATTTAACATTTTCTTTTTTATATACTTTTTTTATGAATTGTGTGTCAAATTTGTGTTGAAATTAGAGAAATTTGATTTTATATTGTCGAATTTAGCGATATTTTGGAAATTTTTAGAAAAATTTCTAAATTTTAATTTTTTTGTTTTTTTAAAAAATTAAGATAAATTTTGGTTTATTTTTCGATTTTTGTGCGAAACTTAAATTTTTATAAATTTTAACTCTTTTTAGAAAATTTTTGCAAATTTATTAAAATTTTTGATTTTTAGTGTGTAAATTTGTAACATTTTTTGAAAATTTTAAAAAAAATGTCACACATAAATTTTAAATTTGCTCTAAATTCTTAAAAATTTCAGCAAATTCTAACAATTCCTTTGAAATTTATGTTGAATTTTTTGTAGAATTTATATCTATTTCTCCCCATTATCATTTTGTAAATTTCACTTCCATTGTCATTGCAAGACGAGCGAAACGAACGAAGCAAAATGAGCGTAGCGACGACATAAGCCGTCATTTCTTGCGAAGCGTAGCGAAGCAGAGCAATCGCCAATGGTTAAATTTACTATTTGATTTTTTTGCAAATTTTAGAATTTTTATTATTTTTAATTTTTTGAATTCTTTATATTTGCAAATTCGCATTCTGATTATTTCAGCTCTGGCGATTGCCACACTCGTTTCGCTCGTTCGCAATGACAATAGAAACGCAAATTCTCGCAATGGTAATGGAAAGAAAATTCACAAAATTTCATCGTATAAATCTATCCAGTTTGGATTTTTGCTTTCAATCAAATTTATTTTTTGTTTGCGATTTCCGCCTTTTAGCTGTTTTTCTCGTAAAATGGCACTTTCCACGCTGTCTGTAACTTCAAAATAACCGAGTTTATCAACGCCGTAGGTGGCAGTAAAACCCTTGATAACTTTATTTTTATGTTCGCAAATTCGGCGTTTCAGGTCGTTTGTAATGCCGACATAAAGTGTGCCTTGTTTGTTATTAAACAAAATATAGACAAAATACTGATTTTTCACAAAATACCACCAAATGTAATTTTGAGAAAAATTTTAGCGTAAATTTTTGGTTTTGTAGTTTTTTGTTGTGAATTTTGCAAATTTAGAATTTGGTTAATTTAGCTTTGGCGATTGCTTCGTTCGTTTCACTCACTCGCAATGACAATGGAAAGAAAATTTATATAATTTGTCATTGCGAGATTTTCGCAAGAAAATCGAAGCAATCGCCAATGATTAAATTTACTGCTTAGTTTTTAGCAAATTTATAAATTCTTTGGATTTTTAATAAATTTTTTTCAAATTCATTTAAAATTTTTGCAAATTCACATTTTGATTATTTGTGCTTTGGCGATTACTTCGTTTTTTCTGTGAAATACTCGCAATGACAATGGAAACGAATTTGCAAATTTAAACGCAGGTCGTATCGCCTAACCTGCGTTTGATTTTTTGCGAATTTGTATGTTTATAAGCTCCACGACAAGCGAAAACGCCATAGAAAAGTAAATATAACCTTTTGGAATATGAAATCCAAGCCCGTCCCCGATGAGCGAAACGCCGACGAGTATCAAAAACGAAAGCGCAAGGATTTTTATGGTCGGGTTGTTATCGACAAAACGGCTAATCGCACCGCTTGCAAACATCATCACATACACAGCTAAAATGACCGCTAGTATCATAACAGGCAGGTGTTTAGCCATACCGACAGCGGTAATAACGCTATCAAGCGAGAAAATAATATCCAAAAGTGCGATTTGAAACAAAACTCCGCCGAAACTAGCCGCCTTAGTTGCTCTTTCTTCGTGTGTTTCGCCAGTAACGCCTGAGTGAATTTCGGTCGTGGATTTCACAAGCAAAAATAATCCGCCTAAAATAAGCACCAAATCTCGTCCGCTAAATTCGTGCGAAAACAGCGAAAACAGCGGTTTTGTAAGGCTCATAATCCAAGCTAGGCTCATTAAAAGTAAAATTCGCGTTATCATCGCTAAACCTAGCCCTAAAATTCGAGCTTTGTCCCGTTGATTTTCCGGCAGTCTTCCGCACAAAATGGCGATAAAAATGATATTATCGATCCCTAAAACAATCTCTAATCCCGTTAGCGTGGCAAGGCTGATCCACGCCTCAGGCGAAGCAAGCCAATCAAACATTTGTGTCCTTTAAAATTTGAATTATAGTTTTTGGCAAAAGTTCGTGTTCGATCTCGTGGATTTTTGCTTCCCACTCATCTCTTGTTTTGTTTTCTCGCTGAAAAGTTTGTTGAGCTATGATTTTTCCGCCGTCAAGCTCAGCACTAACCCAATGCACACTAACACCGCCTACTTGCATATCACTATCAAAACTCTCGTCAATCGCGTGAGCGCCCTTGAAAAGTGGCAAAATGCTAGGGTGCAAATTTATGGCTTTGATATTGTCGCAAAAAAACGGCGTTAGAATTCGCATAAATCCAGCTAACACGGTTAGCTCTGCGCCACTTTTTTTAATCTCTTCAACTACTTTTTTATCAAAATCTTGCCTACTAACAAAATTTTTGTTATCAATAACAACGCTTGTTAGTCCGAATTTAGCGGCTCTTTGTATGCCGTAAGCGTTAGGTTTGTTAGTTAGTGTTAGCACGACTTCGATTTTAATATCGTCAAAAATTTTGCCGTGCAATCTATCTAAAATGCTTTGTAAATTTGAACCACTACCGCTAAAAAGCACGGCGATTTTTTTTACAACCATTTTAAACCTTTTATAATATCAAGCGAATTTAGCGAATAATCGTTTTGTTTGAATTTTTTTGCCGATAACGCGTGAGCTAACACGCCGTTAGTGGCTGCATCAAGCGGCGTATAACCTTGCGCTAAAAGCCCTGCGATTATTCCTGCTAAAACATCGCCGCTTCCGCCTTTGGCAAGAGCGCATGAGCCTAGATTTGAAATGTAAATTTGTGAATTTTGCGCTATGATTGTGTTAGCTCCTTTTAGCACTAACACGCTTTTAAACTTCTCGCTCCACATTTTAGCGTATTTGAAGCGATTTTCTTGAAGTTCGCTAACACTAACATCGGCGATGTTAGCTAACTTTAAAAGTGAAACAAATTCTTTTGGGTGTGGGGTTAGGACGATATTTTCGTTTTTGCTAAGTAGTTCGATAACTTCTTTGTTATAACACAAATCAGCGTCAATAACGCAAATTTTATCTTTTAACTGAGCTAAATCTACTTTTTTGTTACCCAAGCCCGGACCGCAAACTACCACTTTTGCGCCTTGAAGCGATTTTTTTTGCATTAAAAGCGGATTTAAATTTACTAACGGCTCTTCACTAACAACGCTAACAAGTCCGCTTCCGATTGCACTAGAAGCAAGACCTGCTATCTGCGCTGCTCCAAGCATATCTCCTGCTATAAGAAATGTATGACCAAATTCACCTTTGTTAGTGTTTTGTGTTTTTCTAAACGGCAAATTTAAATCCTGTTTTGTTAGTAAAAACATATCGCTGTTGTTTTGAAAATTTTTCTCGCTAAGTCCTAAATTTGCTACTTTGATTTTACCGACAAAATCTTTCGCTGCGTCGCTAAAAAGCCCTGCTTTTAATGCTCCCATTGTCATAGTATAATCGGCTTCGAAAGCGATTTTGCCGATTTTGCCGTCTTTATAAATTCCGCTTGGAATATCGACTGCGATTTTAAGGGCATTTGTTTTATTTATCGTTTTTAAGATTTTGCAAAGTTCTGGATCTAATTCTTTATTTAACCCTGTGCCAAAAATTCCGTCTATATAACAATCAGCTAGTCCCAACTTACTAACAAACTTCACATTTGCTATCTTAGCTGTGTTAGCTTGTTTTTGATTTAGTTTGTTTTGTTTTTCGCCGATAAGCAAAGCATAACACTCATAATCCCCGCTTAACTTTCGCAAAGCACAAAGCGCGTCAGCGCCGTTATTTCCTGTGCCACAAAGGGCTAGAATTTTACTGCCCTTTTTAAGTTTTTTTCGCACTAATCTCTCTAAATTTCCGCCTGCATTTTCTAACAAAATCTCTTGTGAAATTCCAAATTCACTAACAACTCTGTTATCAAGCTCGTTAGTATCAAAATAGACATTTTTCATAACTCACTCCTTATTCTATAACTTAAACTTTCTAAAATATGATTTTTCGTAATTATATCACTTTTATCAATATCTGCTATGCTTCGTGCGACTTTTAGCGTTTTATTAATTCCCCTTTGTGAGAGATTGTATTTCGCAACTGCCGAATTTAACACATTTTTAGCCCCGTCATCTAAAATGCAAAATTTCGCAATCTCTTCATCGCTAAGTTTGCCGTTTAGCTCTTTTTGCCCACGCATTTTTTGAATTTTAAAAACGCTTAATACTATTTCATACATATCTTCGCTTGTTGTGTCGCTTTTATCGTCACTGCTTACTTCGTCCATCGCTACATAAATATCAATCCTATCTAACAAAGGCGATGAAATGGCATTTTTGTAGCGTTTTATTTCGCTCACAGAGCAGATACAATCTGCATTTTTTGCAAACAAATTTCCGCACGGGCAAGGGTTTTGTGCTGCTGCAAAGATGAATTTGGTTTGGTATTCGACCTTTGAATTTACGCGAGAAACTAAAATTCGGTTATCTTCGAGTGGCTCTCTAAGACTTTCTAAAATTTGCTTTCCAAAATGCGGAAATTCATCAAAAAACAGCTCTCCGCCGTTTGCAAGGGCTACTTCGCCGATTTTTGCCGTCCCTGAACCACCCCCAAAAATGGAACTTCTGGTACTTGTGTGATGTGGGCTACGAAACGGGCGCAACGCGCTAAAATCGCTATTTTTATTATTTAACGATTCGTAAGCCGAAGCCAACATTATCTCATTTAAGCTTTGCGGCGGTAAAATTTTTGCAATGCGTTTAGCGCACATGCTTTTACCACAGCCAGGGCTTCCTTCAAATAAAATATTGTGCATACCACAAGCCGCGATTAGACTTGCTCTTTTTGCTCTATTTTGCCCTTTTATATCTTTAAAATTTAGCGAAAAATCGTGATTTGGAACAAATTTTTCTCCGCAAATTTCGATAACATTTTCAAAAAGTGGGTGAATTTTTTCAAATTTAACACTATTAGCAAATTCTTCATCTAAAAAAAATCTAACAGCTTGGCTTAAATTTTTAACTGCATAAACTTCATAATTTGGTATCATACACGCCTTTTCGGCGATGTCAAGGGGGACTAGAATTTTCGCTTTTTCGACCTTTGTGCTTAAAAAAAGTAAAATCGAAAAAAGCGACGCCGTGCTTTTTAGATCTCCGCCAAGCCCAAGCTCTCCAAAAACAAAAAATTCGTTATCGATTTTTTCCTTTTGCAAAGCTATTAAAAGTGCGATCGGCAGGTCAAAATGTGAGCCGTTTTTTGGGACATCTGACGGGGATAAATTTATAATGATTTTTGAGGGTGGAAATTTAAAATTTAGGCTTAAAAGTGCCGATTTTACCCTGCTTTCGCTCTCTTTTATGGTCGTTCCTGCTAACCCGACAACGCCAAAACCCGGCAATCCCCTAACAAAGCTTGATTCTACCTCAACTTTAACAAGAGTATCGGTAAAAGCGGCACTTTTTAGAAATTTCATTTTTCTTTTTGTTTTTTCTTAAATTCTTGATTGAATTTTTTGCGTTTGTTGTAGCCTATGCGTTCGATAAAAAGATGCCCATTTAAATGGTCTATTTCGTGCTGGATACAAACTGCTAGAAGTCCGTCAGCTTTTAGCTCACAGCTTTCGCCTTTTCGATTTTGATATTTTAAGACGATATTTTCAGCCCTTTTGACATCTTCGTAAAACCCGGGAACCGATAAACAGCCCTCTTGATAAATTTGCTCTCCGTCAGCTTTTAAAATTTGTGGATTTATGATTTCAAGCAAATCTTTTTTATCTTGCTTTCCGTCTTCATTTGCCAAATTTATCACAAGGGCTTGGATAGGATTTCCTACTTGGATAGCAGCTAGTCCGATTCCATTTTTTGCAATCATAGTTTCATACATATCATCTAAAAATTTAGCCAAATTTTCATCAAATTTGGCTACTTTTTTTGATTTTTCAAATAAAATTTTATTCGGATATGTTAAAACTTCTAAAACCATTATTTAAAACTCTTTTCCAAAACTTTATCGATAATGCCGTATTCGGCGGCTTCTTTTGCGCTCATAAAAAAGTCTCTGTCGGTGTCTTTTTCGATTTTTGCTAGTTTTTGTCCTGTATTTTGGGCTAGAATTTTGTTTAAATTCTCTTTTATACGCAAAATTTCTTTAACCGTAATTTCCATATCGGTTGCCTGACCTTGTGCGCCGCCAAGGGGCTGATGAATCATAATGCGTGAATTTGGAAGCGCGTATCGTTTGCCCTTTGTGCCACAACTTAGCAAAAATGCACCCATAGAAGCAGCCTGACCTATGCAAATCGTGCAAACATCAGGCTTAATGTAATTCATAGTGTCATAGATACTAAAACCGCTTGTAACTACGCCGCCGGGAGAATTTATATATAGATAAATATCTTTATCCGGATCTTCTGCTTCTAAAAACAAAAGTTGTGCCACAATCGCACTTGCCATGCTATCTTCAATCTCGCCGCTAAGCATAATTATTCTATCTTTAAGCAAACGAGAGTAAATATCATAGCTTCTCTCGCCTCTGCTGGTTTGTTCTATGACATAAGGAATCACCATTATTCTGCCTCTTTTTCGTCTTTTTTATCTTTTGAGAAAATGTTATTAAAAAGTTTTTCTTCTGTCAGTGCCATTTTGATAGCAGGAAGCATTCCGCCGTTTTTGTATTGTTCTAAGTGTGCTTTTGGATCCATACCATAGCTATAAGCTTCAAAATAAATCGCTTGAACGACTTCTTGATCGCTAACGCTAACGCCTCTTGCTTTTGCTAACTCATCAATCAAAAATGTGATTTTAACGCTTTTTTGTGCTTGATCTCTAAATTCTTCTCTTTTTTTGCTAAGAGCGTCTTTGTCTTTTTGGAAGCTTTCGATCTCTTCTTTGCTAAGCGTTCCCCAAGCGTTTCTAAACTGCAAATCGATCTCTTGTTCGACGATTACTTTTGGCAAATCAAAATCATAGTTTTCGCTTAGAGCGTCTGCTAGTTTTGGTTTTAAATCTTCTTGGATTAATTTTTGCAATTTTTCATTTTTGAGTTGTTCTTTGATTTTAGCTTCAAATTTTTCCTTGCTTGGCTCTTTTTCGCCCGGCAATGCTCGTTTTAAATCTTCTTCGCTAAGCTCTTTTGCAGGATTTTTACCTTGAATTTCGTGTAGTTTTACTTTGAAAACCGCATCTTTTCCTGCTAAATTTCTTGCGCCGTATTCATCAGGAAATTTAACCTTAACATCTCTTTCTTCGCCGACTTTAAGACCTATCATACCGTCTTCAAAACCCGGGATAAATTGATTTGAGCCGATTTGAAGAACATAGTTTTCAGCTTTTCCGCCCTCAAATGCTTCGCCATCGACAAAGCCTTCGAAATCGAATTTAGCAAAATCATCTTTTTCTAGGCTATCTTTTTCTACTTTTTCAAGCGGAGCGATTAAATT
>JAFUFY010000016.1 GCA_017469645.1 Campylobacter sp. | reverse complement strand
TTTTTAATTTTTAAAGGGTTTATTAAAATGGCAAAAAATTCAAGTAGAATAAAAATCGGTCTTAAATGTGCAGAGTGTGGTGATATTAATTATACAACTTATAAAAATAGCAAAACTACAACTGAAAAAGTTGAACTTAAAAAGTATTGCCCAAGACTTAAAAAACACACAGTTCATAAAGAAGTTAAGTTAAAGAGCTAGTATTTACGCCATTTAGGGCAATAGCTCCAACGGTAGAGCGCCGGATTCCAAATCCGATGGTTGGGGGTTCGAATCCCTCTTGCCCTGCCACGAAGGTTTAATATGGAAAAAGTTAAAGAATATTATAGTCAATCAAAATCGGAATTAGACAAGGTTATCTTTCCTACCAAAGAGCAAACTAGAAATGCTTATGTGGCGGTAATCGTAGTGGTTTTCGTCATAGCGCTGTTTTTAGCTTTGGTTGATGCGATTATGTCTAGTCTAATTACGGCTTAGCGAGGTTTGTTATGGCACATAAATGGTATGCTATCCAAACTTATGCAGGAAGCGAAATGGCAGTAAAAAGAGCTATTGAAGCGATTGCGCAAGATTATGGAATGACCGAGCAAGTAGGGGAAGTTTTGGTTCCCACAGAAGATGTGATCGAAGTAAAAAATGGTAAAAAAACCATAAAAGAAAGAAGCTTGTATCCGGGTTATTGTTTTGCAAATTTGGATTTGGATACTGCTTTGTGGCATAAAATTCAAACTTTACCGAGAGTTAGCAGATTTATCGGCGAATCTAAAAAGCCGTCTCCGCTTTCGGAAAAAGATATTGAAGTTATTTTGGAAAAGGTAAATAACCGAGAAGCACCTAAGCCAAAAATTTTCTTTGACGAAGGCGAAACGGTTAGAATAACAGAAGGTCCGTTTGCAAATTTCAACGGCATAGTCGAAGAATACGATATGATTCACGGAAAACTTCGCTTAAATGTTTCTATCTTCGGTAGAAGCACACCTGTTGAAATTTTATATTCACAAGTTGAAAAGATAGTTTGATAAGGAGAAAAGTTTATGGCTAAGAAAGTTATAGGCGAAATTAAATTACAAATTGCCGCTACAAAAGCTAACCCAAGCCCACCGGTTGGTCCTGCGCTTGGTCAAAAAGGCGTTAATATTATGGAATTTTGTAAGGCTTTTAATGAGCGAACAAAAGATATGGTAGGTTATAATATTCCTGTTGTTATCACTGTTTATGCTGATAAAAGTTTTACATTTATCACAAAACAACCACCTGCAACTGATCTAATCAAAAAAGCAGCTGGAATTCAAAAAGGTTCGGATAATCCGTTAAAAAATAAAGTCGGCAAATTGACAAAAGCTCAAATTTTAGAGATTGTTGATAAAAAAATCGCCGATTTGAATACAAAAGACAAAGAACAAGCTGCTAAAATTATAGCCGGTTCTGCGCGCTCTATGGGTATAACCGTAGTAGATTAATACCTTTTACCGCCAAGGTTATAAAGGCGGAAGCACATTATTGCGAAGGAAAATTTATGTCAAAAAATTCAAAAAGATTTAATGAACTTTTAAAAAAAGTTGATACAAACAAAGCTTATGCTTTAAATGAAGCTGTTGAAACAGTAAAAACACTAGCTTCTGCTAAATTTGATGAAACAGTTGAAATAGCATTGAAATTAAATGTAGATCCAAGACACGCCGATCAAATGGTTAGAGGTTCTGTTATACTTCCAGCAGGAACCGGTAAAAAAGTTCGCGTTGGCGTTATTGCAAAAGACGCAAAAGCAGATGAAGCGACAGCAGCTGGTGCTGATGTAGTAGGAAGCGATGATTTAATCGAAGAAATTCAAAAAGGAAATATCAATTTTGATGTTCTAATCGCTACTCCGAATTTAATGGGCTTAGTAGGTAAAGTTGGTAGAATTCTTGGACCAAAAGGTATTATGCCAAACCCAAAAACAGGCACAGTTACTATGGATGTCGCACAAGCTGTTAAAAATGCAAAAGGCGGTCAAGTAAATTTCCGTGTTGATAAACAAGGAAATATCCACGCAGGTCTTGGTAAAGTAAGTTTCACAAAAGAGCAAATTTTGGACAATGTTAATGCGTTTGTAAAAACTTTAAATAAACACAAACCATCAACCGCAAAAGGCAAATATATAAAATCAGCTGCATTGTCATTGACAATGAGCCCGTCTGTTGCGCTTGATAGCCAAGAATTAATGGATTTAAAATAATTAAATAAATTTTTTTATCTTAGATTGGAGAGGGTTAGAGGCTTTTTGCTTAATTGGGTTAAATTTAACCCGCTCTTCCTGAAATCACCGATCGGAAAGGAGAACCTGTATGACGAGAGATGAAAAAGCTAAAATTTTAGCAGAACTTAAAGATGAATTCGCTTCTAGCGAAGCTATTGTCGTTTCCGATTTTAAAGGTCTTAGCGTTAAAGAACTTGAAGTTTTAAGAAATAGCGCAAAAGAACAAAATGTAAAAGTTAAAATCATAAAAAATACACTAGCAAATATCGCTCTTAAAAATGCCGAAAAAGAAGGTATGAGTTTTAAAGATACAAATATTTTCTTATGGGGCGATCAGCTTTCAGTTTGTAAAGTCGCTGCTAAATTTGAAGAAAAAAATGAATTTTTCAAATTAAAAACAGCTTTTATCGACGGCGAAGTTGCAAGTGTGGAAAAAGTCGTTGCATTGTCAAAAATGCCTTCAAGAGACGAACTTATCGCAATGTTACTTCAAGTTTGGAACGCACCGATTCAAAATTTTACAATCGGCTTAAATGCGCTTAAAGAAAAAAAAGAACAAACAGCATAATAAAAATTTAGGAGATTAAAAATGGCAATTACAAAAGAAGATGTATTAGAATTTATTTCTAATCTTTCAGTTTTAGAACTTAGCGAATTGGTAAAAGAATTCGAAGAAAAATTTGGTGTTAGCGCAGCTCCTGTTATGGTAGCTGGTGCAGCAGGTGGTGCAGCTGGTGGTGAAGCAGCAGAAGAAAAAACAGAATTCAATGTTGTTTTAACTGACGCTGGTGCAAATAAAATCGGTGTTATTAAAGTAGTTAGAGCTTTAACTGGTCTAGGCTTAAAAGAAGCAAAAGACGCTGTTGAAGGAACACCGTCAGTTCTTAAAGAAGGACTAAATAAAGAAGAAGCTGAAAAAGCTAAAAAAGAATTAGAAGAAGCCGGAGCAAAAGTCGAGCTTAAATAATTGAGAAAAGAATTTTCTTTTCGAAACTAATGTGTGCTAAATTCGCTGAATTTAGCACTTCTTTCTTTTTAAAATATACAACTACGAGGTAGTCTAAATGCTAAATAGCTTATATTCAGGAAATCGTCTTAGAGTGGATTTTTCCAAAGTTCCAAAAGAGATTGATGTTCCAAATTTATTACAACTTCAAAAAAAGAGTTTTGATCACTTTTTAAATCTTGACAATTCTGACGATGAAAGCGGAATTGAAAAGGTTTTTAAATCAATTTTTCCTATTCATGATTCTCAAAATAGATTGAGTTTAGAATATGTAAGTAGCGAGATTTCTAAACCTAGATACTCCATTAGAGAGTGTATGGAAAGAGGTCTTACATATTGTGTAAATTTGAAAATGAAAATTCGCCTAATAGTCCATGATAAAGATGAAAAAACAGGCGAAAAAATCGGCGTAAAAGATATAAAAGAACAAGAAATTTTTATCCGTGAAATTCCTTTGATGACAGATAGAATTTCATTTATTATAAACGGTGTTGAAAGAGTTGTTGTAAATCAACTTCACAGAAGTCCGGGCGTTATCTTTAAAGAAGAAGAAAGCCCAACTGTGCTTAATAAACTAATTTTTACGGCTCAAATTATCCCTGATAGGGGAAGTTGGCTGTATTTCGAATATGACGCAAAAGATGTCCTTTATGTTCGCATAAACAAAAGAAGAAAAATGCCTATAACGATTTTATTTAGGGCATTAGGATATAAAAAACAAGACATTATCAAGCTATTTTATCCGATTAAAACTATTTATATTAAAAACGGCAAATTCTTGACAGATTTTAATCCTGATGAATATAGCGCTGGTAGGGTTGATTATGATATTAAAAACGAAAAAGGCGAGATTTTACACTCAGCAGGAAAACGCTTAACCAAGAAAAAAGCAGATAAACTAGTAGAAGATGGGCTTAAATTTATAGAGTATCCGACTGAAATTTTAGTTGAAAGATATTTAAGCGATCCTGTTATAAATAGCGAAAGTGGCGAAGTTTTATTTGATACCTTAACTGCGCTTGATGAAGTAAAATTGGCCAAAATCGGCGAAATCACAAGCGAATTTAACATAGCAAATGATTTGGCTATCGGTGTTGATAACTCAATTATAAATTCATTTATCCAAGATGCAGAAACGCTAAAACTTTTACAACAAACAGAAGGCGTTGATGACGAAAATGATTTGGCTGCGATTAGAATTTACAAAGTTATGCGACCAGGAGAACCTGTCGTAAAAGACGCTGCAAGAGCATTTGTAAATGATTTGTTTTTCAACCCTGAAAGATACGATCTTACAAAAGTAGGACGAATGAAAATGAATCACAAATTAGGTCTTAGTGTGCCTGAATTTGTAACCGTTTTGACAAATGAAGATATTATCAAAACTGCAAAATATTTGATTAAAGTTAAAAACGGACAAGGATTTATCGACGATAGAGATCACTTGGGAAATAGAAGAATTCGTGCTATCGGCGAACTTTTGGCAAATGAACTTCATTTAGGATTTATCAAAGTTCAAAAAGCGATAAAAGATAAATTTACAAGCCTAAGCAATAATATCGAAGAGCTTATGCCTTATGATTTTGTAAATCCAAAAATGATAACTACGACTTTAATGGAATTTTTCACAAGCGGTCAGTTAAGCCAATTTATGGATCAAACAAATCCGCTTAGCGAAGTTACGCATAAAAGAAGATTATCGGCTCTTGGCGAAGGCGGTTTAGTAAAAGAAAGAGCTGGTTTTGAAGTGCGAGATGTTCATCCGACGCATTATGGACGAATTTGCCCAATTGAAACTCCGGAAGGTCAAAATATTGGTCTTATCAATACTCTTGCAACTTACGCAAAAGTAAATGATCTTGGCTTTATCGAGGCTCCGTATAGAAAAGTCGTTGATGGCAAAGTAACCGATGAAATCGTTTATTTAACGGCTACGCAAGAAGAAGGGCTTTATATCGCACCTGCTTCTGCGAAATTAGATGCTAAAAATAATATCGCCGAAGAGCTACTTGAAGCTAGAAAAGACGGTGAAACCATAATGGCAAGAAGAGAAGATATAAATTTGATCGACCTTTGTAGCGGTATGGTTGCAGGTGTTGCAGCTTCGCTTATTCCTTTCTTGGAACACGATGACGCCAACCGTGCGCTAATGGGTTCAAACATGCAACGCCAAGCAGTTCCGCTTTTATACTCAACTGCTCCGATCGTAGGAACAGGCATGGAAGCGACTATCGCAAGAGATTCTTGGGAAGCCATTAAAGCAAAAAGAGCCGGAATCGTAGAAAAAGTAGATAATAAAAATATCTTTATCTTAGGCGAAGATGAAAAGGGTCCTTTTATTGACCATTATTCAATGGAGAAAAATTTACGCACCAACCAAAATACAACCTTTACTCAACACCCAATCGTCCGCAAAGGCGATAGCGTTGAAGCAGGTCAAATCATCGCAGATGGCGCTAGTATGGACGGCGGCGAGTTGGCTATCGGTAAAAATGCTCTAATCGCGTTTATGCCGTGGCATGGTTACAACTACGAAGATGCCGTTGTAATAAGCGAAAAAATGATTCGTAAAGACGAATACACAAGCGTTCATATCTATGAAAAAGAGATTGAAGCAAGAGAGCTAAAAGACGGCGTTGAAGAGATTACAAAAGATATTCCAAATGTCAAAGAAGAAGAGCTAACTCATCTAGATGAGAGTGGAATTGTCAAAATCGGAACCCATGTAAAACCGGGTATGATTTTGGTAGGAAAAGTTACTCCAAAAGGTGAAGTTAAACCAACTCCGGAAGAAAGACTTCTTAGAGCTATTTTTGGCGAAAAAGCAGGGCATGTGGTAAATAAATCATTATATGCCGGAAGTTCTATGGAAGGCGTTGTAATCGATGTGAAAATTTTCACTAAAAAAGGTTACGAAAAAGATCCTAGAACAATTCGTGCTTATGAAGAAGAAAGAACAGAGTTAGAAAGAGAACACCACGATAGACTTTTAATGTTAGATAGAGAAGAGATGTTAAAAGTTATTTCGCTTCTTTCTAAAAATCCGCTAGAAAGCGCTCAAACTCTAAATAAAACTGAGTATAAAAAAGGCGATTTTGTTAAAAAAGAAGATTTGGAAAATTCAAATAGATTTACGCTAAATTCGTTTGTTAAAGGATATTCAAAGAAAATTCAAAAACAATACGACGAGCTTAAAAACCATTTCCAAAATGAAAAGAAAAAGCTAAAAGAAGAACACGATGAAAAAATCGAAATTTTGGAAAAAGATGACATTTTGCCAAGCGGAGTTGTTAAACTTGTAAAAGTTTATGTCGCAACTAAACGCAAACTAAAAGTCGGCGATAAAATGGCAGGACGACACGGAAATAAAGGTATCGTCTCAAACATCGTTCCAGAAGTCGATATGCCTTACTTGCCAAGCGGTCAAAGAGTGGATATTGTTCTAAATCCGCTAGGCGTTCCAAGCCGTATGAATATCGGTCAAATCATGGAAAGCCACTTAGGACTTGTCGGTTGGCGTTTGGGTGAGCAAATTCAGCAAATTTTAGAAGAAAAAACAGGCGAGTGGCTTACAAATTTAAGAGCCAAAATGGTTGAAATCGCAGGAACTTCAAAACTAATGAACGCTAAAAAAGCGATTGAAAATTTAAGCGATGAAGAGTTGCTAAAATACGCAAGAGATTGGAGCAAAGGCGTTAGATTTGCCGCTCCGATTTTCGAAGGCATCGTGCCGGAAGATTTCAAAAAACTATTTGAAATGGCAGGAATTGATAGCGACGGCAAAACCGAGCTATATGACGGACGCACAGGCGAAAAGATGAAAGAACGCGTAAATGTGGGTTGTATGTATTACCTTAAACTTCACCACCTTGTCGATGAAAAAGTCCATGCTAGAAGCACAGGACCTTACAGCCTTGTTACACAACAACCAGTCGGCGGTAAAGCACTATTTGGCGGTCAAAGATTTGGTGAAATGGAAGTTTGGGCATTAGAAGCTTACGGTGCTGCTTACACGCTAAGAGAAATGCTAACAATCAAATCAGATGATGTTGAGGGCAGACTTGCAGCTTATAAAGCTTTAACAAAAGGCGAAAATGTTCCATCTACTGGTATCCCAGAGACATTTTTTGTATTGACAAAAGAGTTAAAATCTCTTGCTTTGGATGTTGAAATTTATGAAAGCGGTGATGACAATGAGTGAGAATTTAAGACAAATTGATGTAAAAGAAGATCAAAGACCACACGATTTTGATGCGTTTCAGATAAAACTAGCTAGTCCTGATGAGATCAAATCATGGAGCTACGGCGAAGTTAAAAAACCTGAAACTATCAATTATCGCACACTAAAACCTGAGCGAGACGGACTATTTTGTGCTAAAATTTTTGGTCCAGTGCGTGATTACGAGTGTATTTGCGGAAAATACAAAAAAATGCGCTATCGTGGCTGGAAATGCGAAAAATGTGGCGTTGAAATCACAACTTCAAAAGTTCGCCGCACAAGAATGGGTCATATCGAGCTAGTTACTCCTGTGGCTCACATTTGGTATGTAAATTCGCTCCCAAGCCGAATCGGAACGCTTTTAAATGTAAAAATGAAAGATTTAGAGCGCGTTTTGTATTATGAAGCTTATATCGTAGAAAATGCAGGTGAAGCGTATTACGATAGCGAAAATTCAAAAAAAGTTGAAAAATATGAAGTTTTAAATGAAGAGCAATACCAATCTTTAAATAACAAATATGCCCATACCGGTTTTGTGGCTAAAATGGGTGGCGAAGTTATTAGAGATATGCTTGCAGAGCTTGATTTGGTCGAAATTTTAAATAGCTTAAAAGATGAAATGGCAAACACAAATTCAGAAGCTAAGAAAAAAACTATCGTAAAAAGATTGAAAGTTATCGAAAGCTTCTTAAATTCGGGCAATAGACCTGAGTGGATGATGATTACAAATTTGCCAGTTTTACCGGCTGATTTAAGACCGTTAGTAAGTCTAGATGGCGGTAAATTCGCAGTTTCTGATGTAAATGATTTATACAGAAGAGTAATCAACAGAAATTCACGCCTAAAAAGACTTATGGAGCTTGATGCGCCTGAGATTATTATTCGCAATGAAAAAAGAATGCTCCAAGAAGCAGTTGATGCGCTTTTTGATAACGGCAGACGAGCAAATGCCGTTAAAGGTGCAAACAAACGCCCGTTAAAATCACTAAGTGAAATCATCAAAGGAAAACAAGGTCGTTTCAGACAAAACTTACTTGGAAAACGGGTTGATTTCTCCGGTCGTTCTGTTATCGTCGTTGGTCCAAAACTAAGAATGGATCAATGCGGCCTTCCTAAAACTATGGCATTGGAGCTTTTCAAACCGCATTTGATAGCTAGACTTCAAGAAAAAGGCTACGCAACAACCGTTAAACAAGCCAAAAAAATGATTGAAAACAAGATGAACGAAGTTTGGGAGTGCCTTGAAGAAGTAGTTCAAGATCACCCTGTTATGCTTAACCGTGCTCCGACACTTCACAAAATGTCTATTCAGGCATTTCACCCTGTGCTTGTTGAAGGAAAAGCAATTCGCTTGCACCCGTTAGTTTGTGCTGCTTTCAACGCCGACTTTGACGGGGATCAAATGGCTGTGCATGTGCCACTTAGCCAAGAAGCAATCGCAGAGTGTAAGGTTTTAATGCTAAGTTCTATGAATATCTTGCTTCCTGCAAGCGGTAAAGCTGTTGCGGTTCCGTCGCAAGATATGGTTCTTGGAATTTACTATCTTTCTTTGGAAAAAGAAAACGCAAAAGGTACAAATAAAATTTTCGCAAATGTCGATGAAGTTATGGTTGCTGTTGAAGCAAATTCGCTTGATATTCACGCAAAAATCAAAACTATCGTTGATGGCAAAACTACATTTACAACTGCCGGTCGCCTAATTATAAAATCAATATTGCCTGATTTTATCACAGAAGATGACTGGAATAAAGTTATGAAGAAAAAAGACATTGCAAATTTGGTTGATAATGTCTATAAAAAAGGCGGACTTGAAGTCAGTGCTCAGTTCCTAGATAATCTTAAAAATTTAGGCTTCGAATCAGCGACAAAAGCCGGAATTTCGATTTCAGTTGCAGATATTATCGTGCCTGATTCAAAACACAAATTTATCGAAGAAGCGAAAAAAAGCGTTAGAGAAATTCAAAACCAATATGGTGCTGGTTTGCTAACCGATAGCGAAAGATATAACAAAATCATCGATATTTGGACCGATACAAACAACCAAGTTGCAACAGAGATGATGAAGCTTGTTAAAAATGACAAGGGCGGATTTAACTCTATTTATATGATGGCTGACTCAGGAGCTAGGGGTAGTGCTAACCAAATTAGGCAACTTGCAGGTATGCGGGGACTTATGGCTAAACCGGACGGAAGTATTATCGAAACTCCGATTATCTCAAATTTCCGCGAAGGTCTAAATGTGCTAGAATACTTCATCTCTACGCACGGTGCTAGAAAGGGTCTTGCTGATACCGCGCTTAAAACGGCAAATGCTGGTTACCTAACAAGAAAGCTAATCGATGTCGCTCAAAATGTAAAAGTTACAATGCATGATTGTGGCACACACGAAGGTATCGAAATAACTGAAATCACCGATAACGGCGAGTTAGTAGAAAGCCTTGAAGATCGCATTATGGGTAGAGTTTTAAGTGCAGATGTAATTGATCCGATTACAAATGAAGTTTTATTTAGCGAAGGCACTTTGCTTGATGAAATTTCTGTTAGAACTATCGTTGATGCGGGTATTAAATCAGTTAGCATTAGAACCCCGATAACTTGTAAAGCTACAAAAGGCGTTTGTGCGAAATGTTATGGTGTAAATTTGGGCGAAGGCAAACTAGTAAAACCAGGCGAAGCAGTCGGTATCATCTCAGCCCAATCAATCGGAGAACCGGGAACTCAGCTAACGCTTCGAACTTTCCACCAAGGTGGTACCGCTTCGACTGAACAACAAGATCGCCAAGTCGTAGCACAAAAAGAGGGCTTTATTAGATATTATAATATCAATACACAAGAAAACGGCGGAAAACAAATCGTTATGAATAGACGAAATTCAGCCGTATTGCTTGTTGAGCCTAAAATCAAAGCTCCGATTGACGGCGTTGTAAGCATAGATATTACCCATGATGATGTTAATATCTCTGTTAAAAACAAAAAAGAAGAATTTAAATACACCATTAGACGCCACGATTTGGCTAAACCAAACGAGTTAGCAGGTGTTAGCGGTAAGGTTGAAGGTAAATTCCACCTACCTTATGCAAACGGCGAGAAAATTCAAGAAAACGAAAGTTTAGTTGAGGTTATCAAAGAAGGCTGGAATATCCCTAACCGAATTCCTTTTGCTAGTGAATTAATGGTAAAAGACGGCGAACCTGTAACGCAAATCATCAAAGCAGGGGCAAAAGGTGTGCTAAAATATTTCATCTTAAAAGGTGATTATTTAGAAAGATTAAAAGATCTTAAAAAAGGCTATATAGTAGCTGAAAAAGGTATGTTTGTCGTTATTGCCGATGAAGACGGAAGAGAGGCGATTCGCCACTATATTCCACGCGAATCGGTTATCCAATACGATGATAACTCAAAAGTCGAAGTAAAAAGCGTTATTGCTAAACCACAAAAAGATGATAGACTAGTTATCGCTGAGTGGGATCCTTACTCTACGCCGATTATCGCAGAAAGCGAAGGTGTGATTGCGTTTGAAGATATTGAACCGGGATACACTGCTAGCGAGCAATATGACGAAATGACAGGTCAAAGCCGTTTGGTTATCAACGAATACTTGCCACAAGGCGTAAAACCTGCGATTATAATCGCAACTTCTAAAAAAGAGCTAGTTAAATATAATCTTGGCGCAAATACTGCGATTTTCGTAAATAACGGCGATACGGTAAAAGTAGCCGATATTTTGGCAAAAACGCCAAAAGCTGTTGCGAAATCAAAAGATATTACCGGTGGTTTGCCTCGCGTTTCTGAGCTTTTTGAAGCAAGAAGACCAAAAAATACTGCCATCATTGCCGATATTGACGGCGTTATCAGACTAGATAAACCGCTTCGCTCAAAAGAGAGAATCATCATCGAAGCAAACGACGGCACAACAGCTGAATACTTAATAGATAAATCTCGCCAAATTCAAGTTCGAAACGGCGAATTTGTCCATGCAGGGGAACGATTGACAGAAGGTTTCGTAAGTAGCCACGATGTGCTTAGAATTCTAGGCGAAAAGGCACTTCACTACTATTTGATAAGCGAAATTCAACAAGTTTATCGCTCACAAGGCGTTGCGATTAACGATAAACATATCGAAATCATCGTTTCGCAAATGCTTCGCCAAGTGCGAATCGTAGATAGCGGAAATACAAATTTCATTACAGGCGATTTAATCAGCCGCAGAAAATTCCGTGAAGAAAACGAAAAAGTTATGGCTATGGGTGGCGAACCTGCGATTGCTGAGCCTGTGTTGCTTGGTGTTACAAGAGCGGCGATTGGTTCTGATAGCGTTATTTCGGCTGCTTCGTTCCAAGAAACTACAAAAGTTCTAACAGAAGCGTCGATAGCAGGTAAATTTGATTATCTTGAAGACTTAAAAGAAAATGTTATTTTAGGTCGCACGATTCCAGTGGGAACGGGCTTGTATCAAGATAAAATCGTAAAAATAAAAAATAACTAACTTCCAAAGGCGGGGCAATGGCTCCGCCTTTTTTAAATTTGGTGAGATATTATGAGAAGTTTTACAAATTTTGGACTTTTGCTTTTGCGTTTGTCGCTTGGTGTTTGCCTTTTTATGCACGGCGTTGCAAAGATAATGAACGGCGTTAGTGGCGTAAAAAGTATGCTTATAGCAAAAAATATCCCTGAATTTGTGGCTTATGGTGTTTATTTGGGCGAGATTGTTGCGCCTGTGATGATTATTCTTGGGCTATTTTGCCGAATCGGTGCCTTATTAGTTTTAGGACTATGTGGCATTATACTTTATGTTGCTTACCCTGATTTAACTGCGATGAGCTCTCACGGCGGTTTTGCAGCCGAAATTTTATACCTTTATATCGGAATTTCTTTTTGTTTGCTAGTCTGCGGCGGCGGACGCTTTGCGATTGTTAAAGATTGAAATAAACACTACCAAAAAATCAATAATTACAAATTTATATAATTTTGGCTATAATCGCTTGGAAAAATTATAAAGGAAAGCACTATGGAAGCGATATTAACTTACTCCAATGATATTTCTTTTGACGAAATAAAAAAAGGCATAAAAGGTCTTTTTGGCTTGAAAGTAAAGCTTAAAAAAATCAATTCTAGCGACGAAGTATCTTCCATAAAAGATAGACTAAATCGTCTAAAAACCATAACCGGGCTTATAGATGATAATATTACAGACGAAGAAGTCAAAAAAATAAGAGCCAAACGCTATGCGAAATAAAGTTTTCTTAGATACAAATATATTGCTGGATTTACTAATATCTGTAAGAACTAACTCTAAAAATACAATCAAAGCGATTAATGAATTTGTAGCGAAAAATTATATTTTGGTAGTAGATAGCATAAGCTTGGCTACGATTTCATATATTGGGTCTGAGAAAAACAATATGTGGTCGCAAACGAAAGAATTTCTAAAAGGTATAGTATTTGACGATGATTTATGGGAGATTTATTATCCTGATAAATCGTGTGATGAACAAATTTTAAATTTTATGGATAAAAATGTGGGTTTGGATTATGAAGATTTACACCAATACTTTTGTGCCAAATTTGCAAAATGTAAATTTATCATCACTAATGACAAAAATTTCACAAATATCGATATAAAGCTTGTTAGAACAAATCAATAATTTTAAAGTTACAAAAGATATACAAAAAGCGTTAAAAATTTAATTTTTAGATAAGTAGGGTGGGCATCCTTGCCTACCGAAAAATTTGGCAACCTTATGGTGGGCAAGGATGCCCACCCTACGATACTTACAATGACACGGCTGTATGCGAATTTGATAATTTTAAATTTCAGCGTAGTATTTAAAAAATCACTGGGCAAGGGTCTGTCTTACGAAGCCGATAAACCTTAAAATTCCAAAAAAATTAGCTATATGCAAAGCCAAAATACTACAAATCTACTTCTTAAAAATTTTAAGCATATATGTATATATATATCTGTATAATTCGTAAATTTCAATGAAAATTGTAAAAAATTTTATTATTTAGGAGTAAGTTATGGCAACTACATTAAATGAAATCAGAAATTATTACTTCAACGCAATGGGTCGTGGTTTGGCGGAAATTAACGCTGGCGATCCTGATCAAGATCCTGATCAATTAATTTTTACTAGTTTTGTGCTATCATCGCCAATTAAGATAATCGGTCACAGTATTCGGACATATAATGATGGTACGATTGTTAATTTTAGATTGAAGCCAATGTTAGTGGGTATGGAACCTATCAAAATAGATAAAAATGCAAAATATTTTAATTTCATAATACAAGAACTTTTCGAATTGAACTCCCACTATGCTTGTGGTGCATGGGAGATTGATACAGCTGGGAAGCTTTCTTATAGAGCAATGATTATTTTGGAAGATAATCCACTTACATTTAACCTTTTTAAAAGTGTCTTAGACTTTGTTATGGATTCGGTTGCCGATGTTAACAAAATTCTATATATGTTAGAAACAGGCGAACCAGTGCCTGAAAATTTTGATAACTCGTTTAAAATAGATAGAGGAGATGAATATAATTTTCCTTTCCCTACAATAGAGGAAGATGAATCTTCCATTTAATGAGAAAAATTTATGACAATAAAGGATATTTTTTTAGTGGCGAAAGCCATTGCAATTTTAAAACAAAATAAGGAAATTAGTAAAACTACCTTTTTTGAAGCTTTAAATCATTTTTACATAAAAAATGGAAAATTTTTAAAGCTTCTTAAAAGTCAGGGTTACGAGCCAAAAGAATTCGAAATAGAAATTAATAGAAATAAAATTCTGGAAGCTAAATATAGTGGCGAAGTAAAATTTACCCAAGAAATAATAGCTATAAGAAGGCTTTTTTTAGAAAATAATTTCTATATAGAAAAAACCGACATAGGAACCTTGAAGTCTAATACAAAGAGCCTTTTGGCTAAAATCAAAGATACAAAAGCCAAGCTAAAAGATAGAATTTTTTCGCAAGATATGGCAATTGATGCGGTTATGAGCAAGATAGCTGGGGTAAGCTCGAAAAATGCTAATTCTATAAGAGGAATTTTCTTTTTTCTAGGACCACCAGCGACCGGCAAAACCGAGCTTGCGAAGACTTTAAAGGATTTTTTTGACGGATATAGATTTAAAGAGTTTAGCATGGCGCATTATAAAGATGAAGAAGATGCTAGCTTTAAACTAGTCGGTTCAACGCCTGTGTGGGAAAGTTCAGCCGAGGGCGAACTAACTAAATTTGTAAAAGAAAATCCAAAGTCTATAATCTTATTTGATGAAATCGAAAAAGCCCATATAAGTGTCCAAGATACATTTTTAGATATTCTTGGAAGTGGTTTTACGAGGGATAAATTTAGCGATGAAGAGATCGATTTTAGGGAGTGTATTTTTGTATTTACCTCAAATGTCGGAAGTGAGCTTTATCGAAACGAAAGCTTCTTGAAACTTTTGGATGAAAATGCTAAAAATGCCGAGAATATGATTTTAGAAAAATTATCTTCCGAACATAATTATAGAGGGCAAAATTTATTCAAACCTGAGTTTTTATCCCGTATCTCTCAGGGCGAGATTGCGCTTTTTAATAAGCTAAATTACGAAGCCTATGAAAAAATCGCAAAACCTATTTTGGATGATAAGATTGCAAATTTTGAAAAAAATTTTGTAAATATTGAATTTAATGAAACAGCAAAAAAAGAGCTAATTAAAATTTTAATCTTAAATATGCTTCCGTCATTTGATGCAAGAGAGCTAAAATCTAAATTTTCGCAAAAAATGTTTAAGCTTTTGCAAGATTTTTTGATAGATAGATTAGATCTTAATATCGATGAAATTTGTATTAGTGTCGAGCAAGAGGTTATCAAATCGATTGATAAAATTCTAGAAAATACAACGATTGATAAGTTTATAAATGATTGTTTTAGAAAAAATCAAACAGTTGATTTAAAGCATAGCATTGATGTAAAAGACGGAATTTTAAATTTAACCTATAAAAATGCCGAGCTCAAAAAACTACCCAAATCAAGCGATTTTGGAGGGGGAGTTGGTTCGATTTTAGTTGATTTGCCAGATACTTGTTTTGAGGATATTGCAGGACACAATAAGGTTAAGGCTAGACTAAAAGAGATTACAAGGCTTTTATTAAACAAAGAAGAGCTCAAAAAATATGGAATTCACGCTCCGCGCGGAATGCTTTTGTATGGACCTCCTGGGACTGGTAAAACAATGCTTGCAAAGGCGTTTGCACATGAGGCTGATTTGCCTTTTATCCAGACGACTGGAACTGAAATTTTAGATATCGAAACCATGCAAAAGGTCTTTAAAAGAGCAAGAGAGTATGCACCTTCTATCATATTTATCGATGAAATTGATGTTTTCGGTAGTAGAGAAGATGGAACGAGATTTGATGTGCAGATAAATCAACTCTTAACTGAAATCAATGGATTTTCAGACGGGGCTGACATTTTTATCATAGCTGCGACAAATTTGCCAGAAAAACTAGATCCAGCCATTACTAGAAGCGGTCGCATTGATTTAAAGGTTGAGGTTGGAATGCTAGACCCAGAAGCTAGGGGTTATTTTATCGATAAAATTTTAGAGCTCCCAACAGCTGGTAAAATCGATAGAGAAAAACTTATCAAATTTAGTTCGTTTATGAGCGGTGCCGATCTTTCCAAAGTCAAACGAGAAGCTTCGTATGAGGTTATAAAACGAGGTCTTGACGGAATTTCGCAAGAAATTCTTTTAGAGCAGATAAATACCGTGAAATATGGCGAAAAAATATCTAGTAAAAGTATCCAAGATGAGCTTAGTGCCACAGCATATCACGAAGCTGGGCATGCTGTGATTTCGCATTTATTGCGTCCTGAGATTAAAATCGAGCAGATTACGGTTATGCCAAGGGGCAAGGCACTTGGATTTGTTTCCTATAACCAAGATGAAATGCAAACTAGTAAAAGCTTTGAGGACATAAAAAACGAAGTTTTGATTTGTCTAGCTGGTAGAACTGCCGAGAAAAAAATCAGTGGCGAAAAGGGCATAAATAGCGGGGCTTCAAACGATTTAGAAGGAGCAACAAATTTGTTATTTTGGGCTACTAAAAATCTCGGCATGGGCAAATTTGGCTCGTTAAATTTAGCCAACCAAAGCAAAACTGGCTATATAGCGGAGTTAGCCGAAAAAGAAGTTTTAGAACTTATGGCAGAACTTAGCAAAAAATGCGAAGCATTAATTGAAGAAAACTGGGATAAAATCGATAAAATCGCAAAAACTCTTATAGAAAAAGAGATGATTGACGAGAGTGAATTTTTAGAAATTTTAAAATAGATGTAGTCATAACTTAAAGCAACAAAAGTAGCTTTAAGACAAGTAGGGTGGGCGTCTTTGCCCACCAAAATCAAAAATTTTTAGCCACTGGTGGCGGAAAATTTGCGATTATTAAAGACTAAAAAATTTATTGAATTTATAATTCAAATTTGATAAACTTCAAAACTAAACATAAAGAGCGTTGAGTTTTGATTTAAGGCTGTATTAAGCCTTTTTAAATTTGTGAATAGTCAAATAAAAGGAATCTTATGACATATGAAGAAGCTACAAAAGCATATGAAGAAGCTATAAAAGATTGTAAAAGTTTTAAAGACATTATAAAATGGCACGAGAAGAATATCCCAGGAGATTTGGCTACCTACTGCACAAATCGCGGAGAGAATATTTTAGAAAATAATACGCAATTAGAAGCATATATGCGGGATTATGGCAAGATGCATAAAAAGAAACTTGATTTGGCTTTTAAAAAACGCAAAGATACTTTTGATAATTGTAAGAGTATAAATGTGATTGATTATGGTTGCGGGCAGGGTATCGGGACTGGGTGTTTGATAGATTTTTTACAAGATAAAAATTTGTCTATTTCGGCTAAACTTATAGAAGCTTCGGGAGTAGCACTTGATAGGTGTTTTATAAATTTAGGGCAAATTTTGCCTGGCGGAAATTTTGAAGATATTGAGAAAAAATTTGCTGATATTACCGAAAAAGATTTAAAATTTAGCGAAATTGCCGATTTAACGGTGCATATTTTTTCAAATGTTATAGACCTAGACGACAGTGTTTTTAATATAGAAAAAATTACTCAAACGCTTAAAAATGCGATTAGCGGGCGAAATTTATTTATTTGCGTTAGCCCGTATATTATAGATGATAAGCGAAAAAATCGAAATGAACGATTAGATGACTTTATAAGTAAATTTATTACAAGTAATTTTGAAAAATTTAAAATTTCAG
This sequence comes from Campylobacter sp., assembly GCA_017469645.1. GTDB lineage: Bacteria > Campylobacterota > Campylobacteria > Campylobacterales > Campylobacteraceae > Campylobacter_B. The sequence continues at coordinate 48,453 of JAFUFY010000016.1, read as the reverse complement.
GCAATGAAATTTACGGATATGTTTTTGAATACTTATCAAAAGAATAGAAATGACTTGGGAAAATAAAAAAATAATAATAAACGGCGAAGCGATAAATGCTTTATCTCCGATTATTATTTCTGCTTCTAGGGCTACTGATTTACCTGCGTTTTATGCCGATTGGTTTGTAAAGTCCCTTGAAAAAGGTTATTGCGAGTGGAAAAATCCATTTAACGGCAAAATTCATTATATTTCATTACAAGAAGTCCAAATGGCAGTGTTTTGGAGCAAATTTCCAAAAAATATTTTTAAATATTTAAATTTTATAGAAACCAAAATTCCAAATTTTTATTTTCAATATACTTTAAATAATTACGACGCCGAAAAAATAGAAAAAAATGTTCCGAATTTGGACGCAAGAATAAAAGCTTTTAAAGAGCTTTCAAATTTAATAGGTAAAGATAGAGTTATTTGGCGATTTGATCCACTTATTTTAGGTGGAAATTTAGATATAAAAACCTTGCTTTTACGAATAGAAAATATAGCAAATCAGCTTGTAGGATATACGGAGAAATTAGTTTTTAGCTTTTTGGATTTGTATGAAAAAACCCGTCGAAATTTGCAAAATGAAAATATAAAATTCGTCGATTGGAACGAAGAGCAGATGAGTGAGTTTGCTATGAAATTAGCTCAAATGAATTCTCAAAAATGGAATTTTAAACTTGCAACTTGCTCTGAAAAGATAGATTTTAGCGAATTTGGGATTTCGCATAACAAATGTGTAGATGATGAGTTGATTTTGCAAATTCTTGCCAAAAAATATGAAAAAACAGGTGGGAAATTTGAAAAACTGGCAAATTTTTTGGGATATAAATATAGCTCAAATTTATTCGGCGATATTTTTGAAAAGATAAATGAAAAAGATTTAAAAGACAAAGGTCAAAGAACAGAGTGTGGTTGTATAATGTCAAAAGATATAGGATTTTATAATAGCTGTCCGTTTGGTTGTGTGTATTGTTACGCAAATGTTTCGCCAAATTCTGCTATGCAAAATTATAAAAAAATTCAAACCGAAAATGGTTTTTGATAAAGGATAAAATATGGAAAATTTAGAAAGAATTAATGCCGAAATTGAAAAATTAATCGATGAAAATTCATCGTCGCAAGAAGATTTTTTAGAAAAAATGCGAGAGCTTTTTGAAGCTTGTTTGAAACATATAACAGGCAAAGAATTTAACATAGATACTTTTTATGAAACCTTGCCTGTAAAATTGCAAAAAGATTTTAGATTTTTAAAGACACTTTATGTGTATTATCTTGGTAGTTATAAATATGATAAAAAATTTGACGAAGAAGATACAGACGCAGCTGCAATAGAAGCAAATGCTTATGGCGAAAAAGATGAAAGCAAGGGCGATGTAAATGAAAATAAAAGCAATGATATTAAATCATACATCGCTAAAATTTATCCGCAGTTAATAGAATTTAAAAATTTACTCAAAGATAAAAATAAAGTTGAAGGTAAAGCTATAAATATACTTAATAACATAGAAATTTTAAAGCCAAAAATAAATAAAAATTTGCAAGAGTATTACGAAAGTGTTTTTGAAAAACTGCAAATTTCAAGCGATACTAAAACTGGACAGCAATATTATGTCACTAAACAAAAGGCTATTGTTTTAAACAACAATAAAATAATTTATGAAATTTCTCTTGTTAAAGCAACAGACGGTGCTAGTAAATTTAATCGTTTCATAGCTTTTAGTAAAGATAGGATTAATGATAATTATGCCTTAAATATCGCACTAAGAGCTGATAGTGTCGAAGTGAATGGAAAGTCTATGCCGATTTTTGTAGTTGCTTGGCATAAGGTTGCTATCAGAACTTGTGAATTTGATAATTTTACTAAATTATTTGGTTTAGGACTAAAAATAGGTGAAGCAGAAAAAAATAGAATTAATGATTATATAGCTGAATATGGGGTAAGTTTATTTGATATTGTCAAATTTAGCGATCCAAAATATAATGAATTTAAAAATATAATTGAAGATGGCAATGTGGATAAAAGTCGTAAAATAGAAGTAAAATTTATAAAACCAATATTGGAAAAATGTCGAAAGAAAATTATGACAACATATGGCGACTCTTGGGGCAAAGAAATAGTAGAATTAAAAACAGGAGAAAAAATTATGTTATCGTATTTGCTTTATACGATGAAAAATAAGGTTCTAAAAAATCAAAAACACGATTCGGGGGAAAAATTATCATATAAAGTAGAGGGACACTCTGCAATAGAACTCGTTTTTTTTAATCCTGACAGTCTTCCTTTTAGAAAAGCCCCATTTTGTATGAATCCAGCCGGACAAGGAAGCGAAACTAGGCTTATAGATTTGCTTCAATGTTTAAATCCAAAAGGCAGAAAAGATGAATTTTTCTATAATCGTTTGTTAGAAAATACTGAAAAATTTGGTAAATTATATACAAATGAAAATTATTTGCAAGATTTTTTGGATGAAAAAGATGTGCAAGATTTTACGGAATGGAATTTATTACATGATCTTGGAAAACAATTTAATAAAAAAGATCTTAGACAAAGAATAGCATATGATAACGGAAGCTATTTTATTGTATCAAAAGAAAAGGAAATAGTTGAAATTATTACAAAACTTCAAGAAAAAGTAAAGCAAGGTGGTATTTTTAATTACACACAAAAAGCAACTGAATGGCTAAAACTTCATGAAAAAGAATTAAATAAAAAAGATAGAAATGGTAATAAAAAATGTAGTGATGAAAAACAAGAAATTATAAACTATTTATTTGACAAGTCAAAAGTCGTCTTTATTTATGGCTCTGCCGGAACCGGCAAAAGTGAGCTTATGAAACATATTTCAAATTTACATAGTAATGAAAAACAAATTTTTTTAGCACATACGGCTTCGGCAGTTCAAAATTTAAGAGATAGAATACCAAAGGCAACAATTAACGCAAGAACATTAAAATCATTTTTATGTGAAAGATGGATACCAAAATGGTTTGACATTATATTCATTGATGAGTGCAGTATGATTAGTAATGACGATATGCTTAATTTTTTAAATAAAAATGCATTTAAAAAACTTGTTTTGGTCGGAGATGATTATCAAATAGACGCTATACAATACGGCTCTTGGTTTGATATGGTAAAAATTTTCTTACCTATAAAAAAAGAGAATATCAAAGATTCTGTTTGTCAGTTTGAATTAACCGTACCTTTTAGGGTAGGAAGTGGAGAATTAGAAAGTAAAAAATTATTGGATTTTTATAAAGATGTTAGAGAAGCCAAAACAGAACCAGAGAAAAGAGATATTTTAAAAACTAGTTTAAACGGAAGCGGAGAATATAGTAAATATTTTTTTGATTTAGATAAAAGCAGAGATAAAATTTTTGAAAAACAAGATGGATTAGATGAAATTTTACTTTGTCTAAGTTACGATGGACTTGATGGGATAAATAATATGAATATGTTTTTGCAAGTGAAAAATCAAGGTAAATCTTGCAAAATAGGTGTCTTGGAATTTAAAGAAGGAGACCCTGTTGTATTTGTCGGTGGAAATCGTTTTCTTAAAAATGAAGAGAAAGAAGATATTTTACATAATAATCTAAAAGGAAAAATAGTAAAAATTTCAGAATCATCAGACAAAATATGCTTTGATATAGAAGTTAATAAAATTTTCGAAAATAAACAAGTCGGAGCGATATTGTCAAAGGCAAAAACAGAAGATAATCAATGGGATGAAAATGATAAACTAAAATTATTGGAAATTAAAGAAAAAACTTCCGTGATAAGATTTTATGAACCAAAAGAGACAATAATAGATAAAGACGGTGGTAGCGATATGCCGTTTGCACTGGCTTATGCTATATCTATCCATAAATCACAAGGCTTGGAATATGATAAAGTAAAAATTGTTATACCAGATGAAGCAAAAAATTTAATAACTCATAATATTTTTTATACTGCTATTACAAGAGCAAAGAAATATTTAGAAATTTATTGTTCAAAAGAGACTATGGAGCATATCATAGATAACTTCGGCAGAGATAATATAAAATCCGATGCTGCAATGCTAATTAATTGTGGCTTATTGGAGTTTTGTTATTAATCTGAGTAAATAAAGGTTGCAATATTTTGTAACCTTTATTTATAAATTCTACCTTATTTTCAACCATATTTAAGTAATTTTTTTGTAAAATCAATCTCTTTTTTATTTAATAAATTTTTTGATGAAAGGAATTTACTGTGCCAACCATAAATCAATTGGTCAGAAAAGAGCGCAAAAAAGTGACTGTAAAGTCAAAATCACCTGCGCTAAAAGAGTGTCCTCAAAGACGCGGAGTTTGCACCAGAGTTTATACAACAACTCCTAAAAAACCAAACTCAGCTTTGAGAAAAGTTGCCAAAGTAAGGCTAACAAGCGGTTTTGAAGTCATCAGCTATATCGGCGGTGAAGGTCATAACCTACAAGAACACAGCATTGTTCTAGTTCGCGGCGGTCGTGTAAGAGACTTACCGGGTCTTAAATATCACATTGTTCGTGGTGCGCTTGATACCGCAGGTGTCGCAAAAAGAACAGTTTCTAGATCTAAATACGGTGCTAAACGCCCTAAAAAATAGTTTAGCTAAGACAGATTTAACCCTTAGTTTTGGTTAAATTTGAGTAAAATTTTCAAATTTGAAGGAATAATAAAATGAGAAGAAGAAAAGCTCCCGTAAGGGAAGTTATGCCTGACCCAATTTATGGCAACAAAGTAATCACTAAATTTATTAATTCACTTATGTATGACGGCAAAAAAAGCGTTGCGACTGAGATTATGTATGGTGCGTTAGATTTAATCGACAAAAAAGGCGGCGAAGCCAAAGGTATCGATGTTTTCAACGACGCTATCGAAAATGTAAAACCACTTATGGAAGTTAAATCTCGCCGCGTTGGTGGTGCAACATACCAAGTTCCAATCGAAGTTCGCCCAGCTCGCCAACAAGCTTTGGCAATCCGCTGGATAATCACTTTTGCTAGAAAAAGAAGCGAAAGAACTATGATTGAGCGTTTAGCTTACGAGCTACTTGATGCAGCGAATTCAAAAGGTTCTTCATTTAAGAAAAAAGAAGACACTTACAAAATGGCAGAAGCTAATAAAGCATTTGCTCATTATCGCTGGTAAGGAGTAAATCATGGCAAGAAAAACTCCTTTAAACAGAGTTAGAAATATCGGTATCGCTGCTCACATCGACGCTGGTAAAACAACAACAAGCGAAAGAATTCTATTTTTCACAGGTATGAGCCATAAAATCGGCGAGGTGCATGAGGGTGCTGCTACTATGGACTGGATGGAGCAAGAAAGAGAAAGAGGTATTACTATTACTTCTGCTGCGACTACTTGCTTTTGGAACGATCACCAAATCAACCTAATCGACACCCCGGGACACGTTGATTTCACTATCGAAGTTGAACGCTCTATGCGTGTTCTTGATGGCGCTGTTTCTGTATTTTGTTCAGTAGGTGGCGTTCAACCACAATCAGAAACCGTTTGGAGACAAGCGAACAAATATCATGTTCCAAGAATCGTTTTTGTAAATAAAATGGACCGCGTAGGTGCAAATTTTTACAATGTTGAAGCTCAAATCAAAAATAGATTAAAAGCAAATCCTGTTCCGATTCAAATTCCAATCGGCGCAGAAGATACTTTTAAAGGCGTTGTTGATTTAGTAACTATGAAAGCTCTTACTTGGGACGACGCAAAAGGTCCAAGCGCACCGGAAGTTGGCGAAATTCCAGCTGAGCTAAAAGACAAAGCAGAAGAATATAGAAGCAAACTAGTTGAAGCAGTTGCTGAAACTGATGAAGCTTTAATGGAAAAATATTTCAATGGCGAAGAGCTTAGCATTGAAGAGATCAAAAAAGGTATCAAAAAAGGTTGTTTAGAGCTTAGCATTATCCCTATGATGTGCGGAACTGCGTTTAAAAACAAAGGTGTTCAGCCGCTTCTTGATGCAGTTGTTGATTATCTACCTGCGCCTGATGAAGTTCCTGCGATTCGTGGCGAATACGAAGACGGAAGCGAAACAGAAGTTTTATCTACTGATGACGGAGCGTTTGCAGGTCTTGGATTTAAGATTATGACTGACCCGTTTGTAGGACAACTAACTTTCGTTCGCGTTTATCGCGGCGTGCTAGAAAGCGGTAGCTATGTTTATAACACAGGTAAAAACAAAAAAGAGCGTATCGGACGACTTCTTAGAATGCACTCAAACAAAAGAGAAGAAATCAAAGAGCTTTATGCAGGTGAAATCGGTGCGATAGTTGGTTTAAAAGACACTCTTACAGGCGATACATTAGCAGACGAAAAAGATAAAGTAATACTAGAACGCATGGAATTCCCTGATCCTGTTATTAGCGTTGCTGTTGAGCCTAAAACAAAAGCAGACCAAGAAAAAATGGGTATTGCTTTACAAAAACTTGCACAAGAAGATCCAAGCTTCCGTGTGGCAACTGATGAAGAAAGCGGTCAAACTATCATCTCAGGTATGGGCGAACTTCACCTTGAAATCATCGTTGATCGTATGTTACGCGAATTTAAAGTTGAAGCAGAAGTAGGACAACCGCAAGTTGCTTACCGCGAAACTATTCGCAAAACTATCGAACAAGAATACAAATACGCAAAACAATCAGGCGGTCGCGGTCAATACGGACATGTTTTCTTGCGCTTAGAGCCAAAAGAGCCGGGCAGCGGTTATGAATTTGTAAATGACATCAAAGGTGGTGCTATTCCAAAAGAATATATCCCTGCTGTTGATAAAGGTTGCCAAGAAGCTATGCAAAACGGCGTTTTGGCGGGTTATCCTGTCGAAGATGTCAAAGTTACCGTTTATGACGGAAGCTTCCACGAAGTCGATAGCTCTGAAATGGCGTTTAAACTAGCCGCTTCAATGGGCTTTAAAGAAGGCGCACGCAAAGCTGGTGCTGTAATCTTAGAGCCTATGATGAAAGTCGAAGTAGAAACACCAGAAGAGTATATGGGCGATGTTATCGGCGATTTAAATAAACGACGCGGTCAAGTAAATAATATGAGCGAACGCGGCGGAAACAAAATCATCGACGCATTTTGTCCGCTTTCAGAGATGTTTGGTTACTCTACTGACCTTCGTTCTCAAACACAAGGTCGTGCGACTTACTCTATGGAATTTGACCACTACGATGAAGTTCCAAAAAATGTAAGCGAAGAAATCATCAAAAAACGAAACGGCTAAGATTTTTTAGCTTTTTATACTCCACAAGGGATTTGGCGAATTTGTCAAATCCCTTTTTTTATTTCTGTAAATTTACCCTTTGAAATTTTAAACTCGTAGATTGACTTCGTTGCTTTACTTCTCGCGATGATAATACTGCGTGAAATTTGCAAATTTAAACAAAAAACAGGTAAAATTCGACGAATTCTAAAAAAAGGAAATTTTATGAGTTTTAAATTTAACGAGCCAGATATAAAAGCCTTAGATAGCGTTTTAAAGCCGTTTAGTAGCGTAGGAAAAGAGTGGATGCTAGTAAGCGCAGGAACTAGCGAAAAATATCCACTTTATAACACAATGACCGCTTCATGGGGCGGTTTTGGCTATCTTTGGGAAAAGCCGGTGGCGCACATTTACATCCGTCCGCAACGCCACACCTTTAAATTTAGCGAAGAGAACGAATTTATGAGCCTTTCGTTTTTTGGCGGTGGTCAGAAAAAGGCTCTTGGGTATTGTGGGAAAATAAGCGGGAAAGACGAAGACAAGGCGAAAAATATCGGCTTAAATGCAGTTTTGTTAGAGCCGAATTTAATCGGTTTTGAAGAAGCAAATTTGATACTAAAATGCAAAAAGCTTTATACAAGCTACCTTGAAGAAAAGAATTTTTTAAGCGATGAAATACCGAATTTTTGGTATCAAAACAAGGATTTTCACAGAGTTTATATTTGTGAGATTATGGGATTTTACACAAAAGAATAAAATTGTAAATTCGGCAAATTTGACATTTAAATTTGCCGAATTTTTCTACTTAAACCAGCTTTTGATTTTATCAAAAAAGCTTTCGCCGTTGTCTTTTTCGAAGCTCTCTTGAAGCTCTTTTAAAAGCTCGGTTTGTCGCTCGTTTAGTTTTTTTGGCGTTTGAACTGAGATTTGCACTATCAAACGACCTTTTTGCTTGGTTCGGATATTTTCCACGCCTTCGTTTTCGATGATGAATTGCTCTTTGTCTTTGGTGCCGACTTTGAGTTTAAGCTCGGTTTTTCCGCTTGTCGTAGGCACTTCGATAGTCTCGCCAAGTATCGCCTGAGTGAAAAACACAGGCACTTCGATATACAAATCATCGCCTTCTCGCACGAAATGTTTATCTTCTTTTACGCGAATATTTACATACAAATCGCCTTTTTCGCCCGTTTTTGAGATATTGCCTTTCTCTGCAAGGCGAATTTTTAAGCCCGTATCAACGCCTTTTGGTATGTCAAATTTGACCTCTATGCTCTCTTCTACAAAACCTTGCCCGTGGCAATCGGAGCATTTATTTTTGACGATTTCGCCACTGCCGCCGCAATGCGGACAAGTTTGGATATAGCTCATAAAACCTTGACGCCTTGCGAATTTACCGCTCCCGCCGCAATGCGAACAACTCTCTTTTTTCTTATCTTTTGAGCCTGTTGCGTCGCAAGCCCCACATGGTTTTTTGATTTTGTATTTTAACTCTTTGCTTACGCCAAAAACAGCTTCTTTGAAGCTTAAAGTTACGATAGTTTCAGTATCTAGCGGGTATGGATCTACGCTTTTTTGGCGTCTAGTGCCACTAAATCCGCCACCGCCGAAAAATGACTCAAAAATGTCGCCTAAATTTATATCTTCAAAACCGCCGCTAAATCCGCCAAAACCTGCGTTATTTACGCCTTCTTTGCCGTATCTATCATACATTCTGCGTTTGTTTTCATCGCTTAAAACTTGATAGGCTTCGTTGATTTCTTTAAATTTTTCTTCGGCTTCTTTGTCGCCTTGATTGCGATCTGGGTGGTATTTAAGAGCTAGTTTTCTATAAGCTTTTTTGATTTCGTCAGAATTTGCTTCTCTTGTGATTTCTAAAATTTCATAATAATCAGCCAATTTTTAACTCCGCTTTGATTTTAATAAAACGCTTATTTTACCTAAATTACTTGAAAACTCAATAAATTTTTAACTAATTTTCTGTATAATGTGCTACCAAAATTTTTAACAAAGGATAAATTATGGTAAATGTTTTGATGATTGAAGATGATTCTGAATTTGCAACGCTACTATCAGAGTATTTAAGCAAATTTAATATTAAGGTTACAAACTACGAAGATCCGTATTTAGGGCTTAGTGCAGGGATTAAAAATTTTGATTTATTGATTTTGGATTTGACATTGCCGGGCATTGACGGACTTGAAGTTTGCAAAGAAATTCGCGAAAAATATGATATTCCGATTATCATAAGTTCTGCTAGAAGTGATGTTAGCGATAGGGTCGTAGGACTTCAAATCGGTGCTGATGATTATATGCCAAAGCCGTATGATCCAAAAGAGATGCACGCAAGGATTATGAGCTTAATCCGCCGTTACCGAAAAACAAATGCCGAGAAAGAAGAAGTCGTCGCTGATAGCGTATTTAGAATCGATGAAAAAAGGCATGAAATTTACTTTGAAGACGAAGCTTTAACGCTAACTCCGGCTGAATATGAAATTTTAGAATACCTAATCAAACAACATAGCTTTTCAGTTTCAAGAGAACAGCTTGTTTATAACTGCAAAAGCCTAAAAGATAAGGACTCAAAAAGCCTTGATGTCATCATCGGTCGCCTTCGCACGAAAATCGGCGATAGCTCGAAAAATCCGAAATACATCTTTTCAGTTCGTGGAATAGGCTATAAACTTATCGGATGAAACACTCTTTAACTACCAAAATAACGATATTTTTCGTTATTGCGTTGATGCTTGTTTGTGTGCTTTTTATAACCTTTGGCAGAATTCAGATGAATAAAGCCTTGTCTCGTATGCAGGCAAACCAAATCAACGCAATCAACTATCTTTTGGAGCTTTATGATCGTTCAATCCCACCGCAAGACATACAACAATATTTTAAAAATTTCGGTCTTGAACTAGTAAAAGATAAAAATGTTATGGTAAATATCATCACAAGCGGAGAAAAAGTTTTTGCTCAAAAAACGCCGCTTGGAGAGTTTGAGTCGATTCGGTATAATGATTCGCTTTTTTTAAATATCAAAAATGAATCTTTTGCAATCGCGTTTGAGAGCTTGGGAACAAAGAATTTAAACGATCCGCTTTGGATAGGTTTTTTGATAGTCATTTCTGTTTTGATTTCGCTTTATGTTTCTATGCTTCGCAGTTTTACGCCACTTAAAAAACTTAGCCGAAATATCCAAAAATTCGCAAACGGCGATATGGAGATAAAAGTTTTAGACAAGCCACGCCAAGATGAAATCGGACAGGTCGCAACCGAATTCGATAAGGCTATCGGTAAAATTCAAGAGCTAATTCGCTCTCGCCAACTTTTTTTGCGAACCATTATGCATGAGCTTAAAACGCCAATCGGCAAAGGTCGCATAATATCAGAAATGATAGAAGATGAAACGCAAAAATCAAGGCTAGTTGGGGTTTTTGAGCGGCTTGAAATTTTGATAAATGAATTTGCAAAAATCGAACAACTGCTTTCGCGAAATTATTCATTAAATTATCAAGAGTGCCATTTTAGCTTGATTTTAGAGCAAGTCAAAGACATAACGATGCTTGATAACTGGGACGAAAAAGTCGAAGTTAAGATGAATAGCGATGATATTGTAAATGTCGATTTCCAGCTGTTTTCTTTGGCTTTGAAAAATTTAATCGATAATGCGCTTAAATATTCGGATAACAAAAGGGCATTAGTTGTTTGCGATAAAAACCGAATTTGCGTTAGCAATCAAGGCAATGCTCTTTCAAAATCGTTTGAATATTATAAACAAGCTTTTATCCGCAATAAGGGCGAAAAAACAAGCGGAATGGGGCTTGGGCTTTATATCGTAGATAAAATTTGCGAAATGCATAAGTTTAAATTTGATTACAATTACAGCGACGGACGGCACTTTTTTTGCCTAAATTTAAATAAAAATGATTAAAAGATGAGTTTATGAAAAAAAATTTAGCACAAAAATTTGACGAGCTTGTTGCTTCTTTTGAAAAGCTTCCGGGCGTGGGTAAAAAATCAGCCTTAAAATATGCCTATTTTGTGGGAGTTGAAAACTCTTTTGCTGGGCTAAATTTGGCTCACTGCATAGAAGAGGCTGTTAAAAATTTGCGTCGTTGCGAAATTTGTGGCGGAATTTGCGAAAGCGAAATTTGCGAAGTTTGTGCCGATTTTGGCAGAAATAGAGATAAAATTTGCATAGTTGAAACGCCAAAAGATATTTTTATTTTTGAAAATAATAATATTTTTGACGGGCTTTATTTCGTGCTTGATGATGTAAATGATCAAATTTTGGCTCGTCTTGAAAAAATGATCGATGAAAATGGCTCAGATGAGCTTATTTTTGCACTCACTCCAAGCGTGAATTCAGACGGCATAATGCTGTATATAGAAGATAAACTCAAACACAAAAGCATTAAATTTAGCAAAATCGCACAAGGAATTCCTACAAATGTCAGCCTTGAAAATGTCGATATGCTTTCGCTTATAAAAGCTATGAATGGACGGGTTGGAATTTAAAAATTCTCGGCAAATTGAAATGAATCTGCCGAGAATTAGAAGTTAAAGATTTTATTTTACACTAAATGTTTGTTCTGTGACATCGTATCGTTTTGTAAATTCTTCGTTTTTAATTTTTAGCACTTCTTGTAGTTGTGGTGCAATGACAAAGTATCCGGCAGAAACTTTTATAGCAGTTGTACCGTCAGGAATTTCTAATAAAATTTCCCTTGTTTCATAAGGTTTTAGCCTTGTGTCTTCTCCTTTGGCTTTGGCAGCATACGAAAGTGTTTCAAATAAAAGTGCATTTTTATAAATTGCTCTCATATCTACATTTTTAGTTTGCAAAACTTCTTCGCCTTTTAAAAAGTATATATCAAAAACCAAACTTCTACCGCTAAAACCGCTCGGAATTCCATGACTTATCAAATTTTTTACAAAAAGTTTTGCTTCATTTTGACTGACTTTTTCAAAGCTTAATTCGATAGCATTTTTCAAAATATCGCTATTTCGTGCGCCTTCAAAAAAGTGAGATTTTATCTCTCTTGGAACCATATTTTCTCGCTGCATATCAGGGGCTATAATTTCGGTTTTGCTATTTTTCATGTGGCAGTCTGTGCAAAGTTCTCTACTGCTTACAATTCGCATTTCTTCGCCTGTATTATAAAGCGAGTGCTCTGATTTAGTAGCTTGACCTTGATGACACGCTAAGCACAAATCATTATTTTCTCTAAAAAATCTACGCTCTTCGCTTTTATGAAAAATCGGCTCTTCATCTTTTAAATCATAAGGCCCTACAATTAAATCATCTTTTGTCCAATCAAATAGCTTATATCCGTTTTGAGTTTGATTATCGCGTATTTTGACATGTTCTACGCTGTGACAAACAAAACAGCTAATGCCGTTTTTGACACTTTCACTTTCGATTTTATCATGTAAATTTTTTGTTTCATCAGTTTGAATTCCAAGCATAGAAGCAAGAGCAACATCATCGCTTATGCTTTTGGTTTCTAAGCGTGGATTATGACAAGTGCCACAACTTACCAAAACTTGCTCATAAATTTGCTTTGTTTCCGTTGCGACTAGCTCAACAGTTTTTTTGTATAACTGACTAGAATCTTCGTGCGATTTAGCATGGAGCGAAGTGGTCCAATCAGCATGTATATCGTCGTGACATCCAAGACAGTTTTGTGGATCAGCCATGATAGAAACTTCATCATCGGCAACTAAATTTGAACTAAAAAAGACCAAAATAAGCACTGCAAAGAACTTTTTCATTTGCAAACTCCCAAAATAAGGTAAATTTCCGTATAATATAATATTAATCTTAAAGTATCTTTAAATTTGCATTGTTCATAGTATTTTAGTGGTAAATTTGTGAATTTGGCGTTTAAGATATAATTTAAACGCCAAATTTAGGTTAATTTACCTTGAATTCTTTTGATATGACTTCATAAGATTTTGTATAAGTTTTGTCATCAATTTTTAAAATTTCTTGCAATTGTGGTGCTAAAATGTAATAACTTAAAGTTGCTTTTATACTATTTGTTTCATTTGGAATGCGAATATGAATTTCACGATTTTCTTTTGGTTTCAATCGTGTATCGCTTAATAGAGTTTTTGCTGAATACGATAGAGTTTCTGATCCAAATTTGCTTTCATAAGTAGCTCTGAAATCGATTGTTTCGGTTCTGATGACTTCATCTCCGTTTAAAAATAAAAGTTCTAAAACTAAGCTTCTGCCACTAAAACCGCTTGGCACCCCGTGTGGTATAGAATTTGAAACGATGATTTTAGCAGTGCTTGATGCTGTTTTCTCCATGTTTATATCAATTATATCTTTTAAAATATTACTATTTCTAGCACCTGCAAAAAAGTGTGATTTTATATCGCGTTCGACCATATTATCTCTTTTGATTTGTGGGGCGAGTATTCCTTTTTTTATGCTTCCCATGTGGCAATCTACACATTTATCGTCTGTGCCACTTGAATTTAGCTCTTCACCTGTGTTATACATAGAAAGTTCATTTTTAGTGGCTTGCCCTTGATGGCAAGATAGGCATAAATCGTTATTTTCTCTGAAAAAATCTCGTTTCCCAAAAGAGTGGAAAATCGTTTGTTGAGAGCTTAAATCATAAGGCCCTACTATCAAATTTCCTTTTGTCCAATTTAGCATTTGATAACCGACTGTTGTATAATTATCTCTATGATTTATACTATCGACATTGTGACAAATATAACAGCTTATTCCGCTTTTTATATGCTCAGCTTCTAGTGCATTTTTTAGCTCATTTTTCACTGTTGAATCTATATCAAGCATAATCGCAAGAGCCGCGCTTTCACTGACAAATTTCTTTTCTAGTTTTGGGTTGTGACAAGTTCCACAGCTTAATAAAACCTGCTCGCGAATTTGACGAGTTTGGCTACTTACAAGAGTGATAGCTTTTTCATAAAGCGGATTTAAATCTTCGTGTGATTTAGCATGAAGCGAAGTTTCCCAGTCAGCAAACTGCTCTTTATGACAAGCAAAACAGGCAATCGGATTAATTATGCTTCCATTGTCTGCTTCTGCTACGGCATCTGATGAAATCGTACCAGAAGTTGTTGATATTTCTGAGATAGACAATGTCTTTTCCGTAGATTCTTCTGATATAGTCTGTACATCTGAGACATTGGGGTCCGAAAGAGTTTGGTCTTGTAGCAGTGTTTCACCAGCCATAGTCGCATTTGTTTCGCTAAGCGTATTTTTGCTATCTGTTTCTTGCGGGGTTTGTGCAAATGTACAACTTATGATCAACGCTGAAAAAATTGCAGCAAATAAAGCCTTCATGGTATTTTCCTTATAATTTGTATTATTACGCTTTCGTAAAATTTTGGGATTATATCTTTATTTTATTTAATTTTTGTTTAAAAATATTTAGAGAAAATAAAAAAATTATTTTTTCATTTCGTTATAAAATTTTTAGCCCAAATTTGGTAAAATCGCACAAAAATTTTTATAAATTTTAAGGATAAATTTGAAAAAAGTTCATTTTATAGGCATTGGCGGAATTGGAATTTCTGCTCTTGCTAAATTTTTACATGAAAAAAACTATGAAATCAGCGGTTCTGATATAAAAGAGAGTGAAACTATCGCCGAGCTTAGAGAGCAAGGTATGAAAATCAATACGCCTCACGATAAAAGCGCGATTGAAAATCAAGATTTTGTCGTTTATAGTGCTGCGATAAAAGATGACAATGTCGAGCTAGTAGAAGCTAGAAACAAAGGCATTAAATGTCTTTCTCGCAAGGAAACTCTGCCTTATATTTTGCGATTTAAGCGAGTTTTTGCGGTCGCAGGAGCGCACGGCAAAAGCACCACAAGTGCTATGCTTTCAAGCCTAATCGACGGAAGCGTCATCATCGGCGCAGTTTCAAAGCAGTTTGGCTCAAATATGAAATACAGCAAAAGCGAAAATATTATTTTTGAAGCCGATGAGAGCGATAGCAGTTTTTTAAATTCAAATCCGTATTTGGCGGTGGTAACCAACGCAGAACCCGAACACATGGAGCATTACGATTTTGATATTGAAAAATTTCACGCAGCTTACAGGGGCTTTTTAGAAAGGGCGAAAATCCGCGTTATAAATGCAGAAGATGAGTTTTTAAAAACGCTAAAAATAGATTGCATAAAGCTATATCCTAGCCGCGATATAACAGAAGTTAAGCAGGTTATTAGGAATAACGAGCCGTATATGAGTTTTAATCTCAAAGAGCTTGGTAAATTCGAAGTTTTGGGGCTTGGCAAACACATTGCCATTGACGCAAGTCTAGCGATACTAGCAGCAAATTGCGAAATAGGGCTTGAAGAGATTAGAGCAAATTTGCTAAATTTTAAGGGCATTAAAAAGCGATTTGACATTTTAACGGCAAGTAAGGATTTTGTTTTGATTGATGATTATGGGCATCACCCGACCGAGATAGCTGCTACTTTACAAAGCGCAAAAGAGTATGCAAATTTGCTAGGCATTGGCAAGATTACGGCGATTTTCCAGCCACACAGATACACTCGCTTAAAGGCGAATTTACAAGGTTTTAAAGAGTGTTTTAAAAATGTCGATGAGCTTGTTATTTTGCCTGTATATGCAGCAGGCGAGAGCGATAACGGGATAAATTTAAAAGATGAATTTAAAGCTCTAAATCCGCTTTTTGCCGAGAGAATTTCACGAAACGGCGATAGCATAGAATTTTACGATATTTTTGGCGTGAAACATATTTTAAACAGCGGTTTGGTTATCGGTTTTGGCGCAGGGGATATTTCGTATCAGTTGCGTGGCGAATTTTAGGGCAAATTTGATAAATTCAGAGCGTTAAAAAGGGGCAAATTTTGAGATTTGTAGTTTTTATTGTTGCGACACTTTTTATGATTTCGATTTTTTTGATTGACGATGAAAAATTAAGCAAAAAAGCGAAATTTATTATCACGGCTGTGATGGCGATTTTTGCGATATTTGCTTACTCTTTTGAAACTTTTACCCAAAGCAAAGCAAAGGATTTAAACGAGCTTTCTACTGCGTTCAAACAAGGAAAAACGCTTATTTGCAGTGACGGTAAATCGCAAACGCAAGTAAATTTGCAAAATTTTGAATTTTCCTTCGCCACTAGCTCATTTATCGCAAAAAGGGACGCCGAAAACGAATTTAAAAACAAAACTTTTAATGCAAAAGACTGCACGATAAAATGAAAAATGATATTTTTTCTCGCCTTGATTTGAGCGAATATTTGGATAAATTTAACGCCTTTTTATCGCGTGAAAAACCACTATTTTTAGAAGGCGATAGCAAAATCAACTATGAAAAAATTTACGAATTTGCTAAATTTGACATCGCACTTTGCGAAAAAGTAGCAAATTTAGATGATGCTTTAATGCGAATCACCAAACACGCTGTGCTTCACATAAGCGAAATTTACGAGTTTGCTAAAATTATAAAATATTTTTTGTATCTTAAAAAACAGCCATTTAGCGGGAAATTGGCTGAGAGTTTGCTAAAAATCGAAATTCCTAGCGTGATTGTCGAAATTTCAGGTTATTTTGATAAAGACGGAAACTTCAAAGACAGCATTGACGAGCGATTTTCCGCGTTAAATGAAGCCTATAAAATCAAAAAAGAAGAGATAAATGTCGAGCTTAAAAGGCTAATTTATGCTAAATCAATAAGCCCGTATTTAGTTGATACTCAAATTCATTACATTGGCGAGAGTGAAGCGCTTTTGGTGCGTGGCGGATTTAACCATGCGCTAAAAGGAAGTGTTATCGGGCGAAGTAGCGGCGGATATTTTTATGTAACGCCTGATAGCATTTCTAGGCTCAAATCAGCCCAAAGCGAGATTTTAGATAAAAAAGAAGAGCTTATTTTTGAACATTGCAAAGAAATTTCGCAAATTTTTAATAAAAATTATCTATTTTTAAAATTCATAAATCACGCATTTGACGGCTTTGACGGGCTTATCGCTAGGGCGATGATGATGAGAAATAATGATTTTGAGATAGTTTTAAACGATAGTTCAAAAGATATTATTTTGCGTGATTTTTCTCACCCAGCTCTAAAAAATCCAAAACCCGTAAGTGTCGAATTTACGGGCAAAGTTTTGCTGATTACCGGTGTTAATGCCGGCGGAAAAAGTATGCTTTTAAAATCAATTTTAAGTGCTTGTATTTTAAGCAAATATCTTTTGCCGATGAAAATTGGCGCCCAGCACTCTAAAATCGGCAATTTCAAAGAATTTGAGCTTATCATGGAAGATCCACAAAGTGTGAAAAATGACATTTCGACTTTTGCAGGGCGAATGATGAGTTTTTCAAAGCTTTTTGGACGCAAAAATTTGCTTATCGGTGTCGATGAAATCGAGCTTGGAACCGATTTTGAAGAAGCAGCAAGTCTTTATAGCGTGATAATTTCAAATTTAATGCAAAATGATATAAAAATGGTCATCACAACGCACCACAAACGCCTTGCTATGTTACTAGCAAAAGATAAAAGCGTGGATCTGTGCGCAGCACTTTATGATGAAAAAAACTCCGTCCCTAAATATGAGTTTTTAAAAGGCACGATTGGTAAGTCTTATGCTTTTGAGACCGCACTTAGATATGGCATAAATGCGAATTTGGTGAGCCTTGCAAAACAAACTTACGGCGAAGATAAAGAAAATCTAAACGAAGCTATTTCAAAGGCGATAAATTTGGAATTAGAGCTAAAAACGGAGCTTGAAAAGATAAAATTAAAAGAGCAAAAATTGGGTATCTTAACGCAAAGTTTAAAAGAGCAAAAAGAGCGCAACGATAGCGAATTTAGAGCGGTTTTAAATAAGCTTGAAAGGGAGTATTATTTCGCTATAGAAGAAGCCAAAAAAACGCTAAAACTAAATGATACAAAAGAGAAACAAAGAGCGATAAATAGGGCAAATGAGCTTAAAAATTCGGTTACGCTACCGCAAGGGGGCGACCCTGCGCCGATAGAATTTAAAATCGGCGATAGGGTAAAATATGAAAAAATCAAAGGCGAAATTGTTGCGATGAGTAAAAATGATGCCACGATTGAAAGCGACGGAATTCGCCTTAGGGTGCCACTGAATTTGCTAAAACGAAGCGGAAACACACCGTCGCCAAAACCAAATTCGGTAAATATAAAAGTGCAAAAACCACAAACAGCTTCTGTGGTGCTAGATCTGCACGGACTAAGAGCCGAAGAAGCCATAGAAAGGCTTGATAAATTTATTAGCCAAAGCCTTGTAATGGGCTTTGATGAAGTAATAGTAAAACACGGCATAGGCACAGGAAAACTAGCTTTTGCTGTAAAAGAGTTTTTAAAATCACACCCAAGTGTAAAAGAATTTCGCGACGGAACCCCAAGTGAAGGCGGTTTTGGAAGCAAAATCGTGAGATTTTGATTTTTTAAATTTAAAATTTTTAATCCATAAATTTAATCTAAAATTGTGTAAATTTTTGATAAAATATATCGTTATTGAAATTTAGAAAATCCCGTCAAAAGGATATTTATGCAAAATAAAATCGCAAATACGCTATTTATTCCGTTGATCGCAAGAATTCATGCAAGTAAAAATTTCAAGCAGTATTTTTACGATGAAACGGCGATGAAATTTGAAGATAAAATCCCGCAAAAATTCCTAAAAATTTCGTCCGAATACGAGTCTTTGGCGTCTGCGGCAAGGTATTATGAAACCGACATTATGATAAAAGATTTTATCGCCACACACGGCGTTTGCAATGTCGTAAATTTGGGCTGCGGATTAGAGACTTTGGCATTTCGTTTTAGCAAAAATGAGGCGAAATTTTACGGTGTTGATTTGGCAGAAGTTATCAAATTTAGGCAAAATTTACTCCCACAAAATGATAATGAAACTCTGATTTCATGCGATTTGTTTGATATGAAATGGACAGAAATTTTAGATAAAAGCTTGCCTATGATTTTCATCGCAAACGGCGTTTTTATGTATTTTACCGAGAAAAAAATACTAAATTTAATCGCAAATTTAAAAGCAAATTTTAAAAATTCCGAGCTGATTTTTGACGCTACGACAAAATTTGGCATAAGATGCGCGAATTTTTATGTTGGGCGGTTTGGCAAAGATATGGCAAAAATGGAGTTTTTCGTGCAAAACATGGGCGAATTTGCCAGTAAGTGCGAGTGTGAAATTTTAAGCAAAACGCCATTTTTCATCACTGCACGAAAAATACTAAAAAATAAAACAAAACTCTCCACTCGCCTTACAATGGCATTTGTGGATAAATTTGATTTGGCGTTTATTTTGAGATTAAATTTGCGAAAAAAATAAAAAGACGGGCAAAACGCCCGTCAAATTAAAAATTATTCCCACTCGATGGTTGCAGGTGGTTTGCTTGAAATATCATAAACTACTCTATTTATGCCTTCTACTTCGTTTATAATTCGGCGTGAGCAGTTTTCTAGCAAATCATAAGGTAAGCGTGAAAAACTAGCTGTCATGCCATCGCTCGCATCTACTACACGGATACAAACGGCATTTTCGTAAGTGCGATTATCGCCCATGACACCGACACTTCGGACATTTAATAATACGCAAAATGCCTGCCAAGTTTTATCATACCAACCGCTCGATTTTAGCTCTTCTCTTAAAATCACATCGGCTTTGCGAAGTAGCTCTAAATTTGGCGTATTTACTTCGCCCATAATGCGAATAGCTAGACCTGGCCCCGGGAAAGGGTGGCGGAATACGACATCTCGCGAAAGTCCTAATTCAAGCCCTAGTTGGCGCACTTCGTCTTTAAAAATCTCTCTTAAAGGCTCGATTAGCTCAAATTTCATCCACTCTGGCAGTCCGCCCACATTGTGGTGGCTTTTTATCGTTTTACTTGCTCCGCTTGGAGAGCTTTCGATCACATCGGTATAAAGCGTGCCTTGTGCTAGATATTTTACATTTTCGAATTTTTTAGCTTCCCTATCAAAAACTTCTATGAAAGTCTCGCCGATGATTTTGCGTTTAAGCTCAGGTTCAGTTACGCCTTTTAGTCGGCTTAAAAACAGCTCGCTCGCATCGACGCTGATTAAATTTACGCCAAGTTTGAGTTTAAACATCTCTTCGACTTGCCTTGCTTCGTTTGTGCGAAGTAGTCCGTTATCGACAAAAACTACGATTAGATTCTCAGGCACTGCGTGAGCTAAAAGTGCAGCCACCACGGAGCTATCTACGCCGCCGCTTACGGCACAAAGGACTTTATCGTTGCCAATTTTTGCTTTGATTTTTGCGATTTGATCTTTTGCAAAACTTCCCATATTCCAAGTGCTTGAAATTCCGCAAATTTTGGAGAAATTTTTAAGCATCGCTGTGCCAAATTCGGAGTGAATGACTTCCGGGTGAAACTGCATAGCATAAATTTTGCGATTTTCATCGGCAAACACGCAATACTCGCTACTTTTTGAAGTCGCTAATACTTCAAAATTCTTTGGCAAGATTTCCACTTTATCGGCATGGCTCATCCACACGACAGAATCGTCCCCGACGCCCTCAAAAAGCTGAGAATTTTTAGTGATTTTAAGCTCTGCTTTGCCGTATTCTTTGTGGCTTGCAGGTATTACGCTACCGCCAAATTTATGGGCGATTAGCTGCATTCCATAGCAAATCCCAAGTATCGGCAAACCTAAATCAAAAATTTTCTCATCACAAAAATAAGCGTCCTTTGCATACACGCTTGCTGGTCCGCCGCTCAAAATCAAGCCTTTTGGGCTTTTTGCTTTGATTTGCTCGATACTTGCATTAAACGGGATTAACTCGGTATAAACGCCTTGCTCTCTTAGTCTTCGTGCGATTAGCTGAGTGTATTGAGAGCCAAAATCCAAAACTAAAATGTCTGCTGTTTGCATAAAAATTTGTCCTTAAAAATAAAATTTTCAAAGTATAACAAAACTAAACTGAATAAACTATTTGCTTGCGCTTTTTGTGGTAGTATCGCCGTTATAAACAGGCGGAGCTTTATATCCACAGCCACTAAGCAAAACTAAAAATAAAAATGCTAAAATACCAAAATGAAAAGTGCCAAAGAAATTATTTCTCATATTAAAACTGATCCTTTATATGCTTCTTTTACCGATAGGGCGGACTTTTTGAACCTTTTTTCGGCGACTCATAAAAGTTTGATTGCCTTTATCTATATAAAAGAAAATATTTTGATGATAGCTCTAAAACACCCGCTTGGGAAAGTAGAACTGAAAAAAGATAGTAATATAAATTTGATAAAAGACTTATTAAAAATGTTTGTCAAATTTCGTCCAAATTCGGAATTTGCGAGTGTCAAAGATATAAAATTTTTTGTTGCCGATAGATTTATGGCAAAAAAATACAAATTTAAAAATCCAAATTTGAGCGAAAAAAAGGAAATTTTGCCATATTTTGAAAAATCAAAAGGCAAATTTAAAAACGATATCAAAGATGAGAAAATTCACGCTATTTTTGAAGAAATTCGGGGGATAATCCTTGCTAATAGACGAGATTAAAACTTTACCGAATTTACCCGGCGTTTATGAATATTTTGATAAAAACGGAAAGCTACTTTATGTCGGCAAGGCAAAGAACCTAAAAAACCGCGTAAAAAGCTACTTTTCTTTTACGCCAAAGCTTTCGCCAAATTCAAAAAACAGCGCACGAATTTGCAAGATGATAAGCGAAACAACGCATTTAGAATATATCGTAACGCCAAGCGAAAGCGATGCGTTGATTTTAGAAAATTCATTTATCAAGCAACTTCGCCCAAAATACAATATTTTGCTAAGAGATGATAAAACTTATCCATATATTTTTGTAAATTTAAACGATGAATTTCCGCGTTTTGAAATCACAAGAAAGCTTGTAAAAGGTTCGAATATAAAATATTTTGGACCATATTTTCGTGGCGGGAGAGAAATTTTAGAAATTTTATATATGAAATTTGCTCTCGTGCAAAAAAAATCGTGCATAAAAGCCAAAAAAGCTTGTTTATTTCATCAAATCGGTCGGTGTGGGGCGCCATGCGAAAATAAAATTTCAAAAGATGAGTATGCAAAAATCGTGCAAAATGCCTTAAATGCACTGAAAAATCCACAAAGTATGATACCTGATTTATCAAATTTGATGATGAAATATGCCGAAAACGAAAACTACGAAGAAGCGGCTGGGATTAGGGATAAAATCGAAATTTTAAAAGATATTGAGATTAAAACCCAAGTTGATTTGGCTAAGCTTGATGATTTCGAAGTAATTGCGGTAAATTCGCACTTGGATTTGATTTGTGCGGTGCATTTTAGTGTGCGTGGCGGAAAAATCGCTTCATCAAATTCAAATATCATAAACTGCAAAAATGCTGATTTTAGCGATATTAAAAGCGTTTATACGCAAGTTATTTTAGATTCTTTTCCGCAAAATTCGCCGATTGCGAGTAGCAAAATTTATCTTTATGATGAATTTGATGATGATAGGCTCGTAAGCGAAATTTTATCCAAACGACACGGACGAAATTTTAAAATCATATCGCCAAAAATCGGCGAAAAACGGCGAATTTGCGAAATAGCTTATCAAAACTGCGAAATAAATATAAATAAGCATTTAAAAACGCATAATTTTGAATTTCAAAATGAGTTAAAAGAGTATTTTGATTTAGAAAATTTACCGATAAATATAGAAATTTTTGATAACTCTCACATGTTTGGGACTGCGCCCGTGGGGGCTATGGTGGCGTGGAGCGGGGATAAATTTGATAAATCAAAATATCGCCATGCGCATTTAAATTCAAACAATGATTATGATCAAATGTTGGAATTTTTAAGCGAACGCGCAAAACGCTTTGATAAGCTTTCTCCGCCTGATTTGTGGGTGATTGACGGCGGAATGGCGTTGTTAAATTTAGCCAGTGAAATTATTTCAAGTAGTGGAGCAAATGTCGATATAATCGCAATCTCAAAAGAAAAAATTGATTCAAAAGCGCATCGTGCAAAAGGGTCAGCAAAAGATAAAATTTGCACCAAAAACGGCGTTTTTTCACTTTCAACCGATGACAAAAAATTGCAATTCTTTCAAAAATTAAGAGATGAGGCACACCGTTTTGCCATTTCGTTTCATCAAAAAACAAAGAAAAAGCAAGATTTACAAAGCTCAAAACTTGTAAATTTGGGAATTTCGCAAGGAAAATTAAAAAAATTATTAGATTTTTACGGAAGTTTTGAAAGTATCTATTTAGCGAGTTTTGATGAAATAAAATCGCTCACAGATACAAAAACAGCAGAAAAATTATTTAAAAATCGTTAAAATATCGCTAAAACAAAGCTTTCTTTAAAGTTACTTGAAGTAAAATTAACTTGTCGATTTGTATATAAGCATTTTTGTGTGCTTTTTGAAGTTTTAAATCGCAAATTTACACCTATGTTAGCATTTGTGTAGATAAGATTTAACTTGGTTTTTTAAAATATTAGAATTTAAACTAAAATTTGCATTTTTGCAAGGTAAGGATCAAATATGAAACTTAACACTTCCAGTTCATTGTTTCTCATCAGCGGTATTCCGCTTATGATTGTTTTCGTCTTTGCGTCTTGGTATCTTTACACTGCGGTTGTAGATTACTCAAAGGCTGAGGGTCTGAACGAACAGGTTCGGATGAATGAAAAGATTGAAAAGGTTATGGAAAATTTAGGTAGAGAACGAGGCTTAACAGCTGCGTTTTTGGCTAGTGGTGGAAATATAGGTGGCGGTGAGATTTTACACACCCAAAGGGCACAAACAAACGAAGCTATCAGGGAATTTGAGAATTTTAAAAACCAGAATACTAGAAATGCCTTGTTAGATTTCTTTGACAAAAAATCTACTGTTGCCATAAATGCAGAAAATGAGATTGCTGATGAATTAACAAAGCTTATCGGTATTAGAGCTAATATCGATGGAGAAAAAGTTTCATTTAGTGAAGTGTTCCAAACTTATTTTCAAAAGATTGATAATGCATTTCTAAGATCGCAAGCAGCCATTAGTGAAAAACTGGTAACTACTGATATTACGGCTCTTGCTCTTACACTACTAAATACATCAACTGCGATGATATCGATTGCTGGTGAACGGGACTATGTTATCGAACATATAGTTTCAAATAATGCTGTAAATTCAGAACAACTTAGACAATGGAACGATTATAGTCTAAGAAGCTCACTTCCTGTATATCAACTTTTACCTGATTCGGCTGCAAAAAATGAGATATTAAAAATTGTAAATAGTATTGAAACCCAAAATGTATTAAATGAAGTTGCTCAATTGGACGCTCAATTGCAAAATGAGGCACTTGAAGGTGATTATTCGGTCTCTTTTATCGAATGGTTTACTATCATGACTCAAAAATATAAAGTCGCAGATGATATTGTAAATAAACTATACAATGAATTTGATGCACAAGTAACTGCGTATCAAGCCGAAAAACAACAACAACTTATCATAGCATTAACTCTTTGGATTTTAGCTGTATTGCTTGGTATTTTTGCCTATGGTGTTGCTAGAAATTTCAGAAACAACATTAAACAACTTGGCACCGTTCTTAACCGAATCGGTGAGCTTTCTGACCAAGATGAAATCGTTGATATTCAAACAAGTGAAGGTATTGCAAAAGCGTATGCACTTATCCAAGATGCTTTGGATTTGGTTGCTTACCAAAAAACAGTGGCAGAAGATGCAAACAAAGCAAAATCTATCTTCCTTGCGAATATGTCTCACGAAATTCGAACCCCGCTTAACGGTATTATCGGTTTTACGGAGCTTCTTAAAAATACAGATTTGGACGAAGAAAAACGAGACTATGTCGATACGATTGAAAAATCATCAGAGAACCTACTAACCATTATTAATAACATTCTTGATGTTTCTAAAATCGAAAGTAATAAAGTTGAGCTTGAAGATATTTTATTTAACCCTATTCAAGATTTCGAAAGTGCGGTTGAGATTTATGTTGCAAAAGCAGCAGAGAAAAATATTGATATCTTACTATATATTGATCCTAGCCTTGTTCATCACCTATATGGTGATATTACTAAGATTAAAGAAGTTCTTATTAATCTTATGTCAAATGCCGTTAAATTTACGCCTGAACAAGGTAAGATTATGGTTGAGATAGTTAGAAATCCTAGCGAAACTCCAGGGGAAGCAGTTGTAACATTTAGTGTTGAAGATACTGGTATTGGTATTTCAGAAGATAAATTAGCAAATGTATTTAATGCTTTCTCGCAAGCAGATTCTACTATTACAAGAAAATACGGTGGAACCGGTCTAGGACTAACCATTTCATCTAAATATGTTGCGATGATGGGTGGCAAGTTAGATGTCAAATCGACAGTTGGCAAAGGAACTAGATTCTTCTTTACGCTAGCGTTTAAAGAAACCCAAAAATCAAATGCTGATGTAATGTTTGATAATGTAAAATTATTTAACTTTGCATTGCTAACAGATGAAAGCGATAGCATGTATAATTCTATCGTTAAAAATTATATTGAAAATCTTGGCGGTAAAGTTAGTATCTATCAAACCAATGCTGAATTTAGAACTGCACTTAATAATAATAAAGTAAATGCGGTAATGGGTAGATTTAAAAACTATGCTGAGCTAAATAGAGTAACAAATTTACCTGTTGTTTTGACACTAAAACCAAAAGAACTACAAAGTATTAATATCAATAATAGTGCAGTATTTACACTATCTGAGCCTGTAAATATCACTAAATTGATGAAAACAATCGAAAAGATTATAAAATCAAATTTTGCTCCAAAAGGTGGCGTGATAGCTTCTGCTCAAAGTGCCGCTCAAAGATCTGATGCTGCGGCTAATGATTTAAGAAATATTTTACAAAGCAGAAGACAGCAAGAAGAAAGCTTTATGTCATCTCCTGTCATAGAAGAGCCTATTATATCTACTTCTTCGACAGTCTCTACTGCTAGTGCTATTGTTTCTCCTGTGATTGAAGAGCCTAAACCTAGTGTAGTAGAAAGCAATACTCTTGATTTAGATGATTTACCTGATATAGATATTTTTGCTAAAAAAGAAGAACCGATAGTAGAAGAAGCAAAAGTAGAAATCAAAGAAGAAATCAAAGAAGAAATCAAAGAAGAGACAAATTATTTACTATATGAAGATGGCGAAGATATGAGCATACCTGTGGTAGAAGCGCCAAAAGCAGTCGTTGAAGAGCCTGTTATTAAGGTTGTTGAGCCTGAACCGATAGTTGAGCCGATTGCAGAAAAAGTTGAAGAATTTATAGCACCTGTAATCGAAGAACCTGCTATCCAAGCTATTGTTGAGCCTGAACCAGTAATAGCACCTATTGTTGAAGAACCTATTGTTCAAAAAGTAATGGTTGAGCCTGAACCGATAGTTGAGCCGATTATAGAAAAGATTGAAGAGCCTGTCGTTGAAGAATCAAAAGAAGTAGTAGAAGCGGTTGTAGAAAAGGTTGAAGAAGTTGTTGCTCCTGCACCAGAAGTAGTAATCGAAGAACCTATAACTCCTCCTGAGCCTGTGTTTGAAACTGTTATTGTTGAAGAGACAATTATGGTTGATGAAGAAGTCGAAGAGCCTGTAACTATCTACGAAGAAGTTCAACAAAGCGAAACCATTATGGAAGAAGTCGAAGTTGAAGTCGAAGAAGAAGTCGAAGTTCCTGATGATAGTGCTCCTGCACCAGCAGTAGGCGATCCAAATGTTCCATTAGTTAATAGAAAGTACAATGCAAATATCTTGATTGCGGAAGATAATGAAATTAACCAAAAACTTATGAAACATACGCTAAACAGCTTTGAGATGAATGTTACTATTGTTGAAAATGGTTTATTGGCACTAGAAGCTAGAAAAGCAAATGATTTTGATTTGGTATTTATGGATATTTCTATGCCTGTTATGGATGGTGTTGAAGCTACTAAACAAATTAAGCAATACGAGACAGAAAATGGCTTAAAACATGTTCCTATTGTTGCGGTTACGGCAAATGCACTTAAAGGCGATAGAGAAAAATTTATGGGTGCGGGACTTGATGAATACTGCACAAAACCAATCAAAAAGGATATTTTAGCTGGTATGCTTGACCATTTTGTTGGTAATAAACGCTCAGATGGCGGAGCTGGTGCTACTGCTCCAAGCAATGCAACTAAAATAGTAAAAGTTAAAAAACTTGTCAAAAAGCAAGTTCCAAAAACTGTTGTAAAAACTGTTAAAGTTCCAAAAACTGTAATGCAAAAGGTTATAAAACAAAAACCTGTTGTAGTTAAAAAAGAAATTCAAGTCGAAAGACCTGCTTCAAGTGTAGCACCAAAAGTTACAAAAGCTTTTGTTAGCGAACCGATTAACGCGCAAGCGGTAGTTGAACAAAGTGTCGCTACGAATTCGGCTCCTGCAAAGGATATTTTGATTTGTAAAAATAGTATCATGGAGAGTAAAATTTTCGGAAGTATTTTGAAACATACATATCAAGATGTTGATATTGTTTCGAATTTTGATGAATTGCTAAAACAAATTGTCAATGAAAATTATAAGCTCGTTATGGTTGATAAAAAGCTAAGCGGATTTGATGCTGATAAACTAGCAGATACTATCCTTCAACATAACAAGGCTAGTGAAGTTAAATTAAGATCTGTTGTATTTGCAGATCCGGAAGATGGCACATTTGGCGGTAAATTTAATGAAGTTATGAAATATAGTATAACAAAAGCTGATTTAGAGAAATTAGCCAAAAAATTTATATAATGGGACAGAAATATGAGAAACATTAAAATTTTAGCAGTTGATGACGACGCTATCAACTTGAAACTTTTGGAAGTTATGCTTAAAAAGTATGGCAGAGTTGATGAAATCGTCAAAGCTGCCAATGGTCTTGAAGCATTAAGTATTTTGGAGAACAGGCAGGACATTGATCTTATTTTGCTTGACATAGTTATGCCGGTTATGAATGGGCTTGAATTCCTAGATAACCTTCATGCTAGGGATGAAGTCGCTCACATACCTGTTATCGTTTTAACGACAGATGAAACGGCAAAAAGAGAAGCGCTAAATAAAGGTGCTTATGACTTTATGACAAAGCCTGTTTATGACAAGGATTTAGCTCGCAAACTTGATGATGTTATGAATATCATCGCAGATTAGAATTTAGGCTGGTTCTCAGCCTAAATTTTTTATTTTCCCTACAATTTTATTTTTTTTGTCCTCGTAGCTCAGTAGGATAGAGCGCAAAATTCCTAATTTTGAGGCCACAGGTTCGAATCCTGTCGGGGATACCATAATTTTTCATTTGAAATATTGTTGCCAACTAAATAAAGCGTATAATTATCTAACATATCTAGGAATTTAAATAAATTTATTAAATATTATCAATTACGCAAAATAATTAAGGAATTTTGTGCTAAAATCTAATGATTTTAACTTCAAAGGATATTAAAATGAAATGGCGTGGTGGCAATCAAAGCTTAAATGTCGATGACAAAAGAGCTAGTTCAGGTGGTGGTGGCGGAATAAACCTTGCCTTGCTAATTCCGATTGTAAAATTTTTGATAAAAACTAAATTTGGTAGAATTGTCCTTTTAGTGGGCGTCGTAGCGGCATTTTTAGGTTTTAATCCTTTAAATCTTTTAAATTTCTCTGCCGTAGGCGGCAACGCAAATGCTTCGAAATTCCAAAACACACAAGCCGATCAAGAAGCAAAAGACTTTGTCGCTACCGTCTTAAAACAGACAGAAGATACTTGGGGAGCGATTTTTTCGCGCCATAATGCAAGATATGTAGAGCCAAAATTGTTACTTTTTCACGGAGCGATTAATAGCGGTTGTGGCTATGCAAGCTCACAAGTAGGACCATTTTACTGCCCTGTTGATACAAAAATTTACCTAGATACGGACTTTTTTAGCGATTTAGCAAAAAATCATAACGCAGCAGGCGATTTCGCACAAGGTTATGTCATCGCCCACGAAGTGGGACACCATGTGCAAAATTTGCTAGGAATTTTAAGCAATGCCGATAAATTAAAAGCTAGAACAAACGAATCTGGCGCAAATGCGATTCAGGTAAAAGTCGAGCTTCAAGCCGATTGTTTTGCGGGAATTTGGGGGCATAATCAATACAAAATTTTAGAAGACGGCGACTTGGAAGAAGCTCTAAATGCCGCCACGATGATAGGCGATGATACCTTGCAAAAAAAGGCTCGTGGCTATGTCGTGCCTGATTCTTTTACGCACGGAAGCGGTAAAGATAGAAAAGAGTGGTTTTACAAAGGCTTTAAAACAGGCGATTTGAATGCGTGTTTGACGGGCTTGGAGAGTTGGTAAAATTTAGCGAATTTTTGCGACCCTGTACGGGCTTTTTAATTTGGAATTGAAACGAGCCTAGCTTTTTCGTCACGCAAACTCGGACAGACGAATTGCTTACCAAGACAAAAATCGCTTCTTGCGATGACGATGAAAAGAAAATTTAAATTTCTTGCATAATTTTTGGTGGGCAAGGATGCCCACCCTACGGCTAAAATTTTAATTATTACATGATTTAGTATCGCCTAAACTACAAGCTTTTTTATAATATTCTGTTGCAATTTTTTCTGATTTTTCTATTTTTATTTTTTCTTTATATACATATTTCAAAGTCTCGCAAGCTTCAATGCTATTTTTTTTACAATCTGCTTCCAATAACGGTTTTGCCAAAAATAAAAAATTTGTTTTATTATTCTCATCTTTTTCTGTTAAATATAAAACATAACAATCATTTGCCTTGCCATTGTTACAGTTAATTTTATTAAGCTCTCGTGCTTTTAAATAATAAAATTCAGAATTTTTCGTATCTTGTATATTTTTAAATAACCAACCAAGCCTTCTACAAGCAGAAGAAAGATTATTATCACATTTATTTTTAACAATATTTATTTCTTTTAATACAAAATCATTAGCCTTTATTTTATCTGTATCTTCATATTTGTGTGCCACCATAGAGCAACTAGAATCATCTCTGTTGTTACAATCGGCTTCATACAATCTTAATGCTTTATCTCGCAGTTCTAAGCTTTTATTTTTATTTTCCACTACTCCACCGCCATATTCATATGCTATTGCCAAATGACTGCACCCAGTAGCGTTATTGTCATTGCATTGTCTCGCATATAAGTCAGCAGATTTTTTAAAAAATTTTTTTGCTTCTGTTTCGTTATTTTTAATTTCGCTATTAAACATAATGGATTTTCCAACTTCATAGCACGAATGAGCGTCATTGTTATTGCATTGCAATTTGTGTAGTTCAATTATTTTATTTTCTAGGGGTTCTATTTTTGACTGGTCAAATTTCAAGCTATAACCGTTTTTATAAATATCACCCAAAGTTTTACAAACATCTTTATTGCCATTTTCACAGGCAGTTTTAAAATCATCAATAGTATTTGCGTATAAAAATATTGCACAAAATAAAAAAATTATTTTATTCATCAAAATCTCCTTTATAGTATCGTAAGGTGGGCATATTTGCCCACCATTTATATTTTTAAAGCAAATTTTCAAATCCTAATTGGATTTTCAGGCAAGACTTCGATTTCTATATTTGGTTTTTTGTTTTTATTGCTTGAATTTTGGTCGTTAAAATGCATTTGAAAGCTTTTGTTTAAATTCTGTAAAATGTCGCCAAACATCTTTTCAAGTTCGCCGTTATCGATATTTTCATTTAATGTAGCGTTTAAATCGCCAAAAAATTTGCCAAAACTTTTATCTGCTTCTTTGGCTAAATTTTCCAAATCTTTCCCAAAAATTTCAAAGGTTTTATTTAAATCTTTTGCCAAATTTTCGCCGTTTTGACGCAAGTTTTCTAAATTTTCTTTGTTATTTTGCAAAAAATCATTTAACGCATTTATAGAATCTTGTCCGAATTTACCGAAATTCTCGCCTAAAATTTTAGCATTTTTTGCGATTTCATCGATAGTTTTGTTTATATCTTCTGTTTTTAAATTCTCTAAATTCGGTGCAGGTTTTTGCGAATTTTCGCCTAAATTTGCCGAATTTTCACCCGAATTTGGCGAATTTTTAGCCAAATTTTCATCTTTTTTCTCGCCTAAATTTGCTTCGATTTTCGGCTGGGATTTTTTAGAATTTGGCTCAGCCTTACCCACGGCAACACCTTTTTTTGTGCCGTTTATCTCTAAATTTAGCGTATCTTTTTTGCTTTTTTCATCGCTAGAACAACCAAAAAACAAAACACAACCCAAAACCGCAATGATAAATTTATTCATCGCTAATCCTTTCAAATTTAAAAAATAGTTCAGTTTTTAATCTCAAAAGTAGGCAAAATGCGATATTTACGCACTCATTTTGCACGAAATTTCTATCGCCGTGAATTTGAAATTTTTCCGTGATTTTTTCTCCGTTTTTTTCGCCTACGCCTACAAACACCGTTCCAGCAGGTATTTCGCCGTCATCAAACGGACCTGCTACGCCGCTAACGGCGATTGCAAAATCTGCCTTGCTAAGCTTTAAAATTCCCTCAATCATCTCGCTAACGCACTCTTTGCTATAAACGCCAAAATTCGCCAAAGTCTCGTCGCTAACGCCTAGCCAAGCGTTTTTTGCGTTTTGGCTATATGTGATTAGCGAGCCTTCAAAAATTTCTGAAACGCCTGAGATTTCGCCAAATTTTGCCGAAATTAACCCTGCCGTGCAACTTTCGGCAAATGTGATTTTAAGGTTATTTTGTATAAGTCTTCGTGCGATAAATTCGATAAAATTTTCACTATCAATCACAAAATTATCAAAAATTTTCCTTACGCCACCCAAGAAATCATTAAATCCGTAAAATTTATTTTCTTTTGCTTTTATGCAGATTAAAAATTCGTTAAATTGCGATAAAACTACGCTTATATCGTAGGTTTTAAGCAGTGGTTTAATGCGAGTTTTTACATAATTAAGCCCGTATCCAAAAATATAAAAAATTCTGCTATTTTGTTCGCAAGGCGTTAAAATTTGCGGTAAATTTTCGTTCGCACTAGCTTTTAAAACATTTATCCAGCACTCTCCAATTTGCATTAAAAAGCTATTTTTGGCGACATTTTTTACCATTGACGGAACCAAAGTTTCGTTTTTTAGTTCGAGCAAATCAGAAGTTAGAGTGGCTAAAATTTTGCTTACTATACCATAGCTTTCGCTACTAGCAAAAATCGTTATAAATTCGCACTTTTTGGCTAAATTTTCTATGAAATTAGGCAAATTTTTATCAATTTTATTTATAAATTTAATCTCATTAAAATCTAAATTTGCATTTTTTAGCTGTCTAAAAATATAGTCTAAAAAGTTGCGATTTAATCGCAATTCTTCGCCGATAAGCAAAACGATACTTTTCATAAAATTCCTTTAAATTTGGCACATTATACCACAATAAATTCTATAAATTTTTCAATTTTCAGAACTTCTTAATGGCTACTTGGATAAAATTCACAAATTTATCAAAATTTATACTTTTAAAAAGGCAAAAAATGGATTATAAGGACACGCTATTTCTCCCTACGACGGATTTTGCTATGCGCGGAAATCTGCCACAAAATGAACCAAAAAGATTTAAATCTTGGTATGATGAACGAAAAGTTTATGAAAAAATGAGAGCCAAAAGGCAAAATGCTAGTGTTAGTTTTAACCTGCACGACGGACCGCCGTATGCAAACGGACATCTGCATATCGGTCATGCGTTGAATAAAATTTTAAAAGATATTATCACAAAAACTCACTATTTTTTCGGCGAAAATATAAACTATGTGCCGGGCTGGGACTGCCACGGACTGCCTATCGAGCAACAAATCGAAATCAAACTAGGGGAAAAGAAAAAAGAGACTTCAAAAGGCGAAATTCGCAAACTTTGTAGGGCTCACGCTACCGAATTTATGGGAATTCAAAGAGATGAATTTAAAGATTTAGGCATTTTGGGCGATTGGGAAAATCCTTATTTGACGATGAAATTTGAGTTTGAAGCTGAAATTTACAAAGCCCTAACGCAAATCGCTAAAAAAGGCATTTTGATAGAACGAAGTAAGCCTGTTTTTTGGAGCTGGGCGGCAAAAAGTGCCTTAGCAGAAGCAGAAGTCGAATACAAAGATAAAGAAGATTACTCGATTTATGTGGCATTTGCATTAAGCGACGAAGCAAATGCTAAAATCGGTGCAAAAGACGCAAAAGCAGTTATTTGGACGACTACGCCTTGGACGCTTCCTGCTAATAACGCAATCAGCCTAAATCCAAATGAAATTTATGCGCTAACGGCTGAAAATTTGATTTTTGCAAAGCCTTTGGTAGAGAGTTTGGTAAATTTAGGTATCACAAGTGGCAAAATTATCAAAGAATTTAGTGCAAAAGAGCTAGAAAATCTATACGCGATAAATCCGTTAAATGATAGACTTTCTAAATTTATCCTTGGCGAACATGTTTTAATGGACGGCGGAACAGGTCTAGTTCATACTGCACCAGGGCACGGCGAAGATGACTATTTTGTTGGATTAAAATACAATATCGAAGTTTTAATGCCTGTTGATGAAAACGGCTGTTATGATGAGACACTTCGTGGTAAAAAGCTATTTAGAGATAGCGTTGTTGATGAGTTTATCGGTATGCATGTTTTTAAGGCAAATGAAAAAATCGTCGAAATTCTAGGAGATGCGGTGGTAAAAGTCGGCAAATTTATACACTCTTATCCGCATTGTTGGCGAACGCACAAACCTGTGATTTATCGTGCTACAAAACAATGGTTTATTGCTATGGACGAGCCAAAACTTGGCGGTAAGACTTTGCGAGAAGTTGCACTTAATGAAATACAAAAAATCAAATTCTATCCTGCTAGCGGCGTAAATCGTCTAACTTCGATGATAGAAAATCGC
The DNA here is from genome assembly GCA_017469645.1 of Campylobacter sp. Lineage (GTDB taxonomy): Bacteria > Campylobacterota > Campylobacteria > Campylobacterales > Campylobacteraceae > Campylobacter_B. Next base: position 14,323 of record JAFUFY010000016.1, on the reverse strand, counting down.
CCTGACTGGTGTATTTCAAGGCAAAGAGACTGGGGCGTTCCGATTGCATTTTTCCGTGATAAATCCACAAAAGAGCCGATTTTTGACGATGAGATAATGGATAATATCTATGAAATTTTCAAAACTAACGGGGCTGATGCTTGGTGGGAAATGGAAATTTCTGAACTTCTGCCAAAAAATAGCAAATTTAAACCTGAAAATTTAGAAAAAGTTATGGATATTTTAGATGTTTGGTTTGATAGCGGAAGCACTTGGAAAGCCGTTTTGCAAAGCGGAATTTACGAAGCCGGTGGTTTTCCTGCTGATATGTATTTAGAAGGAAGCGATCAACACAGAGGCTGGTTTCAAAGCTCACTTTTGGTAAGTTGCGCTATAAATGAGTGTGCGCCGTATAAGAGCATTTTGACGCATGGATTTACGGTTGATGAAAAAGGTCAAAAAATGAGTAAATCAGTCGGAAATGTCGTCGCACCGCAAGAAGTAGCCAAAGAATACGGCGTGGAAATTTTACGCCTTTGGGTTGCTTTGAGTGACTATTCGACAGATCTTAAAATCAGCCAAAATATCCTAAAACAAGTCAGCGAACAATACCGAAAAATTCGCAATACAATCCGCTTTTTACTAGCAAATGTTAGCGATCTTCAAAAGCTTGAAACGGCAAATTTCACCGAGCTTGACAAATGGATTTTAACAAGAGCGGTAAGCGTTTTTGGCGAAGTTGAGAGCGCGTTTAGAAATTATGATTTTTCAAAGGGCTTTAATCTACTTTTAAATTTCCTAAGTGCAGATTTGAGTGGAATTTACCTTGATATTTGCAAAGATAGATTGTATTGTGATGATTTAAATTCGTCCCGCAGACGAAGCGCACAAAGCGTTATGGTTATCATCACAAGAGCGCTTTTACCTTTGATAGCACCGACTTTAACTTATACAATCGATGAAGTTATGGAATTTGCACCAAATATCGTAAAAGACGGCAAAAATGACGCTTTTGATTTAGAATATGAAGCGATTAAATTTGATAAATTTACCGAATTTAGCGAGATACTTACGGCTTCAAGAGAGAAATTTTTTGAAATCATCGATAGCCTTAAAAAAGATAAAATCATAAAATCGACTTTGGAGCTAAATTTGCAAACTAGTTGTGCCGAGATTTTAGGCGGCGATAGTGATGAAATTTGCGATTGGTATATGGTTAGCGAGATTTCAAATATCGATAATAGCGAATTTTTAGCTGAATTTAAAATCGGCGATGAAACTTTTAGACTTTGTAAGGCAAAAAATCATAAATGCCCAAGGTGCTGGAAATTTAACGCCGTAACGGACGAAAGCTTGTGTCCTAGATGTGCAAAGGTTTTAAATGTTAAGTGAGCCGATTTCATTTGCCTTTATAATTGCTACAATCGCCCTTATAATCGCACTTAGCTTTGTGGGCGTTTATTTTGTAAATAAAAAAGCAAAAAATATCAAAAAGGAGAAAAATTGATAAGTTTAAAAGAAGCATTAAAGCTAACGCCAGATGAGATACTAAATTTATGCAAAGAGTTAAAAGAGCAAATTTTAAAAACAAAGAATTTAGGAGCTTATGTCGAACAGCTAACAGGCGAAGAGCTAAATGAAAGTGGCTTAGGTGTGCCGATTGCGATAAAAGATAATATTCAAGTAAAAGATTGGAGCGTAACGGCTGCTTCGAAGATTTTGCAAGGTTATGTTGCGCCTTATGACGCAACCGTTATCACAAAACTGCGAAACGCAGGACTTGCACCTTTTGGTCGCACAAATATGGACGAATTTGCTATGGGAAGCACGACGGAGACTTCGTATTACGGCAAAACGCTAAATCCGCTTGATAGCTCACGGGTTCCGGGAGGTAGTAGCGGTGGAAGTGCGGCTGCTGTGGGCGCAGGAATCGCAATAGCAGCTCTTGGAAGCGACACAGGCGGAAGCATTCGCCAACCTGCTGCATTTTGCGGTTGCGTGGGATTTAAACCAAGCTACGGCAGAGTGAGCCGTTATGGACTTGGGGCGTATTCAAGTAGCTTAGATCAAATCGGGCCTATCACTAAAAATGTTGAAGACGCTGCGATTTTGTATGATATTATCGCAGGGCACGATAAAATGGATAGCACAAGCTACGCAGGTGAGTTTATAAAAACGGCAGATAAATTAAATAGCGATAGAAAATTTACAATTGCCGTGATTGAAAATTATTTAAATGAAGCAAGTGATGAGATAAAAACGGCGTTAAATTTGGCTATCGATAAGCTTAAAGCTTTCGGACATAAGATCGTTTATAAAAATTTATTAAATTCAAAATACGACATTGCGACATATTATATCATCGCAACTGCCGAAGCTAGTGCGAATTTAAGCCGTTATGACGGGGTGCGATACGGAAATCGTGCAAAATCGGCAAATTTAAAAGAGCTTTACGCAAATACTCGTGGCGAGGGCTTTGGCGATGAGGTAAAACGAAGAATGCTTCTTGGAACATTTGTTTTAAGTAGCGGTTATTATGATGCTTACTACATAAAAGCACAAAAAGCAAGAGCATATATCAAGGCTGAATATGAAGAGATTTTTAAAGAGGCTGATTTAATTTTTATGCCGATTGCTCCAAGTGTAGCGTATAAATTTGGCGAGTTAGCCGATCCGCTAAGTGCATATCTAAGCGATATTTATACAATCGGCGTAAATTTAGCAGGACTTCCTGCGATTTCTGTGCCTGTGGGTAAAAACTCTGGCGGCTTAAACATAAGCGCACAGCTTATCGGCAAGGCCTATGACGAACAAGCGGTTCTTGATGGCGGTTTGAATTTAGAAAAAATTATAAGGGGATAATGATGAAAATTTTGAAAAAAGCTTTGACATTTGAAGATGTTTTGTTGGTGCCGCAGTATTCTGAAATTTTGCCAAAAGATGTTGATATTAGAACGAATTTGACAAGAAATATTACGCTAAATACGCCATTGGTTAGTGCTGCTATGGATACGGTTACAGAAGTAAAAACGGCTATTATGATGGCGCGAATGGGTGGAATCGGCGTAATCCATAAAAATATGGACATCGAAAGCCAAGCAAAAATGGTTAAAAGAGTGAAAAAAAGCGAAAGCGGTATTATTTTTGATCCAATTTCAATCAAAGCCGATGCAACCGTAAAAGACGCGCTTGATTTAATGGCAGAATACCATATCAGCGGTGTTCCTGTTGTCGATGATAACGGCATACTAATCGGAATTTTAACAAATCGTGATTTGCGTTTTGAAACTGATACAGCTTCACTTGTGGGCGAAAAAATGACAAAGGCTCCACTAATCACAGCTCCAAAAGGCTGCACGCTAGATGACGCTGAACTTATTTTTAGAAGCAACAAAGTTGAAAAACTTCCTATAATCGACGCAAACGGACATTTAGAAGGTTTGATTACCATTAAAGATCTTAAAAAGCGTATAGAATATCCAAATGCAAACAAAGACAAATTTGGTCGTTTAAGAGTTGCGGCTGCTATTAGCGTGGGACATTTTGAAAGAGCCGAAGCACTGGTAAAAGCAGGAGTTGATGCACTTGTTATGGACTCAGCACACGGACACTCAAAAGGCATAATAGACACGCTAAAAGAGTTAAAACGAAATTACGAAGTAGATGTCATAGTCGGAAATGTAGCAAACCCTGCAAGTGTGGCTGATATTGCTGAGGCTGGGGCTGATGCTATTAAAGTCGGTATTGGTCCGGGAAGTATTTGCACAACTCGCATTGTAGCGGGTGTCGGTGTGCCGCAAATCACGGCTATTAGCGATTGCGCAGAAGCTGCTAAAAAATTTGGCATTCCGATTATTGCAGACGGCGGTATAAAATATTCAGGCGACATCGCAAAAGCTCTTGCAGCAGGAGCTAGTTCGGTTATGATAGGAAGTTTGTTAGCAGGTTGTTATGAAACTCCTGGCGAGTTAATCACTTTCCAAGGCAGACAATATAAAACTTACCGCGGTATGGGCTCACTAGGAGCTATGCAAAAAGGAAGTGCCGATCGTTATTTTCAAGAAGGCACAGCAAAAGAAAAACTAGTTCCAGAAGGCATAGAAGGTCGCGTTCCTTATGCAGGTTATTTAAAAGATGTTGTATTTCAGCTAGTTGGGGGCTTACGAAGCTCTATGGGATATTGCGGTAGTAAAGATATAAAAATTTTCCAAGAAAAAGCCGAATTTGTTGAGATTACAAGCGCCGGACTTAAAGAAAGCCATGTCCATGATGTTATCATCACGCAAGAAGCACCAAATTACCGAGTAAATTAGTGAAAATTCAAACCAAAATAGAATACTTTGACGAACCGCTCCATTTAGAGAGCGGTCGAATTTTATCAAATTTTAAACTCGCCTACGAAACTTACGGCGAGTTAAACGAAGAAAAATCAAATGTCGTTGTAGTCTGCCATGCCTTAACCGGTTCTCACCATGCAGCAGGTAGATATGAAAACGATACAAAAGCCGGTTGGTGGGACAATCTAATCGGTGATAAAAAAGCAGTCGATACCGAAAAATATTTTGTAATTTGCGTAAATATCATTTCTAGTCCGTTTGGTTCGACTTGCCCTTTGGATTTAGACGAGCGGGGCGCCGAGTATCGCACGAGATTTCCCGTTATCGTCATTAGCGATGTGGTAAAGGCGCAAATGAAGCTTTTTGCGCGTCTAGGCATAACTCACGCAAAAGCCGTCATCGGTGGTTCGCTAGGTGGCATGCAAGCACTTTGCTACGCTATCGAATACCCGGAATTTGCCGAAAATATATTTTTACTAGCGACCACTTATGCTACAAATCCGTGGGCGATAGCTTTTAATAAAATCTCAATCGAAGCTATTCTTAGTGATCCAAATTTTAAAAACGGAAATTACGACAAAGATGAAATCGCAAAAAACGGCTTAAAAGGTATGGAAATAGGCAGAATGGCAGGACATATTAGCTTTCTTAGTCCAAATTCAATGCAGAAAAAATTCGGCAGAAACTATGTAGAAACAGACGGCTTATATGAGCTGGGCGGTCGTTTTCAAGTAGATCGCTATCTTGAATACAACGGAGCAAATTTCGCCAAACGATTTGATCCGCTTTGCTATTTATATATCGCTAAAATGATGAATATTTTTGATTGTACTAGACATTATGGAAGCCTAAAAAACGCACTTAGTGAAATTAAATCAAAAATGTATATTATCTCTTTTGAAGGCGATTATCTCTTTCCGCCACATTTGATGAAGGAAATTTATGATTGCTTGGTGGATTTAGGTAAAAAAAGTTTAGCTCATTATGCCGAGATTGACAGCGATTACGGGCATGATGCGTTTTTGGTTGAAGTAGAAAAATTTGATTTTATAATTAAAAGGGTTTTAGATGAGTGAAAATTTGCAAAATGAGAGTGAAAATTTTGAAGAAAAATTAGAAAAAATAAATGAAATTTTAGAAAAGCTAAATGAAAAAGATTTGACACTGCAAGAAAGCGTTGGGCTTTATAAAAACGGCGTAAATTTGCTAAAAGACGCAAAACAAATTTTGCAAAACGCCGAACTTGATATAAAAGAATTTGGTGGCGAAAATGAGTAAAGTTTGTGTGTTACAGCTTCCGACACTTTCGATGAACGAAAGCAGGATTGATTATTATATGAAAATCGCCAAAGATAATGACGCTAAAATCGTGCTTCTTGGCGAATATGTGCTAAATAGCTTTTTTACCGAGCTTAAAAAAATGCCAAAACCGATGATAAAAGAGCAGAGCGATCATAAAAAAACTCTTTTTGCAAATTTGGCAAAAAAATATGATTTAACGATAATTGCGCCGATTGTTTTGCTTAAAAACGGCGGTTATGCAAAAAGTGTTGCTAAATTTAGCCCAAGCTCGACCAAATATTTTGATCAAAATATTTTGATAAACTACGCTCACTGGGACGAAGATGGTTTTTTTATAAATTCAAAAAATGCAAAAAAAGAGCAAAACGATGAAATTTCATTTCCGATTTTTAGCGACAATGGCGTGAAATATGGAATTTTATTTGGCTTTGAAGCACATTTTGACGCTGCTTGGGTGTATTTTATGAAAAAAAAGGTCGATTGTGTTTTATTGCCGTGTGCTTCGACATTTGATTCAAATGAGCGTTGGGAAGAGCTTTTAAAAATTCGCTCGTGGCTAAATTCTGTTTTTATAATCAGAGCTAATCGTATCGGAAAAGCGAAATTTGGCAAAGAAAATTGCGATTTTTACGGGCGAAGTGCGGTTTTTTCTCCGCTTGGAGAAATCGTAAATTCGCTAAAAGATGAAGAAGGCGTGTTGCTAAGCGAAATTTCCAAAAAAGAGCTAAGTTTTGCAAAAAATTTATGGAAATTTAGAGATATTTCAGCCAAAAAAGGGTTGATTTAATATTTAAATGTAGTGATTTTTGGGTGGCAGAAATGGAATATTTTCACAGACAAATACAGCTTTGGGGCGAAGATAGGCAAAATTCGCTAAAAGATAAAAAAATTCTCATCATCGGTGCAGGTGGGCTTGGAAGCTCTTTTGCTTATGCTTTGGGCGCTAGTGGCATAGGCGAGATTTGTGTTGTCGATTTTGACACGGTTTCGCTTCATAATATCCATAGACAAATTCTTTTTTCGCTCGAAGATGAGGGTAAATTTAAGGCTGATATTTTTAAAACTAGCGTTGAAAGCAGATTTAACGGGGTTTGCGTTCGTCCTTTTAAGATGAAAGCTGACGAATTTTTTAATACCTGCACCGAAAAATTTGATCTTATTTTAGATGCGACCGATAATCTTGCCACGCGTATGCAAATCGATGAATTTGCGAAAAAAACGGGGGCGTCTTGGATTTTTACTTCGGTTGATAGCTGGCAGGTGCAAGTCTGCTTTATCGAAAAAAGCGATTTTAAATTTTTCCCGAATTTAAATGCTACGCCAGCTGGAATCGCTGCGCCGATTGTGATGTTTGCAGCGAGTTTTGCGGCAAATTTAGCACTTCGTTATTTGGCAAATTTGGAAGTTAAAAAAGATACGCTTTATTATCTAAATTTTTTCTCTGGCGAATTTGAAACCAAAAAAATCGCTCTTGTTTAAGGCAAAAAATGGTTATACTCATAACGGGCGCTTCGCATACTGGCAAAACGCTTTTAGCACAAAGATTGTTGGAAAAGTATAAATTTCCGTATTTTTCAATCGATCACCTAAAAATGGGGCTAATTCGCTCAAAAAATACAAATCTTACCCAAAATGACGATGAAGCACTAACGCCATATCTGTGGCAAATCGTGCGTGAAATAATCAAAACCGCCATAGAAAATGGGCAAAATTTAATCATCGAAGGTTGTTATGTGCCGTTTTCTTGGCGGAGCGATTTTAGTGAAAAATATTTGCGCCAAATTCGTTTTATAGCCCTAGCGATGAGTGATAAATTTATCGATGAAAATTTTGATAAAATCAAAAAACATAGCTGTGATATAGAAAATAGGCTTGATGATATGACATGCACAAAAGAAAATTTAAAAGCGGATAATCAAAATTTTATAAACGGTTTTGGCAAAAATGGCGAGAAAATCGTTTTGATTGATGATGATTATGAAAAAACTATAAATAATCTTTTAAGTGAGAATTTAAAATAAAAAGTCAAATTCCAAAGCGAACTTTGGAATTTGTGGGATAATTTTTAAAAATTTAATCAACAAGCTCAGCGCTAAATTTTTTCTCGTCGAATTTTTTGCCTAAGAATTCGCAAACTTTCATTGCATCTCGTTCCGCATTTCCTAGACAGCTAGTTGCGCCCGGACTTGGCGTCATATTAAAGATAATTCCATCGCCAGAATCAATACTAGCTTCGCCTAGCATTAGTTTTTTCTCTGTTTTATTTAAAACTTGCGGTCTAACGCCGCCAAAGCCTTTGGCATAATAAACATCTTCAACGCGAAGAGACGGAACGATTTTTCTAGCATCTTTTATAAAAAGTTGTGCGCCGTATCCCGGAATTTCAAATGCAAAATTTCTAAAAATATAGTTTCTAATCTCGCTATCTTTAAATAAATCAAACAAAATTCCGGCAATTTCTTTACTAAAATTCAAAGTTTGCAAGTATTCTGGGAAGCTTCTCATACCTTTGTATCGCTCTAATTTTGGCATAGCAAGAGCTGTTGGTCCAAAGCGAGTGCAGCCACCTGCTAAAATATCAGGATCGCCGTGAAGTGCGGCAAACGGAAGTTTTGGATTTTGAACCATATAAACTTTTCCGTTTAGAAGTTTTTGTTTTGTTAGATAAAAACTTCCGGCAACAGATAAACAGCCCATATCTTTGCCGTATCCCATTTTGTGCGCTAACCAAAGCGAGTGAGCTCCTGCATCAACTACGACAAAATCGGCACTAAGCGAAAGCTTATTTGCCGTGCGAATATAGAATTTTTCGCCCACTTTTGTGATATTTTGCACTTCTGAGTTTAGATAAACTTCGCAAGTTTTTTTAGCCTCTTTTTTTGCATTTTCTATAAACGAATTTGACATTGCACCATAATCAACCGTTGTATAAACTCCGCTTTTAACTCCCATTGCAACGACATTTTCAGGGCGTTCATTGCCGTTTTCATCAAAAATAACTCTTGGTTCGATCTCTTTTAGGGTATTTTTATCAAAAAATTCCAAATACGGAAATAGTTCTTTAAAACTCTCATAGCGTTGTGTTATAGCTTCTACTTCTGTTTCGCCTACGCCCATTGCCATTTTTTGACCTTGAAACATAAACTTTTCATTATATCCATGTTGAAGTCCGTATTTGATAATCATATCGGAAGTTCGCTTTGTTTTTCTAGCCTTTTCAAGCGTATAGTTTGTTTCTATATCGCCACAGTGGATAGTTTGAGAATTTGCTGTGCCTTTTGAATTTAGCGTTGCAACGCCTTCATATTTTTCTAGCAGTGCAATGCTTTTAATATCCGTGTAACGCGCCAGTGTATAAAGCAGCGCACAGCCGCTGATACCGCCGCCGACAACGACAACTTCGTAGTGCTTTTCTTGCATTTTGTTTATCCTTTTTTTAAAATGTTTAAACATTGAATTTTGCTAAAATTTTGCTTAAAATATAGTTATAAATTTATTATTTTTTGCTGAATTTAATAGATTAAATTTCGAATTCAACTTGATTTTATAAATAATGAATTTATTTAAGCAAAATTTAATTGAAATTAAATTTATTTTTTTTAGATACAATACCGATTTTAAAAAATTATCAAGGAAAAAAATGAAAAAGGTTGCCATTATTTTAGCGATTTTTGCGGTATTTGCTTTTGGCGCAGGTAATCAAAATAAAACACCAAATAAATCTCAAAAACATTACATACTAAAACTAGCTCTTGCTTGGGAAAATACGCTTCCTTTGCTTAACCAAAGCGCTTTGGAATTTAAAAATTATGCTGAAATTATGAGTGGAGGAAAGCTTAAAATCCAAATTTACACCCCGTCGCAACACAAATCAAATGGGCAAATTTTTGACTTTGTCAAAGACGGTAAATTTGATTTAGGCTATACTGCGCTTTATTATTATCAAGAAAAAGATCCCAAATTTACGCTATTTACGGCTATTCCTTTTGGTATGACAAACGATGAAGGACACGCTTGGTATTATTACGGTGGCGGAAAAGAACTAAGCGAAAAAATGTTATCAAAATACGGCGTTAAGGCATTTTTAATGGGCTCAACGCAAATGCAAATGGGCGGCTGGTTTAAAAAAGAGATAAACTCTCTTGATGATTTGAACGGACTTAAAGTTAGGATTACAGGTTTTGGGGCAGAAGTTATGAGCAAACTTGGCGTAACGATAAACACAGTGCCTACAAACGAGCTTTACAAAGCCTTTAAAATGGGGACAATCGATGCAGTAAAATGGATAAATCCTATTTATGATATGGGCTTAAATTTGCATAAAGTTGCTGATTATTATTATATCGGTTGGCAAGAACCTAGCGCAAATTTGCATTTACTAGCCAATAAAAAGGCTTTTGAAAATTTGCCAAAAGATTTGCAAATGATTTTAGAAACTTCTGCCAGACTTGCGGGTGAAAATTTTAAAAACAAAAGCTTTTTTGGCAATGCAAAAAATTTGGAAAAATTAAAAACTGATTATCCAAATATCCAAATCAAGCACTTTTCCGATGAAATTATAAACGCTTTTAAAAATGCAACGCAAGAAATTTTAGAAGAAAATTCGGCAAAAGATCCACTTTTTAAAGAGATTTTGCAAAGTCAGCAAAAATTTCAAAAAATCGCCAGAGAGTGGAAAATGACAAACGAAATAGCCTTTTTAAATTCGCAAAATAAAAAAGAAAATTTAGGTTTGTTTGTAGATGAAAATTTAAGTGAAAATTCGCAAAATTTTCCAAATTTAGAAAAAAATTCAACAGATAAAAACGAAACAAAAAATCAAAATTTAGAGAAAAATTTAACAAAATAAATTTGCAAATTCTAGTTACGATTTGTAGTCGAATTTGCAAATTTTTTGCTATTAGCCGACTTTTGCGATAAGTTCGATTTCGATTAATGCGCCTTTTGGTAGCATTTTTACAGCCACGCAAGAACGAGCTGGTTTGTGTTCGCTAAAAGTCGCGCCGTAAATTTCATTTACCACTGCAAAATCGTCCATATTTGCCAAGAAAATGGTTGTTTTGACGACATTTTTTACTTCGGTATCACAAGCGGCTAAAACGGCTTTTAAATTTGCCAAAACTTGCTCGGTTTGGGCCTTTATGTCGCCATCGACGAACGAGCCGTCAGGTTTAAGGGCGATTTGCCCGGAAGTAAATAAAAATCCGTTTGCGATAATCGCTTGCGAATACGGTCCTATGGCTTGTGGAGCGCTATGTGTTGAGATAATTTGCATTATTAATCCTTTCGGTAAAAAATTCACAAATTCTAGCACAACAAGGGCATTTTAGAGCTTAAATTTGATGGAATTTATTAAATTTTACAATTTTGATATAAATTTAAATTTGCAGAATTTAGCGAATTTTGGTTTTTAAATTCGCTAAATTTATCTTTTTTAATCCACAAATTTATTGATTTGTTTTTTTTTTTTTTTTTGTAAAATACCGCTTTTGAAAATTTTTTAAAGGACAAAAATGGAAGTTTCAAATCAAAATTATATGGACGAAGCAGTTTTTAAAGAAGTTCGCAAACAAGGGCTTTTGGCGTTTGGGGTTACTGGTGGGGTTTTGCCAGTTGCGTTGGTTATTTTCGGTGCAGTTGTCGGTAAGGCTGTAAGTAGAGATTTAGCTCCATTAATGATGGCACCAGCACTTTTTTGTATGTTTATTTTTATCTATGATTGTTTTGTTTTATTTGAAAAAATATCGCAACACACAAATTCAAAAATTTATAGCATTTTTAAATCTTGGTTTTTCAGCCTAATAGCAATAATAATTGGCATAGTGGCGTCTGCTTCTGCGTCAAAATTTAGCGACAAGACAATCATTATTTTTATGGTTGTTTTTTGCATTTTTATAATAATAGCAATCTATAAATGGATTAGACTTTTTGTCGAACTTAAAAATTTAAGCGACGAAAAATTATTTTTGATATATGTTGTTTTGTTAGCTGTTTCGTTTATTTTATATTTTCTGACAAATTTTTTGGCTTATGTGCTTTTGTTTGGTGGTTTTTCATTTTTAGGTGGATTTATTAAATTTTTAAGCATGTTTGATACCATCGGTGCGATACTACCTGTCGTAGGTTTTGTGATACTTATTTTGGCGTGGTATAGAGTAAAATATTTCAAAGTTTTGCCGAAATTAGCAGATTAAATTTGCAAATTTAGCGATTTTGCCCGTCATTCTGAGCCGATAGGCGAAGAATCTTTTGCTTAAATTTAAAGTTGAATAATTTTTGCAAATTTTAATTTGAGATTCTTCGTTCCACTTTGTTCCGCTCAGAATGACGAAATAGACACAAAATATCCAAAATATTTCAACTTAAATTTGGTAACCAAATGCCGATGACTTTTCAAATTTATTTAAATTTGCTAAAAATATTCAAGACAGAGTAGGCGTAGTAAGGTGCAAATTTAGGCAATTTCAAGCGAAGTTACCTTTATGGCGGTAATGAGCGTAGGAGTTGCTTAAATTTGCACCTTAATCCGTTAGGTATGGGGAATTAAAAGCTGTGTTGGTTTAAAAGCAAATTTAAGTTAATAAACCTGCACCTTTTAGTTTTTGGCTTCTACTTTCGGCATATACTCGTTTTCCGCCAACGACATCGTATTTCCAAATCGGCGCATTTGCCTTAAAATCTTCCACAAATTCGTTGATAAGTTTAAGCGCAATCTTTCGTTTTGGGCTGATGACGGCTGCTACATACGAGCTTGTATGAACTGCCACATCGCCTTTTGCGTGGGCGAATTTCACATACGCATTTTGCGATTTTGCCTTTTGCTCCCACGCACCAAGCCACGAACGCAAAATCGGCTCGTAAATGTCGAAACTAAGTGCTTCTATGCCGTCTTCTGCGCGAACAATCCCCACAAAAGTGATAAACGCACCACAATTTTTATCTTTTATCTCATCATACCAACGAGCCGTTATCTCATTTACATTTAAACTGCCGTCATAAAGTTCCATTTTATCGCCTTTTTGGAGTTTTAGCCACCACAAACTGGTGGTAAGATACTAACCACATCGCCGTCTTTTAACTCGCAATCTAAATCAAAAACCATTTTGTCATTTATCGCAACTGCTGAGATTTCAAGCCATTTTTTCAAATTTTCATCTTTTAATAAAATCTCTTTTAGCTCTTTTAAATTTGAAGCGTTAAATTCGGCACTTTCTAGCCCAATCGGTCCTAAAAATTCAACTTTTATCATATTTTATCCTTTAAATTTCGCCAAATTCTAACCAAAATTTCATAAAATTTAATATAATTAACCAAAAAATTTAAAGGTAAAATTATGAAAATAGATGAAATCAAAACCCCTGCGTATGTCTGCGAAGAAGCAAAACTTATCGCAAATTTGGAGATTTTAAAAGAAGTTGCCGATAGAAGTGGCGCAAAAATTTTATGTGCTTTGAAAGGATTTTCCTTTTCTTTTGCTATGCCATATATCGCAAAATACCTTAGCGGGGCTACTTGCAGCGGTTTGCACGAAGCCAAATTTGCCAAAGAATTTATTGGGCGAGGTGAAATTCACACATATTCTCCTGCTTTTAAAGATGATGATATGAGTGAGATTTTGCAAATTTCAGATCATATAGTTTTTAACAGCCACGCTCAGTGGCAAAAATATCGCGTCAAGACCATTGAAAGTGGCGTAAAATGCTCACTTCGCATAAATCCGCAAACTTCGTTTTCGCCCACTGATGCTTACAATCCGTGTGGCAAATTTAGCCGTCTTGGCATAACAAAAGAGAATTTTTTAAAGGCGATGAGTATGGACGACGAGTTTTTAAAAGGCATTTCGGGGCTTCATTTTCACGCACTTTGCGAAGAAAGTAGCGAAAGTTTGGCAAAAGTTTTGGCTAAATTTGAAGCAGATTTTGGCGAATTTATCCCGCAAATGCACCATATCAACTTCGGCGGCGGTCATCACATAACCAAAAAAGGCTATAACAGGGAGCTTTTAATAAATTTGATAAAAGAATTTCGCACTAAATACGGCGTGGAAGTTTATTTAGAACCGGGTGAAGCTGTCGGCTGGGAGTGCGGTTATTTGGTAGCTAGCGTGCTTGACATTGTAGAAAATGAAGAATTTATCGCTATTTTGGATACTTCGGCAGAAGCGCACATGCCCGATACCGTGCTTATGCCGTATCGCCCTGCTGTGCGTGGCGAGAGTAAAGATGGCAAATTCGCCTACCTGCTCGGTGGAAATACCTGCTTAGCTGGCGACATCGTGGGCTTGGAAGCAGGTGAGCCAGAGTATAAATTTGACAAACCTTTGCAAATCGGCGATAGAGTGATATTTGAAGACCAAATTCACTACACGATAGTCAAAAATACGACCTTTAACGGCATAAAACTGCCTGATTTGGTTTTGGTTGATGAAAACGGAGAAATTTTGAAAATCAAAAAATTTGGCTATGACGAATTTAGTCGTAGAAATTAGAAAATTTAGCTAAAATTTGCCGAATTTTGAAAAATTTTTATAAATTCGGCAAATTTTTTACAAAATTTAATGTAGCTTTAAGCAACCCTCATATATAATCACATTTCCTTTTCACGGAAACAACCTTCTCGGACTAAATCCTAGATTTTGTTTTTGTTCAAAAGCGTTTTTTAAATTAGTATTGTTAAACTATCTTTTAGTCAATCTTTGAAATCTA
>JAFUFY010000015.1 GCA_017469645.1 Campylobacter sp. | reverse complement strand
GCGTGAATTTGAGCGGCGAAGCGGCGGCATTTTTGAAAAATATAATCGAAAATCGCTGGATACTTTCGGTTTCAAATTTATCAACAGTGCTGAAAAAAGGGCAGTTTAGATTTAGAAGTAGTGATTAAAACTACCAAAATCCACAACCACTTGTAATAGCACTTTGACCGAATTTAAAAACGACATTGTCTTTATAATATTTAAGCAAACAATCATCTGTTTGTTTTAAAATTTCGTTTTTGCTTACATTGTTGTCATAAATTTTGAAAAAATACATATCCAAAAATGTCCTATAAATGCCGATTGTTGCAAAATTATCACCATGAAATTTATGTTCGTAAGATATACAATTAGCTTCTTTTAATTTGTCTTTTAATAAATTTAAAGTCTCATCGTCCCAGCCAAGAATTTGCAAAAATTCATCTTTGTTTCTATTTATAGCATAAGGATTGTGTGCCGGTGAATTTTCCCGTTTAGCCTGTAATAAAATATCTTTTGCGGTTCTATTACAATCAAATCCATTGCAATATTTTTGTTCAGATTTTATTCTAAACCAAAATTTAGAATATTCATCTTCAAATTCTATTTGGAATTTGATATTTTTTGTATTGTTTTTGGCGACAAAATCCACAAGTTCAATGATTTGATTTTCGTATTTTTCGTAGTGGTTTGAGAGTTTATCTGTGTGATTTACGGGTGGTCGTTTGACAAAATATGTGTCGTTAATATAGGTAATCGCGATTGAGCCCAAAAACAAAATCAAAATTACCCACAAGAAAAGATTTATGATTTTTCGTATAATAGATAAAATTTTTCTCACAAAATCACCACTTCTTCTTGCAAATTTATGCCAAATTGCTCATAAACTCGCTTTTTGGCGAGATTTATAAGTGCGATTGCTTCGTCAAATTTACCGTCGCCGTAGTTGATGAGAAAATTTGCGTGAGCTTCGCTAAATCCGCACCCACCGACACGAAAGCCCTTTAAACCCACTGCTTCGATGAGCCTACCGGCACTATCACCATTTGGGTTTTTAAAACAGCTTCCAAAACTAGCCCCTTTTGGCTGATTTGCTCGTTTTTTGGCGATTTTATCGTTGAGTGCAGTATCAAAACCATGTGAAATTTTAAAACTAGCTTCTAAAATGAAGCCCGGAATTTCGCTATGACGATAAACAAAACCTAGCTCGTCTTTGCCAAATTCGCCCTTATTTGTGCGAACGCTTAGCAAATTTTGGCTAATTTCAAAGCCCATAAGTCCAGCGTTCATAGTTATTAGACCGCCCAAAGTGCCCGGGATATTTTTTAAAAACTCGAAATTTGCGAGATTTTCTTTTTTTGCGAAGTTGTAAATTTTACCGCTTTTTGTTTTTGCACCGATTTTTAAAATGTTGCCGTCAAGTGCGATAAAATCAAATTTATCGCTTAAAATTCCTAATTGTGGCGGATTTGGCGAGATTAAAAGATTATTTGCCCCACCCACGACAAAGCCGTTAAATTCGCTGTTTTCGTCCAAAACTTCAACTTTTTCCACGCCACCGATTTTCACCGAACTATATTTCGAAAAGTCAATTTCCTTATAAATTTTCGCCACGATTATGCCTTAAATTTTTGCGTTATTATACTGAAATTTTAAAATTATTTTTCTTGCGACGGAAGGGCGTCTTTTAAAAGATTTTTGAATTTTTCTAAGCTTTCATCGCTTTCTTTTATGCTTTCTCTAAGCAAAAAACTAGCTTCGATAATCGCATAAAGCTCTGGCTTCGTGCGTTTCCAGTTTTGCAAGGTTCTAGTTGTTATGCGTAAAATTCTCGCTTTGTCTTGTTGAGTGTATTTCATAAGTGAAAATTTAGCAAGATTAAATTTAATTCCGAATTGTAAAATTATTTCGTAAATTTAAATAAAATTTAGAAAATATTTCGTATAATGCGAAAAATGATGTTTTACACTTTTATTGAAAGGATAAAAAATGTCTAACGAAATGTCAAGACGAGATTTTTTAAAAAATCTCAAAAAACTTGGTATTACAGCAGGTGTTGGCTCAGCAGTGCTATTTTTGGGTGCTTCTAACTTAAACGCAGGTTCTTTTGAAGATGCAGGAGCTCGCGGTATGTGCGGAGCCGGTATGAACTGCTCTGGCGGAAATGGTCAATGCGGAGCCGGTATGAACTGTGGTGGTAGTGGGCGACCAGGCGGTGTCGGTCAATGCGGTGCGGGTATGTTTTGATCTGGCGGTGGCGGTCAATGCGGTGCGGGCATGAACTGTGGTGGCTCATAAAATATGAACAGAATTTACAAATTCCCCTCTTATGTCCAAAGATTTAAGAGGGGCGATAAGATAGTTTTTATAAATTCTGAAATTCCTGCTTGGCTTGTTACAAATGAGCTTGGAGAGATTATTTTAAATTTATTTGACGGAAAAAATTCACTAAGTGAGATTATAGAAATTGCAGTTAGTGGTTTAGGGGAAAATTTAAGAAATCAGATTCAAAAATTTTGTGATAATGCCATAAATTCTGGCATTTTCAATGAAAAAATAAAAGAAATCAGACATAAATATCCACTTCATATCGTGCATTTGGCTCTTACTGAAAAATGTAATTTAAAATGCAAATATTGCTATGTAGAAAATAGAAAAGAAACTAGCGAAAATTATCTAAATTTAAATGAATACAGAAAAATTATTGATGACATTTTGGATTTTGCTCCAAATTGCACCTTTAATATCACAGGTGGCGAACCTTTGTTAAATAAAAATTGGAAAGAAATAGCTAGTTATATCAAATCAAAAGGGGCGAAAACTTGGCTTTTATCAAACGGCACTTTTTTTAGTGAAAATAATATAAAAGATATAAAAGAGCTTTTTGATAATGTTTCTGTTAGCATTGATGGAAGTGAAGCTAAATTTCATAATCTAACTCGTGGTAGAAATTTTAATAAGGTTATAAATGCCGTAAATTTAATGGAAAAATATGGCGTAAATTACGGACTTTCGATGACAGTTTGTAAAACAAATATCGCAGATGTTGAAAATTCTGCAAAAAAATATGGCTCAAAATTAAAATATCAGCCACTCTTTCCAGTTTCAGATTTGGCAAATAACGAGCTTTCTATTACTGGAAGCGAATATTATGAAGCATTACAAAAAGCAAACGGAGTTGTGCCATTAGCAAACTATGAAAATATGCTACAAAGTGCAAAAATAAGCAAATGCCATAAATGTGCTATGGGCGATGGCGAGATTAGCATTTCTGCTGACGGAAATGTTTATCCGTGCCAACTTTTGCACGATGAGAAATTTTTAGCAGGAAATATCAGAGAGCAAAATATCATAGATATTTATAAAAACTCTGAAAAACTTGCATATTGCCAAAATTTAACAGTGGATAAAATCGATGGTTGTAAAATTTGTGCCTTTAAATATATCTGTGGTGGTGCTTGTAGGGCAAGGTCTTTTTATGAAGTGGGTAATATAGCCAAAAATGGTGATTTTTGCATATATGAAAAAACTGCTTTATTGGATGGGATTATAAAATCTTGTAGTGATAATTTATTAGAGATGATTTAGGTTTTTAAAAACTTATTATTTGTTTTATTGTAAGAACTTATTATTCTTACAATAAATTTTAGTTTCAAATTCTACAAATTCCTAATTTCCTTATATTCGCTTGGTATCAGCATATCGCTCACGCAAATTTGTTCGCTGTAAAAGCCATGTGAAAAGCCTAAATCAAAGAGCTTTTGCACTGCTTTTAGTTGTGTTTCGTTCATAGTAATCGAATTTTCATTTGCATACAGCCCCAGATAAATTTCTAGTTTTTTATCATCGACCCGCACCAAATCTCGCTCAATCAGCATTTTTGATAGCAAAGATTTATTTGCGTGAGCGACCCGCACGGCATCAGTTAGCACCCTTTCGCATTCAATCGCATCAGTGAGTGGCAGTGATCTGCGAAGTGCCATACCGCCAAGCGGAAGCGGTAAATTTTCGCCGTTTAACTCGCTCCAAATATCCCAAATTTCGCGCTCCACACACAAATCACTAGAAAAATCCAAAATGCTTTCGTGTATCAGCACTCCTGCATCGACTTCGCCGCTAAGCACGGCATTTTCGATTTCCAAGAAATTTTTATAAACAATCCTAGCGTTTGGGTAAGCAATGCGAAAAATCATCGCATTTGTCGTGTGTTCGCCACTAAGGGCAACTTTGAAATTTGGTTTTAATTTCGTGCCAATTTTTTTTATAAGTTTCGGACCGTAACCCTCTCCAAAACTAACAGCAGTTCGCAAAAGAGCGTAATTTTCATAAATTTTTGGATACAATGCAAAAGAGATCGCACAAACATCATAAGTCCCAGCCAAAGAGGCTAAATTTAGCGTTTGAATATCGTCTGCTTTATTAGAAAATCTCAGCCACGAAGAATTTACCCAGCCAAATTTTATCGCCATATACATAAAAATATCGTCCGCATCGGGCGAGTGAGCAACGCTAATGTTTTTCAAATTCAAACCTTTATAAATTTTTGCATAATGATAGCTAAATCTAGCTAAATTTTTTAAGATATTTTTTGGTAAAATGATGAGAAATTTTTTAAAGGTAAGGCATGGACGAAAACAAGAAAAAAACATTAGATGCCGCGCTAAAATCGATTGACAAAGCGTTTGGCAAAGGCACTTTGGTTAGGCTTGGCGACAAACAAGTTGAACCCATTGATTCTATTTCGACAGGTTCTGTTGGCTTAGACATCGCTCTTGGCATAGGCGGCGTTCCAAAAGGTCGCATTGTCGAAGTTTATGGACCTGAAAGCTCAGGTAAAACAACTCTAACTCTTCATATCATCGCAGAGTGCCAAAAGGCAGGTGGAATTTGCGCTTTTGTCGATGCAGAACATGCTCTTGATGTAAAATATGCTGCGAATTTGGGCGTTGATACCGACAATTTGTATGTGAGCCAACCTGATTTTGGCGAACAAGCTCTTGATATTGTCGAAACTCTTGCTAGAAGCGGTGCTATTGATTTGATTGTTGTTGATAGTGTGGCAGCCCTTACGCCAAAAACCGAAATCGAAGGCGATATGGGCGATACGCATGTAGGACTTCAAGCTAGACTTATGAGCCAAGCGCTTCGTAAGCTAACTGGTGTCGTGCATAAAATGGGAACAACGGTGATTTTCATCAACCAAATTCGTATGAAAATCGGTCAAATGGGATATGGTTCGCCAGAGACCACCACAGGCGGAAATGCGCTTAAATTTTACGCTTCCGTTCGTATTGATATTCGCAAAATCGCTACACTTAAACAAAACGAAGAATCTATCGGAAATAGAGTTAAAGCAAAAGTTGTTAAAAACAAGGTCGCTCCGCCGTTTAAAGTAGCTGAATTTGATGTTATGTTTGGCGAAGGTATAAGTAGCGAAGGCGAGATAATTGATTACGGCGTTAAACTTGACATCGTCGATAAAAGCGGTGCGTGGTTTAGCTACAAAGATACAAAACTAGGTCAAGGCAGAGAAAATTCAAAAGCTTTCTTAAAAGAAAACAAAGAAGTTAGAGAAGAAATCTTAAACGCAATCAAAGCCCAAATCGGCGGAACAAACATAATGTCAGCCGGCGGCGATGATGAAAATTCAGATAACGGAGATGAATAATGGTATTTATTGAAAATGTTTATGCACAGGAAGTGCTAGATAGCAGGGGAAATCCGACAGTTAGAGCTACTGTCGAGCTAAGTGATGGCACGGTTGCAAGTGCGACGGTTCCAAGTGGTGCAAGTATTGGCAAAAGAGAAGCCTTAGAGCTTAGGGATAAGGACGAACGATTTGGCGGAAAGGGCGTTTTAAAGGCGGTTACAAATGTAAATGAGCAAATAGCCGAAGTTATCGTGGGTTTAAGCCCATTTAATCAAAAAGAGATTGATGATATTATGCTTGAAATCGACGGCACTGAAAACTACTCAAATTTGGGTGCAAATGCGGTTTTAGGCGTATCTATGGCGGTAGCAAGAGCGGCAGCTAAAAGTCTAAATATACCATTATATCGCTATTTGGGTGGGGCTAACGCTAGTATTTTGCCTGTGCCTATGTTTAATATCATAAACGGCGGTGCGCACGCAAACAATAGCGTGGATTTTCAAGAATTTATGATTATGCCGTTTGGTTTTGATAGTTTTAGCGAGGCTCTAAGAGCAGCAGCTGAGATTTATCAAACGCTCAAAAAAATCCTAAATGACGCAGGTCATAGCACGGCTGTGGGCGATGAAGGCGGTTTTGCACCAAATTTAAAAGACAACGAAGAGCCGATTAAAATCATTATGAGTGCAATCGAAAAAGCTGGTTACAAAGCAGGAGAACAAATTAAAATCGCCCTAGATGTCGCTGCTAGTGAGCTTTATGAAAATGGCAAATATAAACTTGAAAACAAAGAATTTTCTAGTGAAGAGATGATTGAGTATTATGCGAATTTATGCGAAAAATATCCAATTTTCTCAATCGAAGATGGTTTAAGCGAAGATGACTGGGACGGCTGGAAAAAGCTAACTGAGCGCCTTGGCAAAAAAGTGCAACTCGTGGGCGATGATTTGTTTGTAACAAATGAGAAAATTTTGCTAGAAGGTATCAAAAAAGGCGTGGCAAATGCGATTTTGATTAAACCAAATCAAATCGGCTCTGTGTCGCAAACCATGCAAACCGTTCGTCTAGCGCAACGCAACGGCTATCGCTGCATTATGAGCCACAGAAGTGGTGAGAGCGAGGACGCGTTTATCGCTGATTTCGCGGTTGCCTTAAATACAGGCGAAATCAAAACGGGTGCTACTTCAAGAAGTGAGAGGAACGCAAAATATAATCGTTTGCTTGAAATTGAAGTAGAAAGCGATGAATTTTTAGGCAATAAAATTTAATTTTTGGGCTAAAAATTGAGCGAAATTTCACGCGAAGACGAAATTTTAGACGAAATCGAAACGGGGCTAGGCAGAGATATTCTAGCTCCGTTTAAACAAATTTTTGTGTTTTTGGCACTTGCCGTTTTTGTCATTTTTATCGGAATTTTTATCGGTGATGCACTTTTTGGCAAACGCTCATTTGAAGTTTTGCGGGATTTGCAAAAGGAAAAGGCGTTTTTATACCAAGACACCGAACGCCTAAAAAAAGAAAATGCCGAGCTTCAACGCAACTATTTGGAGCGAAAATCGCTTGATCCGGACTTTGCAAAATGAAAAAAATTTTTAAATTTAGTGTTTTTTTGGTTTTTTTAAATTTAGTTTTTGCTGGTACAGTGCCAAATTTAAAAACGCCAAAAAATTCGCAAAATGCCGTTAAAAGCGAGAAAAATTCATCAAATTTAGAAAATAACAAGAGCGAATTTAATCTTACAAATTACAAAATTCCGCTTCCTGCAAATTTAACTTCAAATTTGGCAAATTTGGATAAAAACGAAACAAACCAAACGGCTATTTTAAACAAGCCAAAGTTGGAAATGTTTGAAAATTTAAATTTTAATATGCCAAGCGATGCAGCGATTTTAAATCAAATCATCGTTCGCTATACAGACGGCACGGGCGCGTTAAACGAGAAAATTTTAGAGATAAATAAAACCATAAACTGGCAACACGATTTTAGTGTCGTAAGTCGCGAAAGACCGAATTTATCAAAGGCGATCGATGTCTCAGTTACTTCAAAAGATCCGAATTTAAAAGAAAATAGTGCCACAAGCGCCGTTAGTTCGCTTATCACGCCACAATTTGAACTTCCGATTGAGACTTTGAAATTTGATGACGAGCTTAAATTTATCATCAAAAATCGTAGCATTCGCCTAGTAACGCAAGACTCGATAAAATCAAATTCCTTTAAAAACGACATTTTAAAAGCTGAGTTTTTTCGTATGGAAATACCGCTTTCAAAGGTTAGCTTTCGTGTAAATAAAGGCGGTTTTAGTGATATAAATGTTACCAGAAATGACGGATTTTACACAATCGAAATCGGTACAAAAGAAGGAAATTTAAGTATAGAAAAAATCGAAAACGGATACGATGTTTTTATTAAATAAATTTTTAAATAGACAATTTAGATTATATTTGTCGCACTTGTTAAATTTTTAAATTCTCAAAGTCGCAGGTTGGGTCGATTTGTAAGGTATCATACTCGCTAAATTCGCCCCGTTTAAATTTCGCTAACCCGGCACGAGCAATCATAGCAGCATTATCAGAACAAAATTTCAAAGGTGCAAGAAGTAAATTTGAGCTATGAATTTGGCATAAATTCTCAATCTCTTCGCGTAAAAATAAATTCGCACTAGCCCCGCCTACAACGGCAAAATTTGCAAATTTATGCTCTTTAAAAATTAATTTTAATTTATCCATAATATGCAAAATCGCCGTTTTTTCAAAACTCGCTGAAATATCGCAAATATCAGCTAAATTTAGCTCTAAATTCGGCGAAAAACCCAAAATTTCATCTAAATTTGGTAAATTTTCGCTTTTAATCTTCTCTAAATTTGCATTTTGTTTTAGTTTTTCTATTTGGGTACGAACTTGATTTTTAAGCCCTGAAAAGCTGTATTCTAGGCGATTTTTATCTTTAATAGGAATTGTAAATTTAAATCTATTTTCATTGCCAAATTTGGCTAATTTTTCAATAGTAGCCCCGCCCGGGTAGCCTAAATTCATCATCTTAGCAACCTTATCAAAACTTTCGCCAAAACTATCATCGGTAGTGGTCGCTAAAATCGTGGCTTTGCCGAATTTATCGATATTTAAAACAAGCGTATGTCCGCCGCTAACGAGCAAAACGCCAAGCGGAAAAACAGCCTTGCTTTCGATAAAAAGCGAATAAATATGCCCTACAAGGTGATTTACGCCGATTAACGGCACTCTAAGAGCGATAGCAAGGGCTTTTGCCATGCTAACGCCGCCGACTAAACTCACCGAAAGCCCCGGTTCGTTTGTAACGGCGATTGCTTTTATTTGCGAAAAATATGGTTTAATTTCGTCCAAAAGTGCAGGAAGTGCCGCCGTGTGGAGCCTTGCAGCCAGCTCAGGCACAACTCCGCCAAATTTAGAGTGTTCGCATTCTTGCGAAATTTTTTTATGATAAATCAGCTTTAAATTTGCTGAATCCAAAAGAGCAACCGAACTATCATCGCAGCTGCTCTCAATCCCTAAAATCATTTTTCTTCTTCGCCTTTTAGTTGCTCGTAGTCTAAATCTTGCAATTTTTCGGTTTTTGGCAAGACTAAATTTAAAACCACACCGACAATCGCCCCTAGACCAATTCCGCTAAATTTAGCATAAGAAAAATCCAAAACTAGCCCACCTATGGAAACAACTAAAATAAGCGAGATGATTACCATATTTCGCGGATTTGCCAAATCGACTTTGGCTTTTATCATCGATTCCATACCCACAGAAGCGATAATACCAAACAACAAAATCATAATTCCGCCGATTACCGGAACAGGAATTGTAGCGATAAATGCGCCGATTTTACCGACAAAGGCCAATAAAATCGCAGTTATAGCAGTCCAAGTCATAATGGCAGGATTAAAAGCTTTTGTTAGGCGAACTGCGCCCGTTACTTCGCTGTAAGTCGTATTTGGCGGACCGCCAAAACACGCAGCCGCCGTTGTCGCCAAACCATCGCCTAAGAGCGTGTTTTTTAGCCCCGGATTTTTTAGAAAATTTTCTTTTGTAACATTACTAATTGCCAAAATATCGCCGATATGCTCGATTGTAGGGGCGATTGCGATTGGAAGCATATATAAAATCGCATTTAGATTAAAGCTAGGAGCCGTGAAATTTGGCACAGAAAACCAACTAGCTTTTGCAATCGGCGAAAAATCGACAATCCCAAAAAATAGCGAAGCTATGTATCCCACAAAAATGCCCGATAGTATCGGAATAAGCTTAATAATGCCTTTTCCAAACATTATAGCTATAATCGTCGCAACAAGCGAAATTCCGGCGACTATGAGCGCAGTTGTTTCAGAAATGCCTTCTATGCCTTTTGCAGTTGCCATATTTACGGCTGTCGGGCTTAAAATAAGACCAATCGCCATGATAACAGGACCCACGACAACAGGCGGTAAAAGTTTATGGATAAAGCCTTCGCCTTTAAAACGAACGACAAAACTCAAAGCCACATATAAAAGTCCTGCCGCCATAAGGCCTCCCATAGTAGCACTCATACCCCAATGCGACACGCTAAAAGTAATGGGTGCAATAAACGCAAACGAACTAGCCAAAAATATTGGCACGACTTGTTTGCGAGTGCAAATTTGAAAAACAAGCGTTCCAATCCCTGCCGTAAAAAGCGCGACATTTGTATCAAGTCCCGTTAAAATCGGCACCAAGACAAGCGCACCAAACGCAACAAATAAAAACTGAACGCCTAAAAGTGAATCTTTTAGACGAAAATTATAACCCTCATATCGCTCCGACATTTAGTTTCCTTTTAACTCATTTTTCGCGAATTCTCGCACTTTTTTATCAATCTCGCAAAGCTCTTGCACAGAATTTGGTTTAACTTCACCAAATTTATCCAAACTTTTAAAAATGATTTTTGAAATATCTGTAAATTTACACCTTGAATTTAAAAAATTCTCAACTCCGATTTCATTTGAAGCATTTATTATAACGCCTAAATCAGGGTTGTTTAGCAACTCATCTTTAAGTGAAAAAATCGGATATTTTTTTAGGCTGATTTTTTTAAATTTGATTTTTGCTAATTCGCATAAATCCAGGGGCTTTAAAATTTGCTCTTTTATTCTGCCACAAATCGCCCACGCAATGGCTAGTTTCATATCTGCTCTGCTTAAATGCGCCGTAGTCGAGCCGTCAATAAAATTTATCAACGCATGAACCATAGAAGTGCGTTCTATCACGGCTTCGATACGCTTTATGCTGTAAAGATGATACGCTTCGATAATCTCAAAAAGCTTATTTGCCATTGTGGCGCTATCGATTGTGATTTTTGCGCCCATATTCCAGTTTGGGTGTTTTAGTGCCATTTGTGGCGTTACTGAATTTAGCGCTTTAACGGGCGTTTTATAAAACGCTCCGCCACTTGCTGTGATGATTAAATTTGCTACTTTTGTGGAATTTTCAAGCAAAAATTTCAAGCCAAAATGTTCGCTATCAATCGCTCTAATCTCTTTTGTTTTTAAAAATTTGCCCCCGACTACCAAGCTTTCTTTGTTTGCAAGAGCTAAGGTTTTGCCTAAACTTTGCGTTTTTATGCTTGGGCATAGTCCGGCAAAGCCCACAAGAGCGTTTATGACAAATTTGCTCTCACACATTTCAAGCATTTCTAAAATGCCGTCCGCTCCGCAAAAAACCTTGTCGTGAGTGATTAAATTTTTTAAATTTTCATCGCCGATACAGACGAATTTTGGCCTGAATTCGGCGATTTGAGCGTTTAGTAATTTATAATTTTTATTACAACTTAACGCTTCTACTTTGATACCGAATTTTCGTGCAAGTTCGAGCGAATTTCGCCCGATACTGCCGGTAGAGCCAAGAACTATCATCTTACCAAGAATAAATCAAAAACATCGCAATCGCGCCAAACATATACCCGTCAATTCTATCCAAAACGCCACCATGACCCGGGAAGATCGTTCCGCTGTCTTTGACATTTGCTCTTCGTTTTAAATAACTTTCAAATAGATCGCCAAATACGCCAAAAACAGAAACCACGATAGTGGTCGCTAAAATTTCTTTGACTTCTAAATTCGTAAAAATTTTGGCATAAATAAAACTTACGATTAGCGCAAAAACAAATCCGCCGATAACGCCTTCGAGCGTTTTATTTGGGGAGCTTTTGCTAAATTCGATACGCCCAAACGCTTTTCCGACAAAATACGCACCGCTATCACTAGCAATAACGATAAAAATCATCCAAACAAAATAGAAAATTCCCAAATCGCTATAAAGCCCGAACATAATAAAAATCGGCACACAAGGGTATATGAAAGGAAGTAAAATTTTCATCGTCGGATACTTGGTAAAAGCTATAATCGAAGCGACAGAGATGACCATTAAAACGCTTAATTTTATAGAAGCCGAAAACGGCTCTTCAAGCGTCAAAAACGGCATTACGGCAAAAAAACCAAGCGCAACCAAAACCAAATATTTGCTCTCTTTTTTTAGTTTGTAAATTTTTACGCTCTCAAAGAACGCAAAAACAAGCATTGCCGCAAAAATCAAAAAATTTAAAACAAAATTATTTATCCAAATTAAAGCAACAAAAACCGCAAGTAAAATAAGCCCCGTTGTCAATCTCTCTTTCATTTTCACTCCTAAAAATTTGCAAAATTATATAAAAAACTTGCTTATTTAGGGCTTTAAAACGGCTATTGTTTTGAAATTTACATAATGCACAAACGAGCCTTTTACGGGGCTTACATTTAGGCGTTTTGTGTAATCTACAAGATAATTTCCGCTCTTTTTTACGCTAAAATTCACGCAAATTTTAGCTGCGAATTCGCAAATTTCATCATTTAGGCTTTGTTTATTTGTTTGGACGATGACATGCGCGCTTGGAATATCTTTTAAATGAAACCAAAAGTCGTTTTTTGCGCTGTTTTTTAACAAAAATTCATTACCCTTTTCATTTTTTCCGACACTTATTTTAAATTCGCCGATATAAAAACTCTGCACAAATTCAGCATTTTTTTCCTTTAAATTTGCGCTAATTCGCTTTTTTGGAAGCAAAATTTCAAGCTCTTCGCATGTTTTTGCGTTTTTGATTAAACTTTTCAAATTTTCATAAAATTCGATTTTTTCGTTTAAATTTTCGGTCTGCTTATGCGAATTTGCAGCTTTTTGACGCATTTTTTTGGCATCATTAAAAAATTCGTTCATTGCGATTTTTGGCGAATTTTCTAGGCGAAATTCCACGCTTTCGCCGTTTTCATCTTGCAAAGAAAATTCCCTTTGATAATCTTTTAAATTATATAAATTCGCAGATAAAATTTGCCCACGATAAGCCAAATTTTCGGCACTTTGCAAAAGTTCATCGGCTTTTGGCACGGACACTAAATTTTCACGCAAAATTTCTAGTTTTTTATCGATTTGCATTAATTTTGAATTTTTTGTCTGCGCTAAATTTTGCGAATTTAGCCTTTCAAATTCGCTCACAAAAAATTCATCGAAATTTTCTATTTTTTCAGCTTCTTTTTCTTTTATTTTAGTTGGCGGTAGTGGCGTTAAAACTCGCCCCACACGGATACTTCTAATATCGTTATCTAAATGCCTAAGCGCTTCGAGTATCACGCCGTTTTCATCAGTTATTATCACATTTGTAAAACGCCCTGTAAATTCAAAATATAAATTCGTAACAAACGCCTTGTAACTTGCTTTTAGCTCAGTTTTGATATGCAAAATTCGGTTATTTTCAGGAACGCTTATTTGCACGATTTTTGATTTTACTAGCCGTTTGGCTAAAACCCCGTCAAATGGTGCTTTATAAATTTTATTTTCCACGAAATTGCCGTTTTTATGGATATTACAGGCAGTTTTATTCATATCAAAAAACAGTTCATAGCTATCAAAGCTTAGCTTAAAAAGGTTGTCGCCGACGCGCTTTATGTGGCTAAGCGTTTTAAATTTTTGTAAAAATTCGCAAATTTGGATTAGGTGTTGGTATTTCATAAACGCTATTTTAGCAAAAATTCAGTAAAATCAGCTAAAAATTTTTCAAGGATCACTATGAAACAAACTATCACAGAAAAAATTTTCAGCGAACATGTGGGAGAGACGGTCAGTGCAGGGCAAATAGTAGAGAGCAAAATCGATATGGTCATCGGCAATGACATCACAACGCCGATTTCGATAAAGCAGTTTGAACTAAGCGGTGCAAAGGCTTTGGCAAATCCAGACGGCTTTGCGATTGTAATGGATCACTATATCCCTACAAAGGACATTTTGAGTGCAAATCAAGCCAAAATTTCACGCGAATTTGCCTACAAACACAACCTAAAAAACTATTTTGACGAAAAAGATATGGGAATAGAACATGCCCTAATGCCTGAAAAAGGGCTAGTCGTACCTGGCGATGTCATCATCGGAGCAGACTCGCACACCTGCACGCACGGCGCACTTGGGGCGTTTAGCACGGGTATGGGAAGCACGGATTTAGCTTATGCGATGATTACGGGCAAAAACTGGTTTAAGGTGCCAGAAAGCATAAAGGTTGTTTTCAAAGGAAAGCCAGGCGCGCACATTTACGGCAAGGATTTGATACTTGAAGTAATCCGACAAATCGGCGTTGATGGTGCGTTATATAAGGCTTTGGAATTCACAGGTGAAGCGATTTCGCACCTTGATATGGATAGCAGATTTTCACTTTGCAATATGGCGATCGAAGCCGGTGCAAAAAGCGGAATCGTCGCATGTGATGAGATAACAAAAGAATTTTTGGCTGGTAGGACGCTACGAAGCAAGCCAAAATTTCACTACTCAGACGATGGCGCAAAATACGATAAAATCATCGAAATCGACACGGCAAATTTAGACCCGGTTATTGCTTATCCTTTCTTGCCAAGCAACGGCAAAAGCGTGAGAGAAGCGGTAAAAGACGACCTGGCAGTAGATCAAGCTTTTATCGGAAGTTGCACGAACGGACGACTAAGCGACCTGCGAATTGCTGCTGGGATTTTAAAAGGCAAAAGAGTTGCTAAAAAAACAAGGCTTATCATCACGCCTGCAACGCAAAAAATCGCCCGTGCAGCGTGGGCAGAAGGGCTAATGGACATTTTCATCGACGCAGGAGCCGTTGTGAGCAACCCAACCTGTGGAGCGTGTCTTGGCGGATATATGGGAATCTTAGGCGAAAAGGAAAGGTGCGTAAGCACGACAAATCGCAACTTCGTAGGTCGCATGGGCGATAGAAGTAGCGAAGTATATCTAGCAAACTCGGCAGTCGTAGCCGCTTCTGCAATCGCAGGAAAAATCGTCGATCCAAGAGATTTGTAATTTGGAAAAATTTATAACAATATCACATTTTAATATAAATATCAAAAAAAATGTGATATTATATTTATGTGTTTTACACTTTTTAAAGGAAATGGGTTAAGGGTGGCAAAGATGAAAGCATTAGATTTAGCAAAATATGTTATATTGATTTCATATCAAACTGGTTATCCCGTTAGTAATCTGCAACTGCAAAAAATACTTTATTTTGCGAATATGTTTTATATCAAAAAAAACAACAAATCATTAATCGAAGAACATTTTCAAGCTTGGCAATTTGGACCGGTTGTAGAAAATGTATATAGAGAATATTTTTCCAATGGTTCTAATCCTATATATCCGACTACTGATTTATTGGCTGATGCAAATTTTAAAGATGGTATCGAAAAACAATTCAAAAATCCTATTGAAATGAAAAGATTGATTTTAAATTTAGCCCAAATGAATGCTTGGGAATTAGTAAGAATTAGTCATTTAAATGATGGAGCTTGGAAAAAAACTTTTGATGAACAAAATCCATATCTTAGAGCAGAAATCGACGAAAAACTAATCAGAGAAGAAATGGAATTAAGATTTAAGTAATGGCTAACAATACAGGAAAACAAAATCAGACAAAGTTATCTGAAATTTTAAGTCGCCTAGTTGAAGAAGAACCAAGAGAAAATAATGCCAATAATCCCGTCTTACTACTAGATGAATTTATAGTTAATATTTCAAAAGATATAGAGAAAGAAGAATGCAAAAAATACTACGAAGATTTAACAAAAATTTATGAAAACGATTTTAGACATAGTTATTCTCGTGTAACAGAAAAACTAATATCATTGGATACTGATGAAGAAAAACTAATAGCAAAATTTGATATTATATTGCAAAATATTATATCTATTAAAGGATATATTAATGAAAAACTAAAAAAAATTGATAAAAAACTAGAAGAAATTGATAAAAAACTAGAAGAAATTGATAAAGAAAAACTAGAAGAAATTATAAAAGAAATTGAAAAAAAACTAGAAGAAATTGATAAAGAAAAACTAGAAGAAATTGATAAAGAAAAACTAGAAGAAATTATAAAAGAAATTGAAAAAAAACTAGAAGAAATTGATAAAAAACTAGAAGAAATTGATAAAAAACTAGAAGAAATTGATAAAGAAAAACTAGAAGAAATTATAAAAGAAATTGAAAAAGAAAAAGAACAAATTATAAATATACTTAAACGATTTAATAAATTAGAAGACCATATCAACTTAGAGTATAAAAGATTTACATATATTTCTAACAAATATGGAAAAGAAATTAATGAAATTAAAGATAAAGCTGAAAAATTAAAAACTGATATAGAAGTTTTAAGCAGCTGCAAAATCAGAGAAATTGAAGATAAAGCAATAAAGCTAGAAAATGATTTGAAAAATTCAAAAATAAATTATGTAACTATTTTAGGTATTTTCAGTGCAATTATAATCGCTTTTACTGGTAGTATTGCATTTCCAAATCAAGTTTTAGAAATTGTCGGAGAGATAGAATTATCGGCAGTATTTATGATAATTAGCATTATTGCTATTTTTATTGGGAACATTATTTTTGCTCTGTTTTGGTTTATCTTACACTTAAACAATAGAACAAATTCTTTTTCTCTAAAAGAACCATTTTGGATATTTACTTCTCTTTTTAATGTTATTTTTATCATTATTTTTGGTCTTTCCACATGTTCATATAATTCTAGTAAAAAAATTGCTAATGATAAAATATTAGAAAATAATCAAACAAATGTAATTGATTTAAATAACACAAAAACAAAATGAAAAAACTTGACACTTGCGTGATTTTGTGTGGCGGGAAAAGCTCTCGTATGGGGCAGGATAAAACGCTTTTGGAATTTGGCAAATTTAAGGATTTAACGCACTTTCAGTTTGCTAAAATGAGCGAGATTTTTAAGAGCGTTTTTATATCAGCAAAGTCGCAAAAATTTGAACCCCCGCTTCCGATTTTAAAAGATGAATTTGATGAATACTCGCCAATGGGGGCGATTTATAGCATTTTAAAAAATTTTAAAAATGACAAGGTTTTTATAATCCCCTGCGATATGCCGTTTGTGGAAATTTCTACCATTTACGAGCTTTATGAAAATGTGGGAAACTGCGATATTTGCGTGGCTAGTGATGAATTTAGACAACATAATTTATGTGGATTTTTTGACGCAGATGTCGCAAAAACTGCACTAAAATTTTATAAAGATAAAAATCATAAAATCGCAAATTTATTTGAAAATGTCATATTTAAAAGCGTTGAATTTGAAAATTCCGCACAATTTCATAACATAAATGATAAATTTGATTACGAAAAAGCAATCTCACTTTTGCAAAAGGAAATTTAATGAAAAAGGCTATTTTTGGGCTTTTGGCTCTGTTTTGTATTTTGGGTGCAAATGAAAATTTGCTAGAACTTTATCAAAAAGCTAGTGAATTTGAAAAAAACGGCGATACGCAAAACGCAATGCAAATTTATAAAAAAATCGCCGCAGTATCGTTAAATTTAGAGCAAAATTTACAAACCCAAGATGACAAAGAAACATTGCCAAATTTAAATTCGCAAAGTATCGCCGAAAATTCACACGAGATTTCAGAAAATTTGCAAAATTCATCAAATTTGGAGCAAAACGAGCTATTTCTGGGGCTTAAAGCTTACGAGCCGATTTATGTGCTTTGGACGCACGATTTTAAGAGCAAAGAAGATCGCAGAAGAAACGAACTAAAATTTAGTTTTAGCCTTGAACGCCCTATGCTTTACGATTTTTTCGGGCTTGATGAAAAAATTTCACTTGCATACACGCAAACTTCGTGGTGGCAAGTAACGCAAGATTCTATGCCGTTTCGCGAGAGCAACTATCAGCCCGAAATTTTCATGCAAATACCGATTTCATCGCTTGATTTCATAGAGTATGCAAAATTTGGGCTAATGCACGAGTCAAACGGCAAGGACGGGGCAAATTCTCGCTCGTGGAATAAGGCTTACGCTGAGACTTCGCTAAATTTTGGCAACCTTAGCATAACGCCGCGCATTTGGCATAGCTTTTATTTTGACGCGACAAACGACGACATACGCCGATATATGGGGCATGGTGAGCTAAAACTTAGCTATGATTACGCTAGACAAAACTTTGCTTTAAAACTTAGAAATAATCTTAAATTTAACGCTGATAATAAAGGCGCTGTGCAGTTTGACTGGTTTTTTCCGATATTTAATAGCGGATTTTACGGCTATTTGCAGTATTTTAGCGGATACGGTGAAAGCCTAGCTGATTATAACCGCCATGTCGATAAAATCGGACTTGGAGTGGCATTTAAGCAGTGAATTTATTGGCGTAAATTCCTGCTAAAAACGCACACACAAAGATATTTATCGCCACACTTAGCCCAAAAACCGCTACCGCCGCAGTTGTGCTAAAACTAAGAGCAAAAAATGAAACCATGCTGGTAAGAGCCGCAACGCTTATGCCAAAGGTTTTTTTGGCTGTTTGAAGGTGTGAATTTAACGCAAAAATCATATAATCAACCCCCACAGCCCCTGCTAAAATCAGCCCAAAAATCACAAAAATATTGATAGAAAAACCAAAAATACTAAGGATAAAAAGTGTTATTAAATTTGATAAAAATACTGCCGTAACGATATTTGCACTGATTTTTAATCCGAAAAAATAACACAAAAGCGCAAAGGCTAAGGCGTAAGC
The DNA here is from genome assembly GCA_017469645.1 of Campylobacter sp. Lineage (GTDB taxonomy): Bacteria > Campylobacterota > Campylobacteria > Campylobacterales > Campylobacteraceae > Campylobacter_B. Next base: position 4,172 of record JAFUFY010000015.1, on the reverse strand, counting down.
GATGATTTTAAGGTAGATTGCATTTATCTTAATGTTTAAAAATGCCGAATTTGCGCTATCTTTGAAGCTCAAATACGCTCCGCCGTCCGCCAAAATAGCATTTTTTAACGCGATTTTATCTTTTATATCGTATAAAAAAACGATATTTTTATCATCTATTTGCAAATTTTTTAAATTTAAAAAAAGCGATGAATTTAAAACTTCATTTTGCGTGAAGACCTGCGAATTTGCGACTTTATCAAGCTCTTTTTGAACCAAATTTGGATTTATGCCTTTCATCAAATCCGCGTTGGAATTTGCAAAAATTTCGATTATTTTTTCTTGCGTTTTTGGACTTTGGATAAATTTTTCCGCACTCAAATACGAGCCGATGATTCCGCTAGAAACGAGCGTATTTGGCACATTTGAGCCACTATCTAAAACCGCCAAATCATAACTTTGAGAGCTTAGCGCAGATAGTTTGGCACTCATTTGCAAAAGCGTTTTATCCATACTAGAATACTCGCTAATGTCGTCTTTAAAAACGGCAAAATTATACAAAAATAGCGTTAAAATCGCTATGCAAACGAGATTAAATTTCAAATTTACAAATTTAAATTTAGCAGAAAATTTAATCAAAATTTGCAAAAATTTATCCCAAATTTTAGAGCTTTTAAATTCGCAATTATCAAAAATTTCAGGCAACATAAAATAAGAAAATAAAAACGCTCCCAAAAGCGCAAATATCGCAAATACAGCAATTTGCAAAAGCAAATCAAACGACGAAAACAAAAATACAGCGTATCCCCCGGCGGTAATAAAAAAGCCTAACAAAAAGATTTTTTTCATATCTTTTATGCTCTGTTTTTTTACCAGCGAATTTGCATTTGAGCCAAGCCAATGTGCGCTAAAATCGAGCATTAGTCCGATTAAGCTAGTCGAAATCACCACGCTTATGCTATGAACGCTCTCAAAAAATAAAAATAACGCAAACACCCCGCTAACAAGCCCAAAAGCCACTACGCCGGCAACGGCAAAAATTCTAGCGTTTTTAAAAGCCAAAAATAGCAAAATAGCGCAGATTATCAGCGAAAAACTTCCCATAAATGCACTTTCAAATTTAGCCGAATTTTTCCCAAGTGCCGAGTAAATCGCACCGCCACTTATAAGAATTTCGCTATTTTTTGCGATTTGTGTTAAATTTAAAAGCGCATTTTCATCATAAATTTGATTTAACTTTGCTTTGGCAAAATAGTATTTTTGATTTTCAATCTCGCCGTAAAATCGATTTTCACTCATATCGAATTTAATCCCGCCGCCGCCTTTTAAAATCTCTGAGTGAAGCGTCAAAGAGAAAAAATCCTGCGAAGCACTTAATGGCTTAAATTTATTGAAAAAATCCGCCTGACTTCGCGCAAAAAAGGCAGTTGCGTTGTTTTCGAGCAAATTTACACTCTCATCGTCCAAAAGTGCGATTTTGTAAATTTCAAGCTCTTTTTGATAATCTTTTATAGAATTTATCTTATATAAAATTTCGCTAAAAATCCCGCTATTTTCGCACTCTGCGATAAAATTTTCAAATTTCATTTTATCATTTGAAGCAAAAATTATCTCATCTCTTAAACTCTCGTTTAGATTGGTAAAAATTTCCTTGCTCTCTTTATCAAATCCGATTAAGCCGTAAATATCGGAATTTATTTTGCCCAAATTCAAAACGATAAAAACGCTCATTATGGCAAAAGTTACGGCAAAAACGGCTTTATTTAACATCGCTAAACAAAGTCCTTGTTTCATCGCCCTGCGCGTTAGTAATAGCGATTTCTCGCACCATTTCGCCACCTTTTATGATAATGTTTTTAAAAATTTCTTTAAAAAGCATAGATTTTGGGCTTAAATTTAGCTCCCACGCGCCACTTTCGCCACTTAGCGAAATGTCAAAATCTTTTTGCAAAACGCCAAAATCCAAAGAAAAAATCGCCAAAAAAAGCTCTTTATCCATGAGTGAGTTTTTTTGCAATTCCCATTTGCCATTTTCTAGGCTAAAAATGCCATTTTGTGCGATTTTAACGCTACTTTCGAGCGGTTCTTTTATATGCCAAATAAGCTCTTTGTTTTTTATTTCAAACTCGCCGCTACTTTTAATCGGCTCGTCAAATCCGCCCAAAATCATCTCTTCGTTAAATTTACCGCTTATATTGTCGGTTTTGAGATTTAACTCGCCCACTTCCAAGCCAAAAACCAAACCACAAAATGCCAAAAACGAAAGCAAAATTCTCATTTTATTCCTTGATAATCAAAAAAATTTATTAATTTTACTATAACTCATAAAATAAATATTGCTAAATTTTGCAAAAGTGCTATCTTGGGTCAAATTTCTTTTAAAATCTAAAATTTCCAGCTAACGCAATCTCTGGATACTGCACTGAAATTTTAGTTGTATGGCGGAATTTTGTCTATCGAAAATTTGGTAACCTTATGGTGGGCAAGGATGCCCACCTTACGATACTACAAAACTTTTTGCAATAAAATCATAAAAATATCCCACTCAACGATAAACTTATATTGTTATCGCTTAAATATCGCAAAATTTCAGCAGGTATGTCGCACCCAAATTGATCAGTTTCTGGGAATATTGTAATTACCAATTGTTGCAAAGTGTTTTTTTCTGTTTTATTTGACAAAGAATTTCTAATAATCTCCATTTTATCGATTAAGATTTTTGTATCGATAACTCCGATAGAAATATAAAATTTGTGTATGCAAATGACAAATTTATCATTATTTTGACTTATTGTTAAATATGGATTTAAAGCTTTTAGGCTTTCTTTTTTTGTCAATATAGGAAATTTTTCTTTTAGTTCAGACAAATCAAATTCAGTATCGCCGATAATTCTATATGTAAATTTTAATTGATTTTTTGCACTATACATATTCTTCTTCCAATTGACAATTAAAATTTGTTGTATCAATCTCTATGCCAAATTTTTCTAATAATATTTTATTTATTTCTGGCGTAATATCATAAGCACCGCTTAAATATTGGTTTCCATACTCATCATATTGAATATGCTTTTCGTTTGGATAGCAACTTAGCAAAACGGTTTCAATATCTTTTAAAGTGCAATTTCCAATAGGAATACTTTTTACAAAACTATCATCAAGTTTATTATAATATATGACACAAATATTGGTCTTTGGCTTTGGTTTCATTTTTCCGCCCTTCTATTCTTTACTGGTGGTTTTTTCTCCTTAGTCTTTGGATTATATGAACCTTTTTTCAGCCACCAACCATAATTTAAATATATTTTAGGAATTTTATCATTGTTAATATCTATTCCCAATTTTTCCATTTTATTAAACCATTTATTGCGTTTTGAATTAGGTAATTTCTTACCACAAAATGGACAAAATTTGATTGAAATATTACTTGTTCCACCATCGTGGATAATAATACCATATTCATCAAATTTGGGCGAATAAATTATCAAAGCGTCTGGGCAGTCATAGATATTTTTATGAATATCGCAACTAAAATTTACAGCCTTTCTCATTTTTAAACAACAATGTTTTGCTTTAAACATTTGTTTTCCTACCTTTCACGGCTGGCTTTTTCTCTTTTGTTTTTGGGTTTATAGCACCGCAGGGCGGGTATCCTTGCCCACCGAATTTTGTGTATTTATCAAATTTGCCATTTTTAACCATTATAATAAAGTATTTTTTCATTTTGTATCCTTGTTAATATTCGGATACATTTTATATAAAAATTCTATTTCTATTTTATCTAGGTTTTTTAACACTTCTTCCAAAGGCTTATTTGCTAACATTTTTTCATAATTTGATTTCAGCCGCTGATTAATACGATAACTATTGGGTTTTGCCTTTTTGATTAAAGCTATTCTACACTCTTTTGTTGCCTCTGTTTTATTTTCAAAAAAATCTTTTAATCCACAAGAAGCAGTTTGTTTAGTGTATAAATAATAAACAATTGCACTTAACGCCACTAAAATTATTATAAATCCAAATTTGCTTTTAATCATTTCTTGTCCTTTCTTGGAAAGAAAATAACTTGCTTTGAATTTTTATCTGGGCTATTAAATATAGCACCGTAGTGTTGGCATCCTTGCCCACCAAATTTATATGTTTATCCAATTTTATTTTAGTCCCTTTAATTTTTCTTTTAAAATCTCAGGTAG
>JAFUFY010000002.1 GCA_017469645.1 Campylobacter sp. | reverse complement strand
ATTTATAAATGTTTCAGCTCCTGTTGAAGCATCGCCTTTACTAAAATCAATTTGATTTACTTCGTTCCAAAATAGTGTCATTTTATCTTGATTTTCTTTTGCATTAGCCAAATCAATCTCTGCACCTTCTATCGCCTTTTTATCATCTCGTGCTTTTGCATTTTCAAGGGCTTTTTGAGCCGATTCCAAATTTGCTTGTGCCGAGCTAGCATCCCCTGCACTAAAATCATAATTTACCGGTGCAACATGCGGACTTAGTTTTGAGTGTGCATAAGGTTCGATAAACCAATATGTAACCAAAACGCTTACAATAAGGATAATTAATACTTTTAGTTCTTTCATCTTTTATTTTCCTTTTCTTTCTGCTATTGTTATCAAAGGCAAAAATACTACTATTAAAGCTATGTATATAATAGATAAAACAAATCCCCAATAAGTATTCAATATGCCAAGCGTAGATCCGTCAGCAGGTAATTTGCCAAATAGACTTAAAAGTATCATATCAATAACCAAAACCCAAAACCAGACCAAATATGCTTTGTTTTTGTGTGCCGGTTCTACAACACTACTTCTATCCATCCAAGGAACTAAAATCAGTGAAATTCCGGCAAACGCAAACGCTATAAGGCCAATGTCTGCTGCTTTTAAAGGACCAACATCAAAGAAAAATCCTCTTAAAATTTCATATTGCCACAAGAAATACCACTCAGGATAAATATGAGCAGGTGTTTTCATATCATTTGCAGGATCAAAGTTAATCGGGTCCATAGCAAAATCAAAGTGAAAACCTACCAAGTAGAAGAAGAAAATCATAAAGATCGATAGGTAGAAAAAGTCTTTTGATAAAAATCCCGGCCAAAATGGAATAACTTTGCTCTCTTTTGTTTCGCCTTTTAAGTATTTTTCTGCTTCAAGCTCAAAATCAATCTCTTCACCTTCTAAATTATTTACATGCGGAAATCTTAAAGCATAAAAGTGAAGCGCAATCACGGCAATAACAACAATCGGCAATAAACAAACGTGGAGCATAAAAAATCTAGTTAGTGTTGGATCGCTTACAGCATAATCACCCCTAATCCACTCAACAACAGCATCCCCAATAACAGGAATTCCACCAAATAAATTTGTGATAACCATCGCAGCCCAGTAGCTCATTTGTCCCCAAGGAAGCATATATCCACTAAATGCTTCGGCTGAGAAAATCATAAATAGTAACATACCACTTACCCAAATCATCTCTCTGCCTTGTTTGTAAGAGCGATAATAAAGTCCAGTAAATAAGTGGATATACATTACTAAAAATACAACAGAAGCAGCAACAGCGTGTATATGTCGCCATAACCAACCATATTCAACTTCTTGCATGATAGTTTTATTTACGCTATCAAATGCAAGTGCTGCGTCCGGTTTATAATACATTACAAGCATCAAACCGCTTAAAAATAAAACAACAAAAAGCGTCATCAAAATAACGCCCATAGCCCATAGGAAGTTAATATTTTTTGGAATCCAATATTCACTCACCATAACTTTCATAAATTTTTTAACAGCTAGTCTTTGATCAAACCAATCTAAAAGGCTAGTAGCTTTTGTGATATGTGCCATATTTTATCCCTCCTACGCTTGCATTAAGGCTTTATATTCAGGGCCTTCTTCGCCCAAAACTATCTTAGTGCCTTCGATTTTAAACGGCGGAATATCAAGCGGTCTTGGCGGCGGTCCAAAAACATTTTCGCCACTAGCATTAAACTGACCACCATGACAGGCACATACAAAAAGTTGTTTGCTAGGATTATAGCTAGGAATACAACCCAAATGTGTGCAAAGACCGATACATACTATATATCTAGCACCATCGACTACAATATCTCTTTTTTCGTTTGCTTCCATTTGTGCGGTTTTTTTAAGCACAAAAATAGGTTTTTTTCGCCATTGAGTTACATAGAGTTCGCCTTCTTTAACGCCACCCAAATCAATAGTCGTAAAACCCGCTGCTCTAACGCTAGGAAGCGGATCCCACGATTTTTTCAAACCACCAAGTGCCAATATGCCACCCACAGCAGCAGTCGCACCAAAGGCAAGTCCAATAAAATCGCGTCGTTCTTTAAATTTTACAGACATTATCCAATCCTTTCTAAAAATAAAAAATCCTAAAATTATATCCAAATAAATATTAAATGAAAATGATATTTTAGATAAATAATAAAAATTTTATTTTAGAAAAAGCATAATTTTAGATAAAAATCCCAATTTTAGGCAATTTATATAAATTTAATATATGTTTAAAATTTTCTTAAACTTAGAAATGAAAAAAATTAATTTTTGATAAACAAAATTAATTTTGGAAGAAAATTTTGACGAATTTTAAGCAAATTTTTAGCACTAAAAGGCAAAAATTCTAAATTATTACAAAAATTTAAAGGCAAATTTATGAAAGAAATTTTAAACAAATTTACTCCTGCTTTAATCAAACAGATAATTTTTATGATTGTTTTAAATGCCATTTATAGTGGTTCAAGTATAGCGATTCTATCGTTTATAAACAAATATTTGCTAAAACTTGAAACAAAAAATCTTCAAATAATGTTTTTCTTTTTTGCTTTACTTTTGCTGTTTTTAGGGCTTTCTATACTATCTCGTGCCGTGCTTTGCAAAATCGAAACAAATTTTGTGTTTAATCTTAGAAGCAAAATCATAAAACAAATCATCGACACAAAATACCAAAAAATCGAGCAAGCAGGTCAGGCAAATTTACTCGCGTCCCTTTCTAGCGACATTTCTCGTCTGACCGACGGCTTTATGCGAATTTCCGAACTCGTCCAAGGTGTGATGATGGTCATTTTCGTGGGAATTTATATCGCTTATATCTCTTTTGATATGTTTTTATTTTTATTTTTTTGGATTGGTGCATTGATGATCATTTGGCACTTTTTTATGAAAAAGGTTATTGCAAATTTCGACGCTTACAGACAGGGCGAAGATGCACTTTATAAAAACTATAAAGCAAGTATCGAAGGACATAAAGAGCTTTCTATCAACTCTGTTAAAGCAAAAAATTTATACGAAAACAAATTTCTGCCAAATGCGACAAATTTACGCCAAACATCGCTAAGAGCGCAAATTTATCAAGCTTTTGCTAGTAATTTTATGAGCATTATGCTTTTAGGCGCAGTTGGCGTTGTGCTTTATTATGGGCTTGGCGGAACCAAAGAAGATCTTGCCAATGCCGTAACCGTCGCACTTACTGTTTTGTTTTTAAGAGGACCTTTGATGACCGTTGCCTTTTCGTTTCCTAGTTTGCTTCGTGCAAAAATCGCTTTTAATAAAATTCAAGATTTAAATTTGGACGAATTTAAGCCTGAATTTTGGAGTGAGAGTCTGCCTGAGTGGAAAAGCCTAAAACTAAAAAACATAAATTTCAGATACAAAAACAGCGAATTTGGTTTAAAAAATATAAATTTAGAGATAAATAGTGGCGAAATCGTGTTTTTGGTAGGCGATAACGGAAGCGGAAAATCAACGCTTTTTATGATTTTAGCAGGACTTTATGAAGCCACTAGCGGGGAAATTTGGGTAGATGACACCAAAATCACGGAGCAAAATTTACAAAGTTATCGCAACAACATAAGTGCGATTTTTAGCGACTTTTACCTGTTTGACGATGTTTTAGGAGATGAAGAGATCGCCAAAGCATGGCTAGAAAAAATGGCATTAACAGGTAAAGTAAATATCGAAAAAGGTGAAAAAAGCGAAAACGAAGCAAGTAAATTTGCCAAATTTAGCACGACAAATCTTTCTAGTGGTCAGCGAAAACGCCTTGCGATGGTTAGCACACTTTTAGAAAATAATAAATTTTTAATGCTTGATGAGTGGGCAGCCGATCAAGATCCTGTTTTTAGAAAGCAGTTTTACGAAGAAATTTTAGGAACCCTAAAAGCCAAAGGTTATACGATTTTTGCAATCAGCCACGACGATAGATATTTCGAGTATGCAGATAAAATTTACAAAATGAAAAACGGCGAAATTTCTCGCTTAAAATAGGCTTAAAATTTATTAAATTTTGGTCAATTTTGATAAAAATTAAATCTATTTTAAATTTTTTATTTGCCTATATATTTAAGAATTCAGCAAAAAGTTCGCAAAAAAATGGCACTAATTTGTAATTTAATAATAAATTTTATCGATTAGCAAAAAGTAAATAAAATTTTAAATAAATATTTATTTTTTTTCATTATAATGCCACTTGCAATTTACCTGAAAGGATATAAAAATGAAAAAATCACTAATCGTTTGCGCTGCTCTTGCAGCTTTTGCATGTAGTTCTTTTGCGGCTGACGGCGAAGCACTATTTAAAAAATGTGCTGCTTGTCATGGTGCAAAAGCAGAAAAATCTTACCTAAATAAAGTTCCTGTACTTACAACTTTGGATAAAGAAGCTAGACTAGCTGATATGAAAGCTTACAAAGCAGGCACAATCGGCGAAGGTAAAGGTAAAATCGGCATGGGTGCAGTTATGAAAGGTCAAATGGCTACTATGAGCGATGACGATATGGCTGCTGTTAATGATTTCATCGAAACTTTGAAATAATAACTCTATTTCTTATGCGACGGGGATTGAGTCTTCGTCGCATTTTTTATTTTTAATCAAATTTATTTATTTTTAAATTCCAAAAGATTTTTTGCTCATCAGATTAAAATGACAACAATAACAAGAATTTGCAAAAGAATTAACGCAAATTTAAATCATTTGTAGGGCATATAAGCTTATTTGCCACAACCACTTTAAAGCAAAATTTATCTTTTAGTAATCAAATCAAAATCCAAAATCTAACGAAAGGAGCAAAAATTATGCGAGATGGAGCGATTTTGGCGAATTTTCGCCGTGAAATTTCACTAAAAAGTCGCGTTGTAAAATCTAAAAAAATTTACAATCGCAAAAAGGCGAAAGCTGACGCACAAAAAGTGCATTAATTTAAGCTTTAAAATTAAAATTTAAATCAACGCATTTTGGATTTTTTGTAGTTTTATTAAAAATTTTGGTGGCAAGGATACTCACCCTATGATACTCATAGTTCGCTCCTTTTAAAGATAATTTTTTTTAAGATAATCAATGTTTATATTTTTTGTTGTTAAGAAATACTCTCTCAAATCATAATAATCCTTTCTATTAAATGTATTGATAAGTCCGTATTTGTCTTCAAACATAAAAAAATTCATACCAGAACTGCTATCATAAAATTCGCAAATCAAGGCATATATAGAATTAAAAGAATTAAAATTTTTAAAAGATTTATTAATAGCCATACACCAACAAATTTCATATATACGCTTTCCAATCGGTAAAAATAAAGGAAAAATTATAAATATAGGCACAAAAATACAGCCAACAATATATATAAACAACCATAGAAATTCAGTATAGCCAAAAGATATATTATGTCCGCTAGTTGATTTACAAACAAGTTGCACTTTATCCAGTGTAACAGAAAATTTAAGCTTTCCATTTGTAAAATAATCAATTTTTGAATTTTTAAGAACGATAGAGTTCTTTTCTTTCACGCAAACTAGATAATATTTCAAAAAATTTCCAAGTATCTCTATTAGTGCCATACCAATAGCACAAATAAGATAGGCATACCACTCTTCTTTCAAAATTTCATCTTTTATGAATAGTAATGGAATAAATAAATATAAAGCAATACCAAATATAGAACCACTTGCAATAGAACTAAAAAGCCTACTATAACTTTTTAAAACTATCGGGTCTTTATCATAATCTCTTTTATTTGTGTTTGAATTTTCGTCTGAATTTTTATTTTTAGAATTTTTATTCCAATTATCAAAATTTTCTATCTTTCTTTCTTGGTATTTTCTTGCTTTTTCATTTATTTGTTCTAATTTAGCTTCTGCTTTTTTAGCCATTTGTTCGGCTTTTTCTCTCATTATTTTTTCGTTATTCAAATTTAATCCTTTATGTTTATTTTCCGTCATTGTGAGATTTACGAAGTAAATCGAAGCAATCCAGTCAAACAGCGAAAGCTGTTTTAAAATCAAATATTGTTTAAATTTACTGGATTGCTTCGAAATGCTTCGCATTTCTCGCAATGACATTATATAGCAACTTAAATTACAAATGCCGACGATTTTTCGTCAGGCAAACGAAGAGCTAGACTAAATTTGTCTGCCCGAGTTTGCATGACGAAAAAGCTAGGCTCGGTTCAACTTAATAAATTCAAAAAGATTTTTTATTTAGTTTTAAAATTTTCGGTCGTATCGTAATGTCTGTAACCACCGACTTTGTGCGTAAAATTTCTAAAACCAAATTTGCTATCTCTTCCGCGTCGATATATGAACTCTCATCGTCGCTTGGCTCAAAACGCAAATCATCGTAAAATGGCGTTTTGACGATGTCAGGGTTTATGCAGGTAACTTTGATTTCTTTGCGATTTTCTTCAAAAAGCGAGAGCAAAAAAGCCCTTAGCCCTGCCTTAGAAGCACTATAAACTGAGCTAAATTTGCTAAAACGCAAAGCTTCAATCGATGAAATGCCGATGATATGGGCGTGGTTGCGTTTTAAATTTTTAAGCAAAAGTGAAGTTATGATTAAATTTGCACTTAAATTTATATTGATTAAATTTGTGATTTCGCCTGCTTTTTGGCATTCAAGTGGGTCAAATTTACCAACACCCGCACACAGCAAAAGTGCCGAAATTTCGTGCTTTTGTGAGAGTTCGCTAACTTCTTTTTCAAGCTCATTTAAATTTTCAAAACGGCTTTTTAGTGTCAAAATTTCATAGCCGTTTGCCTTTAAAATTTTCGCACACTTCCCGCCGATACCGCCACCAACGCCCGTTACCAAAGCTTTCATCTTGTCCCCTTTAAAGCAATTTTTTCAAAATATGCATTTTTCATCGCCATTTCCATTTCGTCATTTGAGCCAAACTCATAGCCAAAACACTCGCCCCAAAGCGATTTTTCTTCCATACACATATATAAAAACACCTTGCCATGCCACTTTGCGAAACTTTCATAGGCGAATTTAAACATCTCTTTTTTGATTTCGTGTGGATACGAAAATTTGCCGTTGATTTCGCACAAAGGCATTTGCAAAATTTTTGATTTTCGTTTTCGCTCACGCAATTTTTTGATAACGCTTTTTATAAAAGTCAGTGTCCCAAAGCTCACACAAGCGACATTTTTCGGGTCAAATTCGCTTTGTAAATTTGCAAAGATTTCAGCATATTCGCTTTGATAATTTTCATACCAAACCATCGGGTGAAAGTGAAAACCAACCAAAATTCCTTTCTCACTCAAAGCCTTTGCTGCATTTAATCTTGCGTTTAAATTTGCGCTAAAATGCTCTTCATTTTCCACGATTGTAGGCGTATTTAGCGAAAAAGTTGCGATTAAATTCTTTGGAATTTCATTTTCTAGCAAGAATTTAATATTATCAGATTTGCTTTTAAGCTCTAAAATTACATTTGGATTAACTCTCGCAAATTCGCAAAGAGCCGATAAAATGCCGAATTTATCGCCCCACATAAGCGAGTCCGAGCTTTGACCTGTGCCGATATGATAGGTTTGATCTCTATCAAGCTTTAAATTCTTTAAATTTTTAGCAAATTCGGTGTTAAAGCCGATTTTACCGCCGTTGTAAAAAGATTGAATAGAACAATATGAGCAGTCAAATCCGCATGACTGCACGGCATCAAGTGTTAAAAGATTGCAGCACCTTGTATTAACACTTGCCACAGGGCAACGCCCAAGTGCGATTTTATCGCTACTAAAAAGCGAAATTTCATTTTGTTTTGGCGTTAAATTTGGAGTGAAATTTACATAACTATGCTTAGTTTGCTTTAAATCTTGCCAAATTTTTCTTAAATTTATAAATATTTCTTTCGAGTGTGAATTTTTGTCAAATTCACAAAAATTCGGTTTTAGATTTTCATCAAAATAGTTTTGTATCGGCTTTTCGCACCACGCTTCAAAATCGATTGCAAATTCGCTGATTTGCTTTTTTTCTTGGAACGAAAAATGATATTTTTCAAATAAATTTGTCAAAAAATCTGCCGTTTCGATACCAAAATTTAACAAATTTTCCATTAGTTTTTTAAAATTCTTTCTATATTTTTGATTTGATTTTTAACAAGATTATACACAAAATTTTTTGAAATTTGCTCCGTTTGTAAGTAGTCGCTTACGATTTTTACTATTAAAAAATACACGCCAAATTCGGTGCAAATTCGCCTAAATTCATCGCTTTCCATATCGCAAAGCATTGCTTCTATCGCCGTTTTTGGCGAAGATACGCACTCTAAATTTGCCGTTTTAAAGCCTTCGATTTTTTCATTTACGCAAAAAATTTCGCCGATTTTAACACTTTTATCACTACAACCACAAATTCCTAAATTTATAACTTTATTAAAAGAATTTACGCATAAAATTTCAGCTAAATTTGCCGTATTTTTTGCTCCTACGCCCAAAACACAGAGCCAAATTTGCTCGTTTTTGTAAATTTTAAATTTTTCGCTTTTATCTAGTTTTAGCTTAAATCGCTCTATTATCGGCATTGCTTCGCATAAAAGTGCCGTATGAATCAAAATCATAAAAATCCTTATAAATTTTTTGTCTATTTTAACAAATTTCAGCTATAATGAAAGGTTAATTAAATTTTTTAAGGCAAAAAATGAACGATACAATCAAAATAACGGGCGCAAGAGAGCATAACCTGCAAAATATAAATTTAGAGATTCCAAAAAATAAACTTGTGGTTTTTACAGGGCTTTCTGGTTCTGGCAAAAGCACTTTGGCGTTTGATACGCTTTATGCCGAGGGTCAAAGGCGCTATGTAGAGAGCCTTTCAAGCTACGCTAGGCAGTTTTTAGATCGTGTAGGAAAGCCTGACATCGATAAAATCGACGGGCTAACACCTGCTATTGCGATAGATCAAAAAACCACTTCTAAAAACCCGCGATCTACCGTGGGGACGATAACTGAAATTTATGATTATTTGCGACTTTTATACGCTAGGGTTGGCGTTCAGCATTGTCATCAGTGTGGAAAACCGATTTCAAAAATGAGTTCAAGCGACATTATAGCAGAAGTTATGAAGCTTCCTAATGGCACGAAAATATCCATTTTATCGCCTTTGGTGCGTGAAAAAAAAGGCACATTTGCCGATATGATTGAAAATTTGCGAAATCAAGGTTTTGTCAGAGCTATCATCGACGGCGTTATGGTAAGGTTAGATGAAGACATCGAGCTATCAAAAACCAAAAAACACACGATAAAAGTCGTCATCGACCGCACCGCCGTAAATAGCGAAAATTCGGTGCGTATCGCAAGTGATATAGAAAAATCTTTAAAACTTAGCTACGGCGAAGTCGAAATCGACATCGCGAACGCTGATGAGATGGGCTTAGAACGAAATTTTATACATTATAGCGAACACATGGCGTGTTTTGATTGTAAAATTTCATTTACGCCACTTGAACCGCTTGCATTTAGCTTTAACTCGCCAAAAGGGGCGTGTGAAAGTTGCGACGGACTTGGAATTCGTTTTAGCCTTGATTTAAACAAAATCATCAACGAAAATATCAGCATTGAAGACGGCGCAGTTAAGCTAATGTATGGCTTTAACAAGAGTTATTATTATAAATTTTTGCTTGGTTTTTGCGAAGCAAACGGCATTAGCGTGAAAGTCCCTTACGCCGAACTTAGCGAAGACGAAAAAAAGCTCATTTTATACGGAAATGTCAAGGAAGTGCCGTTTTACTGGAAACATCACAAACTAATGCGTAAATTTGAAGGCGCGATAAAATACGCCTATGATTTGCTAAAAAATGAAAACGATTTGGACGAATATATGAGCGAAAAAATTTGCTCGGATTGTGGTGGCAAACGCCTAAAACCTGAGAGTTTAGCCGTAAAAGTAGCGAATTTAACGCTTGGAGAAGTTATAAGTCTAAGCATTGATGAGTGCGTGGAATTTTTTTCAAACGAAAGCAATTTTAGCAAATTTAGCGAACAACAAAGTCAAATCGCAATGCCGATTTTAAAAGAAATCAACGAGCGACTTTTTTTCTTAAAAGATGTCGGACTTGGCTATCTAACACTCGGACGAGATGCAAGGACGATTAGCGGTGGCGAAGCTCAACGCATTCGCATAGCTAGTCAGATTGGAAGTGGGCTAAGCGGCGTAATGTATGTTTTAGATGAGCCAAGTATCGGGCTACATGAGCGAGATACGATAAAACTCATTAAAACTTTGCGAAATTTGCAACAAAAAGGAAATTCTGTTATCGTCGTCGAACACGATAAAAAAACTATCGAAGAAGCCGATTTTGTGGTTGATATTGGTCCGGGAGCCGGTAAATACGGCGGAAATGTCGTATTTGCAGGAAGTGTGGAAAAACTGCTAAAAAGCGACACACAAACTGCGCTTTATCTAACGCATAAAAAAGAGATAAATTATCAAAAAAATAGAGCGCAAGAGCTATGGCTAGGCATAAAAAATGTCAATATCAATAATATAAAAGGCTTAAATGCGAAATTTCCTTTGCGAAATTTGGTAGGCATTACAGGCGTAAGCGGTAGCGGAAAAAGCTCACTCGTGCTTCAAACCATTTTACCAAGGGCGTTAGAACAGCTAAATCACGCCAAAAAGGTTAAAATCGTAAAAGATGCGAAAATTTCTGGACTTGAAAATTTAGACAAAGTTATTTATCTTGATCAAACCCCAATCGGTCGCACTCCGCGTCCAAATCCTGCTACTTACCCAGGCGTTATGGACGAAATTCGCGCCCTTTTTGCAGCCACAAAAGAAGCTGCCTTGCGTGGGTATAAAATCGGGCGTTTTAGCTTCAATGTCAAAGGTGGCAGGTGCGAAAAATGCGCAGGAGAGGGCGAAATAAAAATCGAAATGCATTTTTTGCCCGATATTAGCGTGGTTTGCGATGTTTGCGGTGGCACTCGCTACAACGCTCAAACGCTTGAAATTTTATACAAGAACAAAAATATCGCCGAAGTTTTGGCTATGAGCATCGATGAAGCTTTGGAGTTTTTCAAAGCCGTGCCAAAAATTCAAACAAAGCTTAAAACGCTTCAAGATGTGGGACTTGGCTATGTGGCTCTTGGGCAACCTGCCACTACGCTAAGTGGCGGCGAAGCCCAAAGGGTAAAACTAGCAAAAGAGCTAAGCCGCACGGATACTGGCAATACGCTTTATATTTTAGATGAACCGACCACGGGTCTGCATTTTGCCGATGTTGATAGGCTTGTTCGAGTGCTTCATCATTTGGTGGATTTAGGAAATTCGGTTTTTGTGATCGAGCATAATATGGATATAATTAAAAACTGCGATTATCTTATCGATATGGGTCCCGAAGGCGGGGACGGCGGCGGAAAAATCATAGCACAAGGAACGCCAAAGCAGTTAGCGAAAGCTTACAAAAAAACAGGCTCTTATACGGGAGAGTTTTTAGCGAAAGAAGTATTGTAAATCCAACCCAGCCTAGCTTTCGTGCGTAGCGAACTTGGACAGACAAATTTAGTCTAGTCCTTTGTTCGCCACGCACGAAATCGTCGGCATTTGGTTTTCAAATTTAAGTTGAGTTATTTTTGCGAATTTGTTAGATTTGTCATTGCGAGAATTTTTGCGTTAGCAAAAATTCGTGGCAATCGCCAAAGCCTAAATAACCAAAATGCAAATTCACAAATTTTTATCTCATTCTGAGTGTAACAAAATGGAGTGAAGAATTTCAAATTTAATCGCCAATTTTGCCGATTTTTTTCCAAATTTTAGTATAATTACCGAAAAAATTTAAAGGCATAAAAAAATGAATTTAAAGATTGATTGGCAAAAGGTAGGTGGTTTGCTTCCTGTGGTGGTGCAAGATAACGGAAATGGCGAAGTTTTGATGATGGCATATATGAACGAAGAAGCGCTAAATTTAAGCCTAAAAAGCGGTTTTGCACACTATTTTTCACGCACAAAAAATCGCATTTGGAAAAAAGGCGAAGAAAGCGGAAATGTCCAAAAAATCAAATCTGCCACACTAGACTGCGATTTTGACACGCTTTTGTTAAAAGTGGAGCAAACAGGCATGGCGTGTCATACGGGCAAAAAATCGTGCTTTTTCAATGAAATTTCGCTTGAAAACGGCGAAAATTCGGCAAATTTAGCACAAAATGAAATAGTTTCAAAACCAAAATATGACATTTTAGATGAAATTTATCACACCTGTTTGGAGCGAAAATTTAACGCAAATGCCCAAAATTCTTATGTCGCAAGTCTATATGCCAAAGGCGAAAATGCTTATCTTAAAAAAATCGCCGAAGAAGCGTGCGAATTCGCATTAGCGTGTAAAGATTTAAGCAAAGCCGAAAAATACGCTAAATTCGGCATTGAAAGCTTTGGCGAACACAAAAAGGATGAGCCAAAATTTGATGCAGTTTATGAAGGGGCTGACATTTTATTTCACATGCTAGTTGCCCTTGCAGATCACGGAATTCACCCTGAAAATTTGCTAAGCGAACTTAAACGCAGACACGGCGTAAGCGGGATTGATGAGAAAAAATCAAGAAAATAAATCACTATTTTTTGCAAATTTTAAATTTGGAAAAATCGGGTGAAATTTAAGAATTTAGGATATTTATGAGCGATTTAAATTTTATAAACGAGATGAAAAACAAGGCTATCGTAGGTGAGAGTTTAAGCAAAAACGAAGCGTTAAATTTAGCCAAAACTAGCGATTTGGACGCACTTTTGGGCGCGGCAAATGAGATTAGGCAAATTTGCTGTGGCGATGAGTTTAACTTTTGCTCGATTATAAATGCGCGTTGCGGGAAATGCTCGGAAAATTGCAAATATTGCGCCCAGTCTGCGCATTTTAAAACAGGTTGCGAAACCTACTCGCTTTTGGATGCTGCGCCCGTTTTGCAAATGGCACAGCAAAACGAAAAGGCAAAAGTTCATCGCTTTTCGCTCGTTGCCAGTGGTCGCGGGATAAGCGAAAATGACAAAGATATGCCAAAAATCGAGCAAATTTATCGTGCGCTAAGAGAGCAGACGAATTTACACCTTTGCGCTTCGTTTGGGCTTGCGAGTGTGCAAGCCTTGCAAAAGCTTAAAGATAGTGGCGTGAAAACCTATCATCACAATTTAGAGACTTCGCGCAGGTTTTATCCGCGAATTTGCACCACGCACAGCTATGATGATAGAGTGCAAACTATCAAAAACTGCCACGCTGTCGGGCTTGATGTGTGTAGCGGCGGGATTTTTGGGCTTGGCGAGAGCATGGAAGACCGCATAGATATGGCGTTTGAGTTGCGAGAACTTGGCGTAAGCTCCGTGCCGATAAACATTTTAATGCCGATTTCAGGCACTCCGCTTGAAAACAGTGCGCCGCTTAGCGAAGAAGAAATTTTACGCTCTATCGCCGTGTATCGCTTTATTTTACCGCGTGTTTATCTGCGTTTTGCGGGTGGGCGAGTAAAGCTTGGCAAAAGTATCGAAAAAGCGCTAAATTCTGGCGTAAATTCGGCGATTACGGGAGATTTTCTTACCACCACCGGCGATAGTATAAAAGGCGATATGAAGCTTGTCGCTTCACTTGGTTTTAAGATTTAGTTTTGTAAATTTTATGATTGATAAATTTTCATTTTGCTAGATTTATTTTTGCAATATCTGTAAATTTTTTGCAAATTTGTTTAATTTCTAAAAATTTAGCCTAAATTTTTTAAATTTGCACGAAGCTTTGTTTGTTTTATATCCATTGTCATTGCGAGACGGCGAAGCCGTCGTGGCAATCGCCAGAGCTAAAATAACGAAAATGCAAATTTGCAAAATTCAAGGAATTTAAAAACAACCAAATTTTATAAATTTTTGCAAAAAAACCGAATTTTAAATTTAAACATTGGCGATTGCCACGACCACTTCGTGGTCTCGCAATGACAAATTAAACAAATTTATAATAACAAATTTTAGCAATTTCAGGTCGTATCGCCAAAAGCGATACGAATTTGTTAAATTTATAAATTCACATTTGACAAGTTATTTTATTTCGCTATTTTCGAACCGAGAATTTTATCAAATTTTAACTTTATTATTTGAAAAATTTGCAAATTTAAGCTAAATTTCATTGACAAAAAAGCGAAATTCGTATATAATGCAACTTTCAATTTCCACAAAATTCAGTAACGGAGCGTAGCGCAGTCTGGTAGCGCATCTGGTTTGGGACCAGAGGGTCGAAGGTTCGAATCCTTTCGCTCCGACCATGTGGTGAGTTTAGCTCAGTCGGTTAGAGCATCAGATTGTGGTCCTGAGGGTCGTGGGTTCGATTCCCACAATTCACCCCACTTTCGCGCTCGTAGCTCAATTGGATAGAGCAACAGACTTCGGATCTGTAGGTTGAAGGTTCGACTCCTTTCGAGCGTACCACTGATTTTGATATGAGCGTCCATAGCTCAGTTGGATAGAGCAACGGCCTTCTAAGCCGTAGGTCAGAGGTTCGAATCCTCTTGGGCGTACCATTTTTAAGTCAGCATTAAGCGATGTTTAGCTAAAATACCATTTCTTTTTTTCGCGGATGTGGTGAAATTGGCAGACACGCCAGACTTAGGATCTGGTGCTTCACGGCGTGGAGGTTCAAGTCCTCTCATCCGCACCATTTTGTTCCGGATTAGCTCAGCGGTAGAGTAGGCGGCTGTTAACCGCTTGGTCGCTGGTTCGAATCCAGCATCCGGAGCCATTTCTTTTTAAATCCTTTCAGTTATTTTCAGTTTTAAATAGCTTTTTTGTTTGCTTTGTTTCTTAATTTTAAACAATAAATTCGATTTAGATTTTTAAATTATAAGTTTGGATTAGAGAGTTAAATTTGGCTTTATTTTCCGCCAAATTTAAGTAGTGCCGAACCCCAAGTAAATCCACCACCAAATGCGTCTAGGAGCATTAACGAGCCGTTTTTTAGCCGACCGCTTTCATAGGCGTCATTTATCGCCATAGGGATTGAAGCTGAGCTTGTATTGCCAAATTTACCGACGGTTACGATACATTGCTCGTCGCTAAATTCAAGTCTATTTTTGACCGCTTCGATAATGCGCAAATTTGCTTGGTGCGGGATAAAAAGATCAACTTTTTTTGGATCGATTTTATTTTTTTCTAAAATATCAATAACATCTGTCGTTAGTGTATTTACGGCGATTTTGAAAACTTCGTTGCCGTTCATATGCACAAAACACAAATTCTCATCAATAACTCTTTGGCTCATAGGATTTGCGCTTCCAGGAGCCGGAGTAATCAACAAATTCGCCTTGCCGCCGTCGCTTGCAGTATGCACATCGATGATTTCGTTATCATCTCGCGCCGAAATCACAGCCGCCCCTGCTCCGTCGCCAAAAAGCACACAGGTGCTTCTATCTTCCCAATTTACAATCGAGCTTAGCTTTTCAGCACCGATTATAAGGACATTTTGTTTTATTCCACTTTCGATTAGACCTTTTGAAATTTGCAGAGCATAGATAAATCCGCTACAAGCCGCACTTATATCAAAAGCCGTAACTCCGCTTGGAATTCCAAGTTTTTCTGCGACTAAACACGCAGTTGAAGGCATACAAAAGTGATCAGGACTAACAGTCGCACAAATAACGCAATCAATTTCGTCTAAATTTAAGCTACTTCGCTTGATTGCTAATTTTGCTGCATTGACCGCTAAATCACTAGTGCTTTCATTTTCATCTGCTATATGACGAGTATGAATTCCCGTTCGCTTCGTTATCCATTCGTCGCTTGTTTCGACCATTTTTTCAAGATCAAAATTTGTTAAAATTCTTTGTGGCACATAAGCACCGATTGAAATCATTGAAGCTTTTTTCATTTTTGTCCTAATTTTCAAAATGTGATAATTTGTTTTCAATTACCGAATTTATGTTTGAATTTGAGAATTTTAGTGCCTGAAATACGGCATTTTTGATAGCTTTTGGTGTGCTTTTGCCGTGGCTTATGATAACACAGCCATTTACACCAAGAAGCGGAGCTCCACCGTATTCGTCATAGTCTGTATTTTTCTTAACTATCTTAAAAACTTTGTTCATCAAAACAGCGCCTGTTATAGCAATAGGGGATTTTTTAACCTCTTTTTTAATAAGTTTATTTATCGCACTTGCCACACCTTCGCTTGCTTTTAGGACCACATTTCCGATAAATCCGTCGGTTATAATAACATCGACCGAGCCGTCAAAAATTTGATTTCCCTCTGCGTTGCCGATAAAATTTTTAAGAGATTTAAGTTGTTTAAAGGCTTCTTTGGTAATTTCATTACCCTTGCTATCTTCTTCGCCGTTGGATAAAAGCCCTAGTCTAGGATTTGAAATTCCCATAATCTCTTTTGCGTAGGCTTCGCCCATAACACCAAATTGAAATAGATACTCAGCTTTGCAGTCAGTATTTGCGCCCACATCAAGCACAAGCGTATGAGTGCCGTGCGAATTTGGCATAAGTGTCGCAAGTGGTGGTCTGGCGACATTTTTAAGTCTGCCGATACGCAAAGTCGCTAAACTCATAGTTGCACCACTATGACCTGCTGAAACAACAGCTTTGCACTCTCCGTTTTTGACTAATTCAACGGCTTTGTAAATACTACTTTCTTTGCGATTTAAAGCATCGGTCGCGCCCTCGCCCATATCAAAAACCTCATCTGCTTGGACAAAAGTTATTGAATTTTTAAATCGTGTCGGAATCAAAGGCTCGATTTGCGCTTTATCGCCCACCAAAAAAGCATGAAATTCACGCTCTTTTAGTGCCGAAATTACACCGCTTACTATCGGCTCACAGCCGAAATCACCGCCCATTGCGTCAATAGCAATCGAAGTCATATTTTAGTATTCGCCTATATTTTTATTTATTCTATGTGGAATTTTCCAGCTTCCGTCTTTGTCCTTAACAGGAATCGGAAGAGTTACTTTATAGTGAGTTCTTCTCTTTGCTGCGCGAGTTTTGCTCACTCTTCTCTTTGGAACTGCCATTTTTCTACTCCTTTATAAATTTTCTTTATAATTTTTACATGCCATACAATATAAATAATCGCTTTTGTAGGCTTCTAGTTCGCTTTGTAAAATTTCATCAAGGTCAATTTGACCGTTAAAAAATTCCATTATATCTAAATTTGCTTGATTTTCATCTTTAAAAATTCCGTCGCTTAAAAGCAAATCGATTTCTTCATCAATTTCTAGCTCAAAATCATTTCCACAACGATCGCAAATATATGGAATAACCCCTTGCATTTTTCCCTTACAAGATACCAAATTTAGACTTTTTTTGGTTAAATTTCCACTAAATTTAACGCCGTCAGATTCTATATTAAATTCTATCGGCGAATTTGAGATTTTTTGGAAATTTATCATTTTTTAACTCTTTAAATTTAGCAAATTTCTCTTTTTGCAAAGAAAAATGCGATTTCATTTTTTGCATTTTCTAAGCTGTCGCTTCCATGAACAGCGTTTGCGTCGATACTTTCTGCAAAATCAGCTCTAATAGTGCCTTTTTCAGCTTTTTTAGGATCAGTTGCGCCCATAAGTTCTCTATTTTTTGCAACTGCATTTTCGCCTTCAAGCACCATAACCACAACAGGACCGCTTGTCATAAAATCGATTAAATCATTATAAAATGGTCTTTCTTTATGAATTTCATAAAATTTTCCCGCATCATATCTGCTAAGTTGCATTTTTTTTGCAGCTGCAATCCTTAAACCGTTAGTTTCAAATCTACTAATAATTTTGCCTATAACGCCCTTTTTTACGGCATCAGGTTTAATTATAGATAGTGTTTGCTCCATCTTGGATTCTCCTTGAATTTATATAGAAAATTTTTACAGAAATGTGATTATATCAAAAATAGGTTAAAATTTATTTAAGCCCGAAAGTTCGGGCTTAAATTTATGCCATTACCGGTGTATCGCCGTTTCTTAGATCGGCACCGATTTCAGCTTTGCTTGGTTGTCCAGCAACAACTTCGCTCCATACGATACAGCCGTCAGTCGGACAGGCACTAGCACATGCCGGTTCGTCGTTGTGTCCTACACACTCAACACATTTATCAGCATATACATAATATGTATCTTCTCCTATTGGGTTATCGCTATCATCTACGATCGCGCTAACAGGACACTCATCTATGCAAGAACCACATGCTATACAAATATCGGTAATTTTAACCGCCATAATATTCTCCTTATCAAAAAAGATACAAAATGATACCAAAACAAACTTAAAATTTATATAAATTTAATCAATAAAATTTATTATCTAAAAATTTTTAGCTTTTTTTAAACTAAATTTGGTATAATTTCGCCATAATTTTAAAATATAAGGAGAAAAAAATGATAGTAACTAACAAAGCTATCGATTTTACAGCAACTGCTGTATTAGGAAACAACCAAATAGTTGAAGATTTCAATCTTTACAAAAATATCGGCGAAAAAGGCGCGGTAGTATTTTTCTATCCAAAAGATTTTACTTTCGTTTGCCCAAGCGAAATTATTGCATTTGACAAAAGATATGACGAATTTAAAGCTCGCGGTATCGAAGTTATCGGCGTTAGCTGCGATAACGAATTTACTCACCTTGCATGGAAAAACACTCCGGTAAATCAAGGTGGTATCGGTCAAGTAAAATTCCCACTTGTTGCAGATATGACAAAAGACATCGCTAAAAATTTCGATGTTCTTTTCGGTAACGCTGTTGCGCTTCGCGGTTCATTTTTGCTTGATAAAGACGGCACAGTTCGCCACGCAGTAATCAACGACCTACCACTTGGCAGAAATATCGATGAAATGATTAGAATGGTTGATACAATGCTATTTACAAACGAACACGGCGAAGTTTGCCCTGCTGGTTGGAACAAAGGCGACAAAGGTATGAAAGCAGATCCAAAAGGCGTTGCTGAGTATCTTTCTGAAAATTCAAGCAAACTATAATACTTAATTTAAAAATCCCCCTTTGAAATTTTGGAGAGCTTCGGCTCTCCTTTTTTTATGTTCTTAAATAAATTGAAACAAACTAGCTTTATGCCGAATTTGCACTGATAGATCAACCAAATTTTATCTTATGCGAATTCGGCGTGAAATCAACAGACATTTGGTTTTCAAATTTAAATTAAATACAGAAATTTAAAAATTAAATTTAATTTTTAGTAGTAAAATCAAAATCCAAAAATTAAACGAAAGGAGCAAAATCATGCGAGATAGAGCGATTTTGGCGAATTTTCGCCGTGAAATTTCATTAAAAAGTCGCGTTGTAAAATCTAAAAAAATTTACAATCGCAAAAAGGCAAAGGCTGAATTTAACGCACAAAAAGTGCGTTAATTTAAGTTTTAAAATTAAAATTTAAATCAACGCATTTTGATAATTTTATCTATAAATTTAAAGAATTTAGCCCGAAAATTCGGGCTAAATTTGATTATTCTAGCTCGTCGCTAAAATCTGAATTTGCTATGCGTTTTAGTTGGCGATAGCGTCGTTTAGAGTCTGCTTTGTTTGCTTCATAAAGTTCTTGTGCATGTTCAGGATTAACTTTCACAAGTGCATTATAGCGAACTTCGTTCATCAAGAACTCTTGATATGAATCCCAATCAGGTTCTTTTGAAGTTATTTTTAACGGATTTTTGCCTTCTTTAATCAGACTTGGATCAAATGTATAAGTCGGCCAATAACCACATTTTGTCGCTAACTCAGCTTGATTTCCAGATCCTGCCATACCGCCTTTGATACCATGAGCGATACAAGGGCTATAACAAACAACAAGGCTTGGTCCGTCATAGGCTTCTGCTGCCATTATAGCTTTTATAGCACCAGCCATATTTGCATTTGAGTTAATTTGGGCTACAAAAATATTTCCGTAAGTCATCGCAATTTGTCCCAAATCTTTCTTTTGAACAGCCTTACCTGCTGCTGTAAATTGAGCGATTGAACCTTTGCGAGATGATTTTGAGCTTTGACCGCCTGTGTTAGAATAAACTTCGGTATCAAGCACCAAAACATTTACATTTTCGCCACTTGCTAAAACATGATCTAAGCCACCGTATCCGATGTCATACGCCCAGCCGTCACCACCGATGATCCATTGTGATTTTTTAGATAAATATCTGCGAAGTTCTAAAATTTCTTTGACACCTTTTGCGTCTTTATTTTCTTGTAATACAGGGATTAGTTTATTGCGAATCTCAGCTGATTTTTCGCTATCATTTTTATTTTCAATCCAATCTGTATAAAGCGCTTTTAGTGCATTTGGAACATCGTCTCTTGTATTTAACATAATATCTACGATTTTATGACGAATTGTTTCAGTTGCCACTTTCATACCAAGACCAAATTCAGCATTGTCTTCAAATAATGAATTTGCCCAAGCAATACCGTTTCCGTTTTCATCTTTTCTATATGGCATAGACGGAGCTGAACCACCGTAAATCGAGCTACAACCTGTTGCATTTGCTACAATCATGTGATCACCAAATAGTCTTGAAACCATAGTTACATACGGAGTTTCGCCACAACCAGGGCAAGCACCGCTAAATTCAAAATATGGTCTAGCAAAACCAAGACCTTTTACGCTTGATTTGCCTAGTAAATCATCTTTGTATTTTACTTTGTTAAACAAATAATCGGCGTTTTCTTGTTCGCCTTTATCAAGCTCTTCGCCAAGTGGAACCATTACCAAAGATTTTTCTTTTGACGGACAATTTTTAGCACAAAGTTCGCAACCTGTGCAGTCTAGGACACTTACTTGAATTTTATATTTAAGACCTGTTAGTTCTTTACCTTTTGCTTCAAGCAAATGTCCTTTTAAATTCGCAGGAGCGTTTGCTTCATCTTTTTCATCAAGTAAAAATGGTCTAATAACAGCATGCGGACAAACAAATGCACATTGATTACATTGGATACAATTTTCTTCTATCCATTTTGGAACCATAACGCCGACACCGCGTTTTTCGTATTGTGTTGTTCCTGCTTCCCAGCTTCCGTCTTCGTGTCCTACAAATACTGAAACTGGCAAATCATCGCCTTTTGCTGCATTGACAGGTTTAACGATTTTTTCTACAAATTCGCTTCCTACATATTTTGAAGTTTCAGTTTTTACTTCATCAGCTAAATTTGCCCATGCAGGATCAACGCTAACTTTTACAAGTTTATCGGCACCTTGATCGATAGCATCAAAGTTCATTTGAACGATTTTATCGCCTTTTTTGCCGTAAGTTTTTTTAGCGTATTCTTTCATATAACCTTGCGCTTCTTCAAACGGAATAATTTTTGCTAGTTTAAAGAAAGCTGATTGCATAATCGTGTTTGTACGATTTCCAAGACCGATTTCATGTGCTAGTTTTGTAGCGTTTAAAATGTAGAAATTTACATTTCTTTGAGCTAAAATTCTTTTTACTTTATTTGGAATTCGATCTACTGTTTCTTTTTCGTCCCAGATTGAATTTAATAAGAAAGTTCCGTTTTCTCTAATACCGCCGACAACATCGTAAATATCAAGGTAAGCCGCAACAGAACAAGCCACAAAGTGTGGATTTGAAACTAGATAAGTCGAGCGAATCGGTTTTTTGCTAAATCGCAAGTGGCTTCTAGTGTAACCGCCTGATTTTTTGCTATCGTAAGCAAAATAGGCTTGTGCGTAGAAATCAGTGTGATCGCCAATAATTTTGATAGAGTTTTTATTTGCTCCGACCGTTCCATCGGCACCAAGTCCGTAGAATAGACACTCGGTCGCATCGTCATTTGCCAATGACATTTTTGGTTTTAAAGGTAGTGATGTAAAGCTTACATCGTCGTTAATACCAACCGTAAAGCCGTTTTTTGGCTCTTTTTCATCTAAATTTTCAAATACTGCGATTAATTGAGAAGGATCAACATCTTTTGAGCTAAGACCGTATCTACCGCCTACGATAATAGGAGCATTTTCTTTGCCGTAAAATGCTGATTTTATATCTAGATATAGCGGTTCGCCGATAGAACCCGGTTCTTTTGTTCTATCCAAAACTGCGATTTTTTTAACGCTTTTTGGAAGAACTGCAAAGAAATGTTTCAAGCTGAAAGGTCGATAAAGCTTAACTTTTACCATACCCACTTTTTCGCCTTTACTTACCAAGTAATCAACCGTTTCTTCTAACGCTTGATTTACTGAACCCATTGCTACTATGATTTTTTCGGCATCTTTTGCACCATAATAAACAAATGGTTTATACTCTCTGCCTGTAACTTTTGATATTTTTTCCATATAATCAGCAACAATATCAGGCATTGCATCATAGAATTTATTTGTTAATTCTCTTGTTTGGAAATAAATATCATCGTTTTGAGCTGTTCCCCTTGTTTTTGGATTTTCAGGGTTCATAGCGTTATCTCTGAACTCTTGCACTGCTTTTCTATCTAAAAGCTTGTCAAATTCAGCATAATCCATAACTTCGACTTTTTGGATCTCGTGGCTTGTTCTAAATCCGTCAAAGAAATGTAAAAACGGAATTCTACCCTTAATCGCCGCTAAATGCGCGATTCCACCTATATCCATAACTTCTTGAACGCTGTCACTTGCTAAAATCGCAAATCCTGTTTGGCGACAGGCATAAATATCTTGGTGATCGCCAAAAATAGATAGTGCTTGTGCTGCCAAAGACCTTGCCGCTACATGGATAACGCCTGGAAGCATTTGTCCTGCGATTTTATACATATTAGGAATTTTTAAAAGCAAACCTTGTGCAGCTGTGTAAGTAGTAGTTAGCGCACCTGCTTGAAGCGAGCCATGCACCGTTCCAGCAGCTCCTGCTTCACTTTGCATTTCAACAACTTTAACCGGCATTCCAAAAAGATTTTTTTTGCCTTGACTTGCCCAAACATCGGTATAATCAGCCATAGGCGAACTAGGCGTAATAGGATAAATCCCCGCAACTTCTGTAAAAGCATAAGATACATAAGCGGCAGCTTCGTTGCCGTCCATAGTTTTCATAACATTACTCATACATACTCCTAATAGAAAGTTAATACTCGAAGATTTTATCAATTACTTCCTTAAATTTTCTATTAAACTAAGGATTTTTATGGGACTAGTTATCATTATGTAACAATTTTACACGAATTTAAGCTAATTAAAAACTTTCTAATTACATTTTAAATTTTAAGCAAAAAATTAAAAATTAATTTTATATAAATTTGTTACATATTCTTTGAATTTATCGCCACGCTCGGCGTAAGATTTAAATTGATCCAAACTAGCACAGGCTGGACTAAGTAACGCGATTTCATCACTAGAATTTGCATAGTTTTTATGAATTTTCTCTACTGCAACATTTAAAAATTCGCATTTAACAGCATTTATATTAAATTTTTCGCATAAATTCATCAATTTTTGGGTGTTTGAGCCGATTGCATAAACGCAAATTTGCAAATTTAAAAGTTCCTTAAAAAGTGGCTCTAAATCCACTCCTTTATCATCTCCGCCTAAAATGATATGAATTTTTTTATCTTTGTAACGGCGAAGTGCCTGAATTGCGGCGTCTAAATTTGTCGCCTTTGTGTCATTTACCCAAATTCGCCCAAATTTATCGCTAAATTCTTCAAGTTTATTATTTTCAATCACAAATTTATTTAAAAGCGAAATATTAGCTTTATCAAAAAGAATTTTTTCCACACAAAGCGCCATAACAGCGTCCATCAAAAAAGGTACTTGAAAATTTATCTCACTCAAATTCAAACCAAAAAATTTAGCCAAATCTTCTTCATTTTCATAGCCGATGACTTTTGCAAGGCTAGGCGTGTTTTCATACGCTTTTGGCACGATAGCTACGCTTCCTTCGCCCATAGTTTTTAAAGGCTTTAACTTTGCCTTTTCATACTCGCTAAAATCGCCATGCCAACTAAGGTGATCTGGCGTAATGGGAAGTAAAATGTAAATATCTGGCTTAGAAAATTTAGTGTAATGAATAGTAAAAGAACTGGTTTCTAAGACCCAAATTTTGGCATTTTTGTCCAAATTTGCCAAAGGCACACCGACATTTCCGCCCATAGCTGAGCCATAATTTTCTAGCAAAAACTGCGTCATTTGCGTGGTGGTTGTTTTGCCGTTAGTTCCGCTTATCCAAATTTTAACACCGTTAAAATCATCAAAATAATCATATTCGCTGATTAAATTTTTTGCATTTTTTATTAAATTATGAGTTCTTGGAAAGCCGGGGCTTGGAATTTCAAGCTCACTTAAATTTGCGTTAAATTCGCTAGGATTTAAAAGATTATTCCCAAATTCGTCCTTCGAATTTGAGCTAAATTTATCATCATAAATGTCCCAACCGCCACTTTTAGCGATTGCTTTTGTAGTTAGTCCATATCCAAAAAGCGATTTTTTCATATTTTTACCTTAATTTTAACGAAGTTAAAGCAATGATATTCATAAGTAGCGCAATTATCCAAAAACGGATTATGATTTTATTTTCTGCCCAGCCTTTTAGCTCAAAATGATGATGAATAGGCGACATTAAAAAAATTCGTTTTTTACGCATTTTAAAACTTGCAACCTGCAAAATCACAGACAAAGTCTCCATAACAAAAACCCAACCGATGATGATTAGTAAAAATTCATTTTTGGTTACAATACCCGTGTAGCCAATAAATGCGCCCACGCTCAGGCTTCCGCTATCACCCATAAAAACCTCTGCCGGATAGCAGTTATACCACAAAAAGCCTAGTAATGCCCCCACTAACGCAGAAGCAATAATGCAAAGTTCGCCGAGACCACTAACTTTTGGCAAAAGCAAATATGATGAAAGCTCGGCGTGTCCGCACAAATAGGCAAAAATTCCAAGACTTATCAATGAAAATACCGACGGAATCGTCGCTAAGCCGTCCAAGCCGTCTGTCAAATTTACCGAATTTGAAGCTGCCGTCATCACCAAAAGCCAAAAAATCACGGCAAAAAACCATAAATTTATGATAGGGAATTTATAAAACGGCAGATAAAGTTCTGTCGTAAGGTCGCTAAAAAAGAAAAGCAAAAACGCAATAAGTGCCGAAATAAAAAGCTGAAATGCAAATTTGGCTCTTGCCGATAAGCCGTCGTGGTTTTTTCCGCCTGTGATTTTGGCAAAATCATCTTTAAAGCCTAAAAATGAAAAACCCAAAAGGCATAAAATTCCGCCCACGACATAAACATTATTATATTTTGCGCAAATCAAACTTGCGATCACGGTTGCTGCTATAAAAACAATTCCGCCCATTGTCGGCGTTGATTTTTTGGCTTGATGAGTTTTTGGAGCAAGTTCGTAAATAGGTTGCTCTGCCTTTTTCTTTTGCGCCCATTTTATAAATTTTGGCATCAAATAAATCGTAACAAAAAACGCTATAAAAAACGCTATACCGCTTCGCACAGTGGTATATGAAAAAAAGTGCATATTGAAAAATTTTGCAATCGCATAAAGCATAAAAATCGACCTTTAAACTAATGAAAGCGAAATTATATTATAATGTTGCTTTTATATTTTTGAAAAACGGAAAATTTTATGAAACAAAAAACGATTTTAGTCATAACTGACGGCATAGGTTCAAATTCAAGCGATAAATTTAACGCTTTTGCAAATGCAAAAAAACCAAATTATGATTATTTTTTTAAAAATGTTCCAAATTCACTTTTAAAAACTTCTGGTTTGGCTGTTGGCTTACCGGACGGACAAATGGGAAACTCCGAAGTCGGGCACATGACCATCGGCAGTGGGCGAATTTTGTATCAAAATTTGGTAAAAGTGGATCGCGCTATCGAAAAAAATGAATTAAAAGATAACGAAGCTTTAAAAAATTTGCTAAAAATTTGCAAAAATATCCATGTTATAGGTCTATATAGCGACGGCGGTGTGCATTCGCATTTAAGGCACTTTGATGCGATTATGCAAATCGCGGTTGATAATGGTTGCAAGGCTTATGCTCACGCTATCACGGACGGACGAGATGTAAGTCCTACAAGCGGAGCCGAATTTATCAAACATTTAGATGAAAAATTCGGTGTAAGCAGTATTTGTGGGCGATTTTATGCTATGGATAGAGATAAGCGTTGGGATAGAGTGCAAAAAGCCTATGAAGTCATAAAAAATGGTGCGAACAAAATCTCGCAAACTCCGCTTGAATATATGCAAAATTCCTACGCTAACGGCGTTACAGACGAATTTATCGAACCTGCTAGTTTTGGCGAATTTAATGGGATTAGCAAAGATGACGGCATAATTTTTATAAATTTTAGAAACGATAGAGCAAGGGAGATTTGCTCGGCTTTATCTCTACCAAATTTTAGCGAATTTGGGCGTAGCGAAAATGTGGCAAACTTAATAACGCTTACAAACTATGACGATAATTTTAAATTTCCTGTGATGTTTGCAAATGATGATATAAGCGATACTTTAAGCGAGATTGTGGCACGAAATGGTCTAAGCCAACTCCATACAGCCGAAACCGAAAAATACGCCCATGTAACCTTCTTTTTCAACGGCGGGAAAGAAGAGCCAAATTTAAATGAAAGTAGAATTTTAATACCTAGTCCAAAGGTTAAAACTTATGATGAAAAGCCAGAAATGTCGGCTTACGAAGTTTGTGATGCAGTAGTTAAGGGCATAAAAAGCGGCGAAGATTTTATCGTTGTAAATTTCGCAAACGGCGATATGGTCGGACACACAGGCAACTACGAAGCCGCCGTAAAAGCTGTCGAGGCAGTCGATGAGTGCTTAGGACGAATTTTTAATACTTGCAAAGAACACGGATATGCCTATATGCAAATTTCAGATCACGGCAACTGCGAAGAAATGCGTGATGAAAACGGTGAAATGCTGACAAATCACACGACTTATGATGTTTTTTGCTTTGTTTATGCAAACGGCGTGAAAGAAATCGCAAACGGCGGTCTTAGCAATGTCGCTCCAACAATCTTAAAAATCATGGGGTTAGAAATTCCAAAAGTTATGGATAAGGCTTTATTTTAAAAAATTTATTGCCCTAAATTCGCCAAATTTAGGGCAAATTTAAAATCTTAATCTGGCGGAGAGTAGTTTTTTTCGCGTTTTTTTAACGCTTCTTTGCGTTTTTGCTCCATTTTTACGGCTTCATTTAGGGCTTCTTCGCTGTCATACTGTGTGCCGTCTAAAAACTTTGAGTAGTCTTCAAACTGCTTTGTTTTTATCCCCCAAAGTAACGCCCCAAGCGCAATAAAACCTAAAATCGTCGAAATGCCTATCATAATGGCTAAAATTCCGCTATCCATTATTTTCCTTTTTCAGTAATTGACATATAAATTCTCCAAATATTATCGGCTTTGTTTTCGCTATTTTCATCTTTTTGGCAAATTCCAAATGTCCCGTTATAGCAATTTATAAGTTTAATGCAGTCCATTTTCTCGCCATTTTGACAAGATTGTTTGGTTAATTTTTCAAATTTTTCTAGGTAAATTTCAACCATATTTTCATTTCTCGGCAAAACTTCAAAACACTCATGTGTCCCGTTACAGCGATTTTGCCAAAGTGCCATTTGATAACAAGCAAGTCCGTTTTTATCATCACATTTTTTTCTTAATTCATCAAAACCTTTTTTGAAAATTTCTTTATTTTGAATTTGTTTTGTTAAAATATCGCCTTTATAAAAAGCCAAATTTATACATGCTATTGCGTTGTTGCCGCTTTCACAGGCTATTTTGCCAAGCTCTTTTGCTTTTTTGAAATCAAGCTTTAAATTTATACTTTTTGCATATTTTTCATCAGAATAAAATTTTGCCAAAGTATTACATTTATTAAAATTACCGTTTTCACACTCAATTTTTACGCTCTCAAATATTTTTTTCATACGAGTTGAGTTTAAGTCAATCATTTCGCCATAATCTTGCCTAGCAAAGCCAATCAGCACAAAAATCATCAAAAAAAGTGCGTTTTTCATCTTGTCGCCCTTTTAATTCTCATCGAATTTAGCACGACCAAAACCGAGCTTAAACTCATCGATAATGCCGCAAACAGCGGTATTATAAAGCCACAAACCGCTAATGGGATAGTTAATGCGTTATAAACGAGCGAAAAAGCCAAATTTTGTTTTATCGTCTTGAAGGTTTTTTTGGCTATTAAAATCGTTTCGCTCAGGCTAGCCAAATCGTCCCGCATTAGCACGACATCGCTTTTTGCGATACTTATGTCAGCACCGCTTCCAAGAGCGATTCCCACAGCCGCACTCAAAAGCGCAGCTGCGTCATTTACGCCATCGCCTACCATGACGACGCTTTTGCCTTGCGAATTTAGCGAATTTATAAATTCAGACTTTTCATCTGGCAAAAGCGAAAATTTGTAATTTTTTATACCCAAATTTTGCGCCACACTTCGCACAGATTCTTCGTTATCGCCGCTTAAAATATAAATTTCTAAACCTAAATTTTTTAGTTTAGCTACGACCGACGGCGCGTCTTTTCGAATTTCATCATTTAGGCTAAATTTGGCTTTTATCTCGCCACCTACTGCGAAAAAATACTCAGTCGCGCCCAAACTTTGGCATTTTATGCCATTTTCTTGCATAAATTTTGAATTTCCGCCCAAAATTTGCAAATTTTTAAATTTGGCCTTAATTCCCTTTGCTGCGATATTTTCAACGCTTTCGATAACCACTTCATTTTTTAGTTCATCTTTAAAATTTTCGCTTATAAATTTCGCAACTGCCACGCTTACAGGGTGATTTGAGCTTTTTAAAAGCGCAAAAAGCAAATTTTTATCAAATTCTTCTAAAATTTCAAATTCGCCAACTTGCAAATTTCCGCTTGTTAGCGTTCCTGTTTTGTCAAACACCACGCAGTCGCATTTGGCGATAGTTTCGATGATTTTAGCTTCTTTAAAAATTATCCCCTTTTTTAAGCCAGAACTTAGCCCTACAAGCGTGCCAACGGGAGTTGCTAAACCCAAAGCACAGGGACATGCTATTATAATGACCGAAACTGCGATAATGATAGCAGTTTGCAAATTTGCATTAAAAAACCAAAACAAAAATGTAAAAAAAGCAATGCTTAAAATCGTAATTGAAAATTTTGCCGAAATTTGATTTACCAAAAGCTCGATTTTTGGCTTTTTTAGACTTGCGTTTTCTAGCAAATTTATGATTTTGTTTAGCACGGATGAACTAAAATTCGCACTCGCTTTGTATCTAATCGAGCCGTCAATGCAAATCGCACCGCTTGTGATAAAATCGCCTTTTTCTTTGCTTACAGGAATACTTTCGCCGTTTAAACTAGCATAATCAAAACTCGCACTTCCGCTGATAATCTCGCCGTCGATTAACACTTTTTGCCCAGAATTTATGAGAATTTCATCTCCAACGGCGACTTCGTTTGGATTTTTGCTTACAAATTCGTCCCCTACTTTTACCATGACAGCGCCCGTAACCATATTTGAGAGCGAATCAAGGTTATCGACAGCCTGTTTTTTACTTAAAATTTCAAGATATTTGCCGATAAAAACGAAAGTGATTATCATCGCAACCGAGTCAAAATAAACTTCTCCGCTTCTTGCAAACATCGCATATAGCGAATAAATATAGACAATCGTTACGCCTGTCGAAATTAGCAAATCCATATTAGCCGAGCGATTTTTTATCGCAAAATACGCACCCTTGTAAAACGCACTTCCAGTGTAAAATAGCACAGGCGTGGCTAAAACAAACTCCGCAAAGTGCAAAATGTCCTTAACTTTTGCGTCAATCCCGCTAAAATAGCCACTATAAAGCGCAACCGCAATCCACATTATATTCATAACGCAAAAAATGCCAACCAAAAGTTTAGCGTAAAATTCACGGCGTTGCGAATTTATGCGAGTTTCGGCAGTTTTTGGATCATAAGGATACGGGTTGTAGCCAATCGCTTGAATTTTATTAAAAATTTCAGCCAAACTCGTCTGCGTTTCGTCCCAAACGATTTTGGCTTTGTTTGTTGTTGCGTTTATGGACGCTTCTACGATTCCTGCGGTATTAAAAAGCACTTTTTCATTTAGCCACACACACGCCGTGCAGTGAATTCCATCTATTATGATAAAAATTTCGTTAAATCCATCAGCTGTTTTTCGCACAAAATTATCATAAATTCCTTGCGTTTCGTTTGCGCTAAATTCGCGAATTTTTGCAGCATTTAGCGTGTTTTTGCCAAGACGATTATAAAAATCTTCAAGCCCGTTTTCTTTTAAAAGATAAAAAACTTGCTTACAGCCGTTACAGCAAAATTTATTTCCGATTTCATCGATCATAAGGGCATTTTCATCAAAACTCTGACGACAATGCGAACATTTTTCGTGTGCCATTTTTCTCTTTTTTATTACATTTTAATTTCAAATTTAAACGAAATTATGGCAAAAATTTCCTACAAATTTGCTTATTTTGGCTGTTTTAAATTTGCAAATTTTAATCACAAATTTGCTATCATCACAAAATGAACGCTTTTATTTTAACTTTGATTTTTATTTTTTTCGAGTTTTGCGACATCGCCTTAAATCCGCAAACTGACTTCAAAAGCCTTGTAAATTCATATATTGCAAGGTATGGGAAGAGTCCGTTTCTGTTTTTTGCGACGCAGTTTAACTTTTTATTTTTAACTTTTTGCATTTTTTATCTCGGAATTTACGCACTTTTTGTGCTTTATGCGTTTTATGTTTTAGACCTGCTAACTAAGTTAATTTTTATCAAAAATTCATTTTCAAATGACGAAAATAGCGATATAAATCAAATGCTTGATATGAATTTTAAATTTACAAAAATGCAAAGAATTTTTATCTTGCTTGCCTGTTCGGCTGTATTTTTCGTGCTGGTTTTGTAAAAAACATTAAAAATTCAAACTCACACTAAAATAACTCTCAAATTTATTAGTTATTAAGACGCTTGGATATTTTAAAGCATGAGAAATTTCAAATAAAGCTTCTAAATTTTTATATGCAAATCTACTTCCAAGCGTTATGCCTTGTAAATTTTGTCCGTTGCAATACTCGGTGCAGTAAGTATCTTTTACTCCGCCAAAATCATAAGCAATAAATGGCTTAATAAATCTAAAACCGTCATAACCAAGCTCATTTCGCACAAAGTATCCCTTTTCACCCTGCAAACCACTATCTCTAAATCCACGCACACTAGTTTCATCGCCTATGTAAAGCTTTTCACTAGAATATAAAATATCATTGCTATACTGCCCCGAAAAAGTAAATTTATAATGCCAGTTAGAAATAGGTTTATAATAGCTAATATCGATTGTATATTTATCAAATTTAGCTTTTGGGGTAGTTTCGTCTCTATACCATTCATCATCTTTGTTTGCCCCAAAATGCCTTAATCCATAATGAAATCCAAGCTCGGCACTTACTAATCCGCCACCAACTTGCCCCATATATGACGGAGTAAAACTTAAAATAGAAAGTCTCCTAGAACTCATAGTTAGTTTTGTGTCATCTATATAATTTTCTATCTTTTTTAAATTCAAATTTGATTTTATGCTAAATTTATGCTTATTGTTGGCATAAAAGAGCCTTGAAATATAATAATTTTGATTATAAGTTGCTCCGCTTGACATATACGAGTTGCTCATTGCATTTATTTTTTGTCTATAATCGCTCTTACTGAATCCATAACCAATGTCATAGTATCCAATCGGCAAAGAAAAATTAAAAGCATAATTTTTTGAATTTTTATCCTGTCTATGTTTAACCGCTCTTTCTTGATAGTATCCACTAAAACTCTCGCCAAAGCCCATGCCGTCATCTAAACTAGCCCCAAGTCTAATGCGATTTTTTCCACTATCGCTCGTGCCGTGATTGTTAAAATTTACATTTGCATTAAATTTCTTTCTAGCAGTTGTATTTATATCTATAATGCTATGATTTTGCAAATTTGACGGCAATATTTCTATCGAAGCTTCATTGCCTAGATTTTCAACGCCCCTATCTAAATCTCTAAGATTTAAAATTTTATCTTTTCGTTTTGGAAAAGTTAAGTATTGCTTTGCGTTTCGCTCTTTGCCATCAAAGATATATTTTTCTATTTTGCCTTCGCTCACTACTAAATTTAGCTTTCCGTTTGCGAAGTCTGAATTCTCTAAATCTATACCAACTCTCGTGGTAACAAAGCCTTTATCAAGGTAGAAATTTTCTAGGGCTTTTATAGCGTCATTTAGGCTTTGTAAATCGTCTATATTGTTTTCAAATTTAGCTTTAAATTCGTCAAGCGTTTTTGCGTTTAAAAGCGAATTTCCAGATATTTCTATATTTGAAATACTAACTGCTAGTTTTTGATTATTTTCTACGCTATTTTCTTGTTTTATCTCTTGTTGTGGAGCAAATTTATCTTGTAAATTTTGAAGCTTTTCTTGCTTTTGTCTGCGAAGTTCAGTTTGGTCTAAGTCCGCGCAAAAAGATAAATTTATGCAAAATATAAAAATAGTTGGTATGGTTAAATTTAATTTTTTCATTTATTTGTTCCCTTTTGTTTTTAGATAATTTCTTGCTTTATAATCTTTTAGTAGATTTATCCCACTTATCATTGTTTAGTGTTGCTTTTATTTGATTTATAGTTATATCATCTAATGGTATGTTTGAATTTGATGAAATTTGTTTTATTATGCTATCTTTGATTGTTTCATCGTTTAATGAATTTGATATAGTCTCATAGACCTGTTTGTCTAGTTTATCGCTTATATCTTTTCCATTTAGTATAAACTTATCTCCTGTTTGTATTATTGCAGGGATTTCTATTTCTTGTATTTTTCCGTTTGATTTAACTTCGGCTATTAGGGTATCTTTATTGTTTTCATTAGAGATAGAGGTGTGATTATCTTTATCTGAGATTAGATTTAATCTAGTTGTATCTATTTGTATGCTCTCATTAGCTATGATATTTGAAGCTTTTAGAGTTATCTCGTTTGCATTTAAATTTATATTGTTTGATACTATATTTGATTTTACATTTGTCTCTTTTAAATTTGTATTGTCTGATTTATAATCAACGAAATGGATTGTTTCTTTTAGGTTTGAATTTGATTGCGATTGATTTAGATTGAAATT
>JAFUFY010000014.1 GCA_017469645.1 Campylobacter sp. | reverse complement strand
GCGGGGGCGGAGTGCCTCCTAAAAAACGCCCCGCCCCCGCGTAATTTTTTTAAAATTCATCTTTAAATTTACCTTTATGTTTATCTTTTTTATAAGTTTTTGAATTTTTTAGTTTTTCTAGCAAATTTGCTTCTTTTATCAGCTCGTCTTTGTTTTTATTTGCTAATACCGATTTCACGAAGTTTTCAAGCCCTTTTGTATATGGTTGATCCAAATAAACAGGTTCAACTTTTCTTAAAATTTCGTAGTTTTTTATCACGCGAATTTTAAATAAATTTTCATCAAAATCATCTCTTTTTAAAATCGAAATTGCCGATTTTGCGAAGCGTTCCAATGCTCTAATGTATTTTATTCGTTCGCTTTTATCATTTGCCACGCTCAAATTTAATCCTTTTTTTGCCAAATAAAGCGAAATTATATCAAATTTAACTTTATTTTTTTATTTTTAACATAGCTATTTAATATATTATTAAAATAATAAATTTTTAAAATCACGCTATTTAGTGATTTTAAAAAACATATTTTAAAACTTGACAATAAAAAAAATATCTGTTATAATTCGCCGAAATTTTTAAGAATAAGGAGAAAAGTATGGCAGATTTAAATTTTCAAACACTTGCCACTCATGCAGGTTACAGCTCAAAAGAAGGTTACGGCACAATGGCTGTTCCGATTTATCTAAGCACTGCTTACGATTTTGGCACTAGCGAAACAGCTGCTGCTAGATTTGCCTTGCAAGAATTAGGTCCAATTTATTCAAGGCTTACAAATCCAACTGTGGATATTTTTGAAGCTAGAATCGCTGCATTAGAAGGCGGAAAAGGTGCGATAGGCACTTCTAGCGGACAAGCGGCTGAATTTTATGCTATTATAAATGCTGCACTTGC
Organism: Campylobacter sp.; assembly: GCA_017469645.1. Taxonomy (GTDB): domain Bacteria; phylum Campylobacterota; class Campylobacteria; order Campylobacterales; family Campylobacteraceae; genus Campylobacter_B. The sequence continues at coordinate 3,541 of JAFUFY010000014.1, read as the reverse complement.
TGGAGATAATGTAATAGTTGCAAAAAAAGTATATGGCGGAACTACAAATTTGATTGTAAATACGCTAAAAAGATTTGGCATTGAAGGAAGAGTTTTTGATGGCGATAGCGCTGATGATTTAGAAAGTTTAATTGATGAAAAAACAAAAGTTATTTTATTTGAAACCCTTTCAAATCCGCAAATTGAAATTGCAAATATTAAAAAAATCGTTGGGATTGCCGATAAATATGGTATTTTAACTATCGCTGATAATACTGTCGCAACGCCTGTGCTGTTTAATCCTATCAAACACGGCGTAAATGTCGTAATCCATAGTGCAAGTAAATACATAAGCGGTCAAGGTTTAACCATAGCAGGTGCGATAATTTCAGGCGAAAGCACAAATAAAAAAATCGTTGGAAATCAAAGATATAAAGATTTTAGCGAACCAAGTCCTAGTTATCATGGACTAGTTTATGCAAATTTAGTAGAACATTTTGATATTTTTACGCTTCGTATAAAAACAGAACTTTTGCGTGATATAGGTGCAACAATGAGCCCATTTAGCGCTTGGCAGTTAATTCAAGGATTAGAAACTCTAAGCGTTAGAGTTAAAGAACATTCAAAAAACGCTTTAAAAATCGCTGAATTTTTAGAAAATCACCCAGTGGTAAAAAGCGTAAATTATCCAGGGCTTAAAAGTAATCCGCTTAATAAATTTGTCGCAGAGAATTTTACAGATGGTCTATGTAGCGGGTTGTTAAGTTTTGATGTTGGAAGCAAAGAGTTAGCTAGTAAAATTATGAAAAATGTAAAAATCTTTGCTGTTGTTGTAAATATCGGTGATAGCAAATCAATCATCACTCACCCAGCAAGTTCAACTCACTCTCAATTAAACGACGAAGAACTTATAAAAGCCGGTGTTACACCGGGAGTTATCCGTTTAAGTGTAGGCTTGGAAAATAGCGATGATTTGATAAATGATCTTAAAAATGCAATAGAGGAGGCGATGAAATAATGGCGCTTTTATCTACAAAAGGCGTGTATGGCTTAATGGCGATTTTAGAAATCGCCAAAGCTAGTGAAATATCGCCGATTAGCATAAAAGAAATCTCAGATAGAATTTTGGTTTCAAAAAACTATTTAGAGCAAATTCTAAACGGGCTTAGGGGAGCTGGGCTAATTGAGAGTATAAAGGGTAAAAACGGCGGTTATTTTTTGGCTTTATCAGCCGATAAAATCACATTTGCCGATGTTTTTAAATCAATGGAAAAAGATTTTAAACTAACAAATTTGAAAGTCAATAATCCAAATGTAGTTTTTTTCTTCAAACAATATGACGAAAGGTTGCTAAAACTCTTTGATGAGCCGATTAGCAAATTCGAAGAATATAAAGAAGAAAACACCAAATTTTTGGATTTTAGTATATAAATTTGTAAATTTTAGGCGTATTATGCCGACGATTTTTCGTGTTTTGGAGTTTTTACGAGTGAGACTGCACTTTGTGTGCGTCAAACGAAGTAAAAACGAACAATCACGAAAAAGCTAGGCTGAATTAATTTAAAAAGAAAGGTAAAAAAATGAAAATAGCAAATGATGTAACAGAGCTTATAGGAAACACTCCGCTTGTGCGTATAAATTCGTTTTCAAAACATGCAACTATTTTAGCAAAAGCTGAGTTTTTAAATCCTAGCCACTCGGTAAAAGACCGCATAGCATGGCGTATCATAAAGGACGCTTTTGATAATGGCATTATAAATAAAGATACTTTGCTAGTCGAGCCAACAAGTGGAAACACAGGCGTGGGTCTAGCGATGATAGCTGCTAAATTTGGCTTGAAATTGATTTTGACAATGCCAAGCTCGATGAGTATCGAAAGACAAAAACTAATAGCCGCATTTGGTGCTAAAATCGTGCTAACTGATCCACAATACGGCATGAAAGGTGCGGTAGATAAAGCAAACGAGCTAGCAAACGAAAATCCAAATTCGTTTATCCCAAGCCAATTTGACAATCCGTCAAATCCAAACGCTCATTTTAACACGACAGGACCTGAAATTTGGCGTGATACGGACGGAAATGTCGATATTTTGGTTGCTGGTTTTGGCACGGGCGGAACCATAAGCGGAACAGCAAAATTTTTAAAAAGCAAAAATCCTGATTTAAAGGTAATTGCAGTCGAGCCGGGTGCGTCGCCGTTAGCTAGTAGAGGATGTGCAGGAAGCCATAAAATTCAAGGAATCGGAGCAAATTTTATCCCGAAAAATTTGGATTTAAGTTTGATTGACGAATTTATTACGGTCGAAAACGATGATGCTTTTGCTACGGCAAAGGCTTTGGCGCAAAAAGAGGGTTTGCTTGTAGGAATTTCAAGCGGTGCAAATGTATATGCGGCTAGTATCATCGCAGGTCGCTACGCAAACCGCGGTAAAACCATAGTGACTACGCTAAATGACACAGGCGAAAGATACCTTTCAACAGATTTGTTTAAATAAATTTTTTAAATTTGGCATAAAATTTACAATTTTGTGCCAAATTTTGATTGTGAAATTTAATGAAAATTGATATTTATTCTTTAAAATTTAAGATTTTTATGCTTGTTATTTTTCTTATTTATTTTGTGTTTTTATTGCGTTTAGCCGTTTTTCGCGACGGATTTAGTGTGGAAAAAATTTGGCAAGTCGGCAAATACAATCTCGTGCCGTTTTTAGACTATACAAATGTTTGGCAAAACGGCGGCATAAAATCATTTTTGCGACTATTTTTTGGGAATTTAGGCTGGTTTTTTCCGCTAGGATTTTTTGCAAGATATAAATTTACGCTCACAAAAACCGCCAAAATCGTGCTTTTTGGATTTTTATTTTCGCTTTTGGTTGAAATTTCGCAGTTTGTCTTTAAAACAGGTATTTTTGAACTTGATGATTTGATTTTAAATTCAATCGGCGTGTTTTTGGGTGCCAAATTTTGCGAAATTTTGTTAAAATTTATCTCAAAAAGATAAAACTTAAATATCGCAATTTTGAATTTTATTCATTAGACTATTATTTTATACGGATTAAATATAAAAAATAATATCGGAGATTGTAAATTCAATCTCCGATATTTAAAGATTATTAAGCGTTAGAATTTAAATGTAAATCCTATATTACCACTATAACCTTTTTGTCTGCCTACAAAGCCTTTGGCACCTATATCAAATCTTACTCTTCCGTTTTCAAAGATATATCCGATTTCTCCTATGCCTGTTGAGCCTTTTAGGCTTGGACTAGCAATACCAGCACTACCAAATGCAGGGTGAGATACTATGCCGTTAGCTTCACCGACAAATTCATATTCGTAAGCTGCACCTATGTATAGTGAGTTGTATTCGCCAAGTTTTACTCTATCTCTAAATCCTACTCTTGCACGATGAGATTCTACACTATCAAATTCGACATTTATACCGCCTTGGCTAAATTTATTTTTACCTGTTCTTAGATAATAGTATTTAGCATATAGGTCAAATATATTGTTTTCAGAGAAGAATTCTCTACCTATACCGAAGTGTGCTCCATAGTAATTT
>JAFUFY010000013.1 GCA_017469645.1 Campylobacter sp. | reverse complement strand
ATTTATTTTGAAAGGACTTTTTATGAAATCAGTTTTACTAAAAGCTGTGGTGGCTACTTCGCTAGTGGCAAGTTTTGCTTGTGCTGGTGGTGCATTTGTAGGTTTTGAAACAGGATATAGCAAGTCTAGCCTGAAAGACAAGTGGAGTGACAACAACCCTGATTTTAGCCACTCAAACAAATTTAAAGACGGCGCATTCGGTCTTGGCGTAAAAGGCGGTTATGATTTTGGCATGTTTAGGGCTTATGGAGAATATATTTATAAATTCAAAGCAAAAGATGATATTGTCGATGAAGACGGCGATACGATAGAGCTTAGCTGGAAAAGTCATAATTTTTTAATCGGTGGCGATTTTACACCTAGTTTGACAAATAATTTTAAATTAGCATTGGGTGCATACACGGGTGTTTCTAAAATCAATTTAAAAGCCCAAAATCCGGCTACAAATGAAAGCGAAAGCTGGGACGATACAGGCTGGATAATCGGTGGCAAAATCGGTGGAATTTACGAAATAAATCAAAACAACGAAGTCGAATTTGGCGTTAAGACAGATTATACAAAGTATAAAAAACACACCGAAGAAGATGGAAATAGCAAACTTTCAGCCACAAACACAGGATTTTATCTAGGTTATAATTTTAAATTTTAAAACAATCTTGCAGTAAATTTGGGCTAAATTTGCGATAAATTTCGCCCAAATTTTCGTTTGAATTCGCAAATTCAAGCCTAAATTTAATCTGCTTTTTTGACTACCACTTTCTCACATTTTATGATTTCTTCAAAACCGCTTTCGAATTTGCCAAGTTTGATAAGTCCGTCATAGTAAGGCTGAGCTTTGTAAAATAGCACTAGATTTCCCCACGGCGAGAAATAGCCCAAGTCTCCCACTTTGCCGTCTGAGCTGGGATCACCAGCAAAATTTAGTCGCACTGGCAAATCGGCGATTTTTTCACGCCCTGCGTAATCTTTTAAATTCAGTTCTAGTGGCAAATTTGCATAAAAGCTTTTTGCTGCATTTGTATCGTTTAAAATCGCCGTAGCAACGGTATTTTCGCATGTAAATTCTATCTTCATTTCATCTCCAAAAGCCAAATTTAACCATAAAATTATGATAAAAAATAGTTTAAAAACTCTCATTTTTATCCTTTCAAAAATTTGGCAAATTTGAGCTAAATTTGCCAAATTTAAGAGAAATTATTTCAAATTTGCTTTGAAAAACTCTTCAAATTTATCAAACGGAATTTTTTTATCATACAAATCCGTATGATTTGCCCCTGGTACGATAAAAAGCTCTTTGTTTTTGCTTCCAAGCTCTTTAAATGCATCCTCGCTAAAATATCGTGAGTGCGCGATCTCGCCGTGTGCGACAAGCACAGGAGCCCTAAGCTCGTCTGCGTAAGTTAAAATTTTATCGCTCATACGCGCTAATGCGTCTGTGTTGCTCCACGCATTTTGCGAATTTATCGAGCGTTTGTGATAGCCACGATCTGTGCGGTAATAATCTCTATATTCACGCAAAAATAGTGCGTCGCTATCTTTCACCCCTGAAAGTCCGTTTGCCCCATAACTTGTTTTGCCGTTTTCAAAATCCGTCCAGCGTTGCAAATTTAGAGCTTTTTTGGCTTCATACCTAGCATTTTCATCTACGCTGTCGTTGTATCCTTTTGCCGTAACGCGTGTCATATCATACATCGTGGTTGCCACGACAGCTTTTATGCGAGTATCGCTGATAGCAGCATTTAGCGCAAATCCAGCCCAGCCACAAATTCCGATAATGCCGATTTTTTCTCTATCGACGAAGTCTTGCACGCCTAGATAATCCACGGCCGCGCTAAAATCTTCTGTGTTTATATCAGGGCTAGAAATATCTCTTACTTCGCCACCGCTCTCGCCTGTGAAACTGCCGTCAAACGCTAGTGTTACAAATCCTCGCTCGGCTAAGGTTTGCGCGTGAAGTCCGCTAGATTGCTCTTTGACTGCACCATAAGGTCCGCTAACGGCGATTGCAGGGAGTTTGCCGTTCATATTTTTTGGAGTGTATAAATCCGCAACGATTACAATTCCGTAGCGATTTTTGAAAGCTACTTTTTTGTGATCAACTTTTTCGCTTTTGGCAAAAACTTTGTCCCAGTCGCTTGTTACATTTTTTGGCATATCTGCTTCGCCTTTGGCGACCAAACTTGTCGCTAAAATCGCACCTAACGCCAATGAACTTAATGCCTTTTTCATCTTTTCTCCTTGATTAAAAATAAATTTTTTACAAGGAAATTTTATCTAAAATGAAAATAATCAACTAGAACAATTCTCCAAATTTATTGCCTAATTCTACAAATTATAAAAATTTAATATAATTTTTTTAATTTCTAGTGTAAATTTTACAACTCCATTTGCGTAAGTCTTTTGCCAAGCTCAAACGCATTGTCTAAATCTATCGGAAACTGCGTATCTCGTACCATTTTTTTGTGCGGTTCGCTAAACATATTGCAATCATACTTCGAATAGTCCTTAAACTGGTAAGTATCGCATACCAAAAGCATTTCGCAGTGCCCATAGACCATTTTTAGCCCGAGCTCGTTTCCGCTCCACATCGCTTCCATATTATACTGCGCGACCTGCTCTTTTGTCGCGTTCATCGTATAAATTAGCCCAACCGGGATTTTTTTCTTTAAATTTAGCTCGTAGCGTCCATTTTCATCTATCATATACGATCCGCCGGCAAATAGCATACGCTCCAAAAGGTTTCTAAACATGCCGGTTGGATAAAAATCATAAATCGGAGAGCCGATTATTAGGGCATCTGCGTTGATTATTTTTTCTAAAATCTCTCTTGCTCCGTCTTTGACGGCGCAAAGTCCGCCTAGACTTTTGCCCTTTCTTTTACAGGCGAAACAACTTATACAGCCCTTAAAATCTATATCGATTAAATTTATAAACTCAGTTTGTGCGCCTACGCTTTGCGCGCCCTTTTCGCTAGATTTTAAAACCTCAGCCGTGTTGAAATTTTTCCTTGGACTTGCGTTTATGATGATAACTTTTTTCATGTTTTTTCTTAAATTCCTTGCCTAATTTTGCAAATTTTATTTTACCAAAATTCCGTTAGCATTTAGCCATGCCCTTATATCATCGCTCAAACTCGCACCGCCTGAATAATGCACCGATAGTGCATTTCCGATAGGCGAATTTGGTGCTAGTTTGGCGATTGCGGTTATACTTGCTCCCATTCTACCGCCACCATGCGAAGCAAATGGGATTATTGTTTTGCCGCTAAAATCATAACTTTGTAGTAGCGTAGCTATCGGCATTGGCACACTTGCCCACCAGTTTGGATAGCCTAGTAGTATCGTGTCATAGCTATCAAAATTTTTAATTTCAGCGTCTATTTTTGGTCTTGCATTTTTGTGTTGATCGCTTTGAGCTTGCATTAAACAAGTATTATAATCGTCTGAATACGGCGTTTCTAGGCGAATTTCAAAAATATCAGCTCCTGTAATTTTGCAAATTTCTCTGGCTATGCCACGCGTATTCCCGCCCCACGAATAAAACACGATTAAGATTTTTTCGTGTTTGCTTGGGGCAAATTTTTCATTTTTTGCTTCGATTTTACCTGAAATTTGCGAATTTTCGCTGTTTCGCACAAGACGAATTCCAAGATTATGGCTTTTAAAACTAGATTGAGCTGCCGCTCTATATGCGCTTCGTAAATTTTTGCCAAAATCATTCCAGCCGCCACCCCTATAAACATGCCTTGTGCCACTTTTTACGCCTGTTGGATTTGAGCTATTTTGCGTATCATACGAGCCGTAAAAATCCCAGCACCACTCATTTACATTGCCGTGAATATCATACAGCCCAAAGCCGTTTGGCGAAAAGCTTCCGACTTCTATGGTGCGGTATCTTGGGCTTGTGGGTTTGGCTTTTAGTTTACTATTGTCAAAATAATTTTCTTCGATTTCATAAGGATAGTTTGAGTAAAAATTTGCTTCATTTCCACTTGGCGGAATTTGTGAGCTAAACGGAGTTGTGATGCCTGCTCTTGCAGCAAATTCCCACTCGGCCTCGCTTGGCAGACGGTATCCGTTTGCGCCCATGTCCCAAATAACCGAATCTTGCGTGATTTCATAAGCAGGATTTAGCCCTTCATTTAGGCTTTTTAGGTTTGCAAATACAATTGCATCGAGCCACGAGACATTTTCTACCGGCAAATTTACGCCCTTGTTTTCGCTAGGATTTTCGCCCCTTAATTTTTCGTATTCGCCCTGAGTAAGCTCGTATTTAGCGATATAAAAATCACTCACGCTTGCTTCGTGCTCTTTTTCATCATCGCCTCGCCAGTTTTCGCTCTCAGGGCTTCCCATGATGAAATTTCCGCCTTTGATAAGGACGAAATTTTTATCTAAATTTTCGGGGTTTGGCTTTAAATTTGGCTCTAAATTTGCCAAATTTGGTGTTTGAGATACTGTGGCGTTTTGCTCGTTTTGCGAATTTGGAGAATTTGTAGCTAAAATTTGTTTTGATTTTTCATCTAAAATTTTTAATTGCTCTAAATTTTCGTTTTTATCATTTTGATAAAAATCGCTTGTAGCAGTCTTTTCAATGATATTTTGTGGTTTTGTGGCACCAAATTTATAAAATAGGCTTCCTAAAATGATAATTGTCAAAAGTGCAAAAATAGGCATAAATTTTTTCATCTTAACTCCTTAAATTTTTGATAAAATTTACTATTAAAAAGCCGATAAATGCCCACGAAAAAAGCATTATGGCGTTTATTATCATACTTTGATAAAGTGGAATTTTAAAATCCAAAAACGCAAACTGGACTTTTGCTAACATATAATCAACCATGCCGGTATCCAAAAATAACCAAAATCCATAAATGCTAACTAGCCACGAAGCGACAAAAGCGGAATTTGCTATTTTGGATTTGTTGGCATAAGTTGCAAGTTTTAATGCGTGAAATCCGATATGAAGCCCCGCAAATACAAAAAACCAGTGCGTTAAGCATAAATGAAATTCCCTTGCTGTGGATATTTTTATAATGCCGTTTAAAAATGGAGTTGCGTATTTACTCATAGATAGACCCGAAAATACGCTTAAAATAAATGAAATAATTAGAGCCAAATTTATAAAATTTAGGGTTAAATTCAGTGGATTTTTTTGAATTTTTAGAGCGTTTTTATACCACCATAAATTTAAAATTTGATGAGCTAAAACCGTAAAAAAAGCAAAAACACCGATAAATTCGTGTGGTTTTTGCTCTGTGGATTGTGAACTCATAAGTAAAATTAACAAAAACGCCAGAAAAATGTCGGTTAGCTGTTTTTGGCTTTTTTTGCTCATTTTTCGCCTTGTAAGACCCGTTAATCAGGCAATTTCCAGCCGTTTAGCATTTCTACTGTTTTTGGGTCTAAGTGGTTGAAATCATTAAATAGCGATTTTTGCTCGTCCATATTAGCGATTGTTTGCATATCGTTTGCGTCAAGTTCAAAGTCAAAAACGCTGAAATTTTCTATCATTCGCTCTTTGCGAGTGGTTTTTGGTATGACGATGATGTCAAGCTGGATAAGATAGCGCAAAATTGTTTGAGCGACGCTCTTGCCGTATTTTTCGCCGATTTTTTTAAGAATTGGGTTGTTAAACATATCGTTTCTACCCTCGCCAAAACTCGCCCAGCTTTGCACCGCAATGCCATATTTTTTGGCGATTTCGCGGTCAAATTTACGCTGATGAAATGGATTTAGCTCGATTTGATTAAGAGCCGGTTTGATTTCGTTATTTAGGGCGAAATCTACTAGGCGATCTGGGTAGAAGTTGCTAACGCCGATTGATTTGATACGACCTTCTTTTTTCAATCTACTCATCGCTCGCCACGCCCCATAAACATCGTTGTAAGGTTGATGAAGTAAAAGCAAATCAAGATAATCTAAGCCCAGCTTTTTCATACTAGCTTCAAAACTGCGTAAAACGCCACTTTCTGTCGCGTTGCTAACCCAAATTTTGGTCGTGATGAAAAACTCCTCTCGCTTAATCCCGCCTTTAATAGCCGAATTTACCGTCGCGCCCACGCCAAGCTCATTTTGATATGCCTGAGCCGTGTCGATAGAGCGGTATCCTACGCTAATGGCGTCTTCAACGCACCTTTGGGTATCGTTTTGTGGGATTTGATACACGCCGTATCCTAAAATAGGCATTTTGTTGCCGTCATTTAAAGTGATAAATTTCATTTTTGCTCCTTTGCTATTTGTCTGATTTGCGTTTAAATTTAACGCACCGCCAAATGTCGCCATAGCTCCTAAAAGAGCGGAATTCTTAATAAATTCTCTGCGTTTCATGAAACTCCTTTATTAATATAGATTTTCATTTCGCATAGCGTAATTTTAGCAAATTTAGGTTCAAATTTAATAGAACAATTCTCCAAATTTATTGCCTAATCCTACGAAATTTTATGCGTGAATAATCAAAAATATTTTTGTAGAAATTTAAGTTAAATTTTATCGTATTTGCAGTAAGTTACGAAAAAATTTAGTAAGGATTTTTTATGACTTGCAAACAAACTTTACACCACAAGCCTTTAAATTTAAAAAATTCACACACTCACGAACATTCGCCTTGTAACTCTAAGCCAAATTTACACCGCCACGAAAATGCTCACAATCACGCACATTTGGGACATTCGCACGCAGTATCGGCAAATACAAACAAAAAAATGCTAAAAATTTGTATTTTTATCACAATTTGTGCGATGATTTTTCAATTTATTTATTCGCTTATTACGAATTCGCTTGCACTTTTAAGCGATACTTTGCATATGTTTAGCCACGCATTTGCCCTAAGTCTTAGTTTTTTTGCGGTTAAAATATCCGAATTTAAAGGTGGCAGTGAGCGGACATTTGGTTTTTATAGAAGCGAAATTTTGGCAGCTTTTATAAATTCGCTTATGAGTTTTGCTTTTGCCGCATTTATCGTGTATGAAGCAGTTTTAAAACTAATAAATCCTCAAAGCATAGACGCTAAAACGCTGTTTGTAGCGGCTTTTATCGGTTTGGTTGCAAATGCGATAAGTGGGCTTTTGCTTATTAGAGCTGATATGCAAAATATCAACATAAAATCAAGTTTTATCCACATGATGAGCGATTTACTGAGTTCGCTTGGGGTTGTTTTGGGTGCGGCGATTGTTTATTTTACTAACGCTTTTTGGGTGGATTGTGTTTTGGCTTTGATTATTGCGTTTGTTATTGCCAAATGGTCGTATTCTTTGGCAAAACAAAGCGTAAATGTGCTTTTAGAAAGCTCGCCCGTGCCGATACAAAATGCCAAAAATTTAATCTTATCGCATAAATTTATCCTAGATATGCACGATATTCACATAAGTGAAATCACGCACAATCTTTATGTCCTAACCGCTCATATCGTTATAGACAAAGAAAATTTAGATAAATTTCCACAAATCATAAGCGAACTATCATCAAATTTATTAGAAAACTTGCGTATCGGACACTGCACTTTTCAGCCAGAGTGGAAGCAAAATTGTTAGATTTAGCATAAATTTAATAATAAATTTATGCTAAATTCTTGCTTGATTTTGCAAATTTACTTTCTTTCAATTCTCTCTGGTCCGCCTTTGTTAATCGCACCGACAACTTTGTGCGGAACATAAAGCTCTTCAAGGTATTTGATTTCATTTTCATCAAGTGTGATTTCAAGGGCTTTTACCCAGTCGTCTAAATGCTCTGTTTGAATTGCTCCAAGCACAGGGCTATCCACGCCTTTTGCAAACTGCCAAGCAAGGGCGATTTGTGCCATATTTACGCCACGATTTTTAGCTATTTCATCAACCCTAGCGATGATTTTAAGGTCGCTTTCTTTAAATTCATCGTATTTTACTCGCAAAACTTTGTCTTCATTTACTCGCTTTGAATATCCGTCCCACGAAGTGTGAGCCAAATGTCCCCCTGCTAGTGGGCTATACGGCGCGATACTTGTGCCAAACTGCCTACACACAGGGATCAAATCCCGCTCATCTTCCCTATAAATCAGGCTATAATGGTTTTGCATAATGTTAAATTTGGTTAAATTTTCTCTCTCGGCACAAAGTTGCATATTAAAAAACTGATAGCCATACATCGCACTAGCCCCTAGCGCACGGACTTTTCCGACTTTTACTAACTCATGCAAAGCACTCATAGTCTCATAAATTTCATGGTCGTAGTCGAAGCGGTGTATCATATACACATCGACATAGTCCATATTTAGGCGTTTTAGTGAGCCTTCGATTTCACGCATGATTGCCTTTTTGCTTAGTTTGCCTTCGTTGAAAAATACCTTAGTTTCGATGACGACATCTTCGCGCTTAACGCCTAAATTTCGAAGTGCCTTGCCTAGATAAATCTCCGAATCGCCATTTGTATAGACATTTGCAGTATCAAAATAATTTATACCAAGCTCCAATGCCCTTGCGATGACCTTTTCGCAGGTTTTCTCATCAGCGTCAGTCCAAGTAAGAAAATTTGGATTTGGTCTGCCAAAACCCATACAACCAAGGCAAATTTGTGAAATTTTAATGTCAGTTTGCCCTAAATTTGTGTATTTCATAATCTCTCCTTTTATTGCCTAATTCTGCAAATTTTATTTTAATTTTTCATATTTTTTACTTAAATTTAGTCCCAAAATCCCCCAAACAAACGAAATTATTGCGCCTAAAATCAAAACTCCACTCACGCTAAATTTAGCTAGTGCTATGCTCTCGACCTGCGATGAAAGTGCGTCTCCGCCGCGATAAACGACCGTGTCAAGGAAGTTTTTGACCTTGTATTTACTCTCGCTATCAAGCGGGACAAAAAGCATTTCGCGAGCCGGTTTTACAAGGGCGTATTCACCGATTCTACGCAGACTCATCACAAGCGCAATGCCCCAGAATGTGGGGTGTGTGAAATTTAGCATAATAAATCCGAGCGCAATCACAAATCCAAGCAGAGCCAAAAGCCACTTTATGCCAAAAAATTTAGCGATTTTTGCCGTTAGGAAAATTTGTATAAAAAAACTAGTGCTTTGCACGATGAGATCGATATTTGCAAAGGCTGCGGCTCTGGCTTCGCGCGTCTCAAAAACCGCGCGCACAATCCTAGCTTGTTCCATGTATAAAAATGTGCTAACACTTGTAAGCAATAAAACAAAGCCTACAAAAGATAGCAAATAGGGCGATTTAGCGATGATTTTAAAGCCATCAAGCGGGTTTTTGCTAGGTAGTGGAGTGCTGAATTTTTGAGTGAAATTTGCCTTTTCATCAGCGTTTTTAAGCAAATTTAGCCCCTCTTTTATGATTAAATTTTTCAAAATCAAGGCAAAAAGTAGCAAAAACGCCGATAAAAATATGAAATTTTGCGTGGCAACTTCTCGCAAAAAGCTAACCAAACCAGCCCCTGCAATCCCACCCAAACTCGCTCCTGCGCTGATTATGCCAAACATTGATTTGCTAGTTTCTTTGCTAAAAACATCTGCTAGGACGCTCCAAGCCGAGCTTATGACAAAGAGATTAAAAACGCTAACCCAAATGTAAAAAACCCTGCAAAGTGTGGCAAACGCGGGGCTTTGGGCGTCAATAAATCTCATAGCCACGAAAAAGCCTAGCAAATTTAGGGCAAAAAATATAAAAATGGCGTCGGTGTAGAGTTTGCGCCTAATAGCCCCGCTTAGCCACATAGCTACAAACGAACAAACAATCGTAGCGATAAAAGTGCCTAAAAATAGCCATTTTAGCTCGTCGCTTCCGCCGTGAATCCCCAGTGCGTCGCGAATCGGGCGGAGTAGCGCATACGAGCAAAAAAGCGAAAAAATAAAAAACGCACTGTAAAGCAAAAGCTTGAATTCTTCACGCTTTATCTCAAAAAGTAAGTCAAATTTTTCTTTAAATTTCGCTTTGTTCATTTTAAATTTGCCTACGATAAATTTTTGCGCATTTATCTGATGAAATTTGTCAAAATTTGCTCTTCATATTCTGGCATAGCAACAGCATTTTTGGCAAATTCTTTGTTTTTGACAAACCAAGCGATATTTTTGGCTAGCGTTCGCATGGTCTGCAAGCCCTCTTCGTCCTTTGGAAGGTCATCAGGCGTCATGGCATGGGCTTCGTTCCAATACTGCGAACCAGCCAAAAACATATTTGCAATCGTAAAAAATTTATTTAGCCTATCGAAACTCGCACTAGCCCCGCCACGCCTAGCTATAAGGACACTTGCGCCGATTTTACCGCTAAATTTATTTCCGCCCACGAAAAAAAGCCTTGTCAAAAACGCCTGAATTCTAGCTGTGGGTCCGGCATAATACACAGGGCTTCCAGCTACTATGCCGTCAAATTCGTCAAGCCTTTGGATTATGTCATTTACCAGATCGTCTTTTATGGCACAACGCCCAGTTTTAGCACAAGAAAAACAGGCAATGCAATCATTTATCGCCTTTTTGCCAAGGTATAAAATTTCGCTTTGAACGCCGTTGTTTTCAAGCTCATTTGCGATTTCGCTTAGGGCTAAATGTGTGCTTCCGTTTTTGTTTGGACTGCCGTTTATGAGTAGAATTTTTGACATATTTGCTCCTTAAATTTACTAAATTTCAAACGCCCTTGCCGTCAAGATAAAATTTTTTCCCTGCGACATAATGAAGCGTTTTTAGCTCATCGCCCACTTCATCAAAATGCCAGTGGCTGCCGTCAAAAACCCTATCGTCGCCATAAGCTGCCACAACCTGCCCGATAAAAAGGTCGTAAGTTTGCTCGTTGTGAGGCTCCGGTATAACCTTGCAGATTATCCACGCAGCGCAACCTGCGACTAGCGGGACTTTAAAATTATCTTTATAAAACAGCTCCACGCCGTCCATTTTATGCGGATTGTCAAAGCGAGAATTGTTTTCATCACCCAAATTTAAAAGCAGATCTTTTTGCGTGGCAACGGGGATTTGCACGGCAAAATATCCGCTTTTTTCGATAAGAGTGCGTGTAAATGAGCCATTGTGCGGCACTATCGTGACTTTGTCGTAATCAAGCGGACACGCCCAAGTAACCGCCATAGCGTTTTTTACGCCCTCAAATTCAGCCGAGACTATCGTCGTAGCACCGTGGTTTAAAATGTGGTAGGATTTTTGAATATCGACATTAATTATTGCCATTTTTTGCTCCTTATACTTTGGTTTTTAAATTTATCTATTTAAATTTGCAATCTCTCTCATATCTTCATCGCTAAGTTTGAAATCAAAAATGCTTATATTTTCGATCATACGGGACTTTGTCGCAGTTTTTGGGATAGTGATGATATTTCTTTGGATTTGCCAACGCAAAATGACCTGCGCCGCGGTTTTGCCGTATTTTTCGCCGATTTTTTGAAGCGTTTCATTTTTTAAAATTTTAGAACTACCTGAGCCAAAAGGTGAATAGGCTTGCGTGGCGACACCAAGCTTATCAAGCTCGGTTTGGGCTGAAATTTGTTGTTTAAAAGGGTGAAGCTCGATTTGATTAAGCGCTGGTTTTACGCTAAATTCATCGCAAAGCTCTCTCACTAAATCCACGCTAAAATTGCTAACGCCGATTGATTTTATTAGCCCCTTTTCGACTAGCTCACAAAACCCGGCCCAAATGCCCTTAATATCGCCATAAGGAGCGTGGATTAGATACAAATCGATATAATCAAATTTAAGCGCGTCTAGGCTTTCATAAACTGCCCTTTTTGCGCCCTCAAAGCCCACATTTGCGCCCCACATTAGCTTTGAAGTTACGAAAATCTCATCTCGTTTTATACCGCTATTTCGCACAGCTTCGCCCACGATGTCTTCGTTGCGATAATACTGCGCTGAGTCAATGTGGCGGTATCCAACTTCTAGGGCATTTTCTATGGCTCTAAGTCCTTCTTTGCCACGAATATCCCAAGTCCCATATCCTAAAATAGGAATTTCCCTGCCGTTATTTAAAGTAAAATTTGGAACTAAATTTGATGAATTTTGCATATTTTCTCCTAAAATTTCATTTGCAAAAAGTGGATTTAAGCCCAATGCCACAGCCCCCAAAGCCATAGAATTTTTCAAAAAACTTCGTCTTTGCATAAAATTTCCTTACGAGTAGTTAAATTTCGTAGAAATTTTACCAAATTTGGTTAGAAATTTAATAGAACAATTCTACAAATTTATTGCCTAATCCTACAAATTAACAGAGATGATAGTATTATAAGAAAGAGCCAGAATTTACTCAAATTCGGGCTAGATTAGATTAAAAAGTGTTTTTGTTGTTTTTAGATTCTTTTTTAAATTTGCCTCTAATCACAGGAAGCAAGACAACCAAAGCAGTTAAAACAATAAAAGTCCAGCACAAAGGAGAACCGACAAAAATACTCAAATCTCCGTCATGAAGCTTATAAGCTTTTCTAAAATATTGTTCCATACCTTTTCCTACGATACACGCTAGAACTAGTGGCGTCATAGGGAAATTTGCCCTTGATAGCAAATAGCCAATAATTCCAAATATTAATAATACATAAAAATCGCTTGTTGCATTACTAATAGAATAAACTCCCAAAAATGTGAAAGCCAAGACTATCGGATACAAAATTTTTGGTGGGACGGATAAAACCCTTACCAAAAGTCCAGCAAGCGGGATATTTACAAAAGCTAAAATAACATTTCCCACAAACATACTAGCAATCAGTCCCCAAACGATAGTTGATTGATTTTGAAATAGTAATGGTCCTGGCTGCATACCTAAAATAGTCAAAGCTCCAAGCATAACAGCAGTCGTTCCAGATCCAGGAACACCCAAAGTCAGCATAGGAATCATAGCTCCAACAGAGGCTGCGTTATTAGCTGATTCAGGAGCAGCGACGCCGTCTATTGCACCTTTGCCAAATTTATAAGGTTGTTTTGAGAACGATTTTTGTGTATTATACGCCATAATCGCAGCCACCGTTCCACCGGCACCCGGTAAAACACCAATTAAAAATCCCAAAGGAGCACTTCTAAAAATTGCACCCTTGCTTAACATCCAGTCTTCTTTTGTAATCCAAATTCGACCGAATTTTTTCTGAACTTGTTTTTTGCCTTCGCCTATATTTTCAAAGCTTCTTAAAACTTCGCCAAACGCAAATATTGCAATGATTACGATTAGAAAATCAATACCACCGTGAAGCGATAATATATCAAATGTAAATCTTTGAACGCCAGATTGTGGATCTAGCCCAATAGTGCTTATCATAAGACCTACAATCATCATAATAAAGCCTTTTAAGCGCTGTTTTTCCATAACCGCAGTTGCCGTTAATGCAAAAACAAAAAGCAAGAAATACTCGGCAGGTCCAAATTTTAATGCAAATTTAGCAACGGGAATCGATAAAAATACCATAAAGATAGTGGCTATTAAACCGCCAAAAAACGAAGCAATAGCTGAAATAGCAAGTGCTGCTTCTGCTCTGCCTTGCTGTGCCATAGGATAACCGTCCCACATAGCAGCAATCGCAGCGCCGTCTCCCGGAGTATTTATCAAAATCGAAGACCTAGAACCACCATACATCGCACCGTAATAAACTCCCGCCATGGTAATTAACGCAGGAACGGCCCCCATAGAAAATGTTAGTGGTAAAAGTATCGCAACACCAGCAGCAGGTCCAAGACCAGGTAGCATTCCTACGATAGTTCCTAACACACCACCAAGCGTAACCCAAAATATATTCATAGGTTCTAGCGCAACACCAAAACCTTGCATTAATAATTGCAAACTATCCATAACCAAATTCCTTTATATAAAGCCTAATGCTGAGCTAGGCAAAATAATGCCAAGTAGATTATTAAAGATAAAATATATAGCCAAAGAAAAAATAATGGAAACAATTATTCCGTATTTTAAATTTCTAATTCCGCCAAAGATTAAAAATTGAAGTATCAAAAATATAATTGTTGAAAAAACATATCCTATCTGATTAAATATAAGCGTATAAATTACGCCATTTACGACAGTTAATAATATTTGAAGAACATATTTTGCAGAAATTCTGCTTATGCCTCCGTATTGTTTTTTTTCGAGTTGTTGAGCCTTAAATTCTTTCACAAGCAAAATAGTACCGCACACAATTAAAAAAATAGCTAACATAGCAGGAAAAATTTTTGGCTCGTGCGGTCTGCCTAATGCGGCTTCGGGCAACATAAATGTAGCAACCGCATACACTATACCTAAAACCGTTAAAAGAAATGATGATATAACTGAAAGCGACATATGAGCTCCATAAATTAAATTTAAACATAGAAAATGCCTATGAACTAGGTTCATAGGCAAATTCAGATTTATTTTTTAAGCATACCGATTTCTTTCATAACTCCGATATACTCGCCCTCTGTTTTTTCCAAGAATCTTACGAATTCAGGAGCATCCATATAGATGTTATCCCATCCTTTTTCCTTGCAAACTTGTGCCCATTCTTTTGTATCTTGTAGTGCTCTTAAAGCATCTCGCCAGAATTTAACTGCATAGCCTGGCATATCAGGTGTGCCAAATAGACCGCGCCAGTTAATGAAAGTTGCGTTGATTCCGCTTTCAATACAAGTTGGAATTTCAGCCATTTTGCCTTCACCAATTCGTTTTTCAGCTGTTTGAGCTAAAACTCTTAAATCACCGCTTTCAACCAAGCCTTTAACATCTGATAGACCTGTTGAGAATAGATCAATATGTCCGCCTAATAGTTGAGCAGGACCGTCTCCGTCATCAAACGGAACATAGTCGATTTTACCGATATTTGAAACACCAGCAGCTTGTGCGATGATTAGGAATTGAACATGGTCCATAGAGCCAATCGCAGAAGTTCCGCCGATTTTAATAGCTTTTGGATTTTCTTTTAGTGCTTCCATAACATCGTGGATTGTTTGATATGGAGAATCTGCTTTAACAACAAACGCAGCATAATCGGCAATTAGTCTTGCCAAAGGTGTTGTATCGCGGTAACCATAAGGGCTAGAACCATTTAGGTTAAAGAACAAAATAGGCGGTGAATAAACAGTAATTGTGTTTGGATCAGCTTTTTTGTTTGCTGCTTGTAATGTGCTTAGATGAACCGCACCACCAGCACCCGGAGCATTTCTAACTGGCATAGGAGCTTTTACAATGCTTGTGTCGCTTAGAGTTTTAGCAACCATGCGGATTGTTGTATCCCAACCGCCACCTGCACCTGCCGGAGCAACTAAGTCAAGGTTACCTGACGGATAGTTAGCTTCTGCTTTTGCACTACCGCCGCTACTGCCACTATTTGAATTGTTTTGGCAACCTACAATTGCTGCTCCGAGAGCAATAACACATAGTGATGACACCAAGAATTTTTTCGATTTTCCGAATAAACTCATTGTCTTACCTCCATAATGAAATAATTTTTTAACAAGTTCCAAATAGTAACATAATTTTTTTAAATAATCAATCAAAATAGCTTAAATTCTTACTATATTGTTTAATATAAAAAATAACTAAATTTAACCAAAATTTTGCAAAAAATATCGCTAAATCCGAGCTTTTTGCACTTAAAAGGGCTTTAAATTCGATAATTGTTTTTGCAAATTTATCATTGATATTTAGGTAAAAATTTGCTTAAAGTTATATTTTTTCACTCATTTTTATCGTTTTTATTTAAATTTGTAGCAAATTTGATATAATTGCCTAAATTTATAATAAAAACAAGTAAAATGAAAAACAAATTTGTCTATATTTTGGCATTTTCGCATTTGTGCTGTGATATAAACCAAGGCGCACTCGTGGCGATTTTGCCGTTTTTAATCGCCAGCTATCACTACGATTACGCAACCGCAGCTAGCCTAGTCATGGTCTCAAATATCGTGGGCTCGCTAATCCAGCCCGTTTTTGGCTCACTCGCTGATAAGAAAAATATGCCTTACATTATCCCGCTAGGTCTTATTTTAGCAGGTGGCGGTATTGCGTTAAGTGGCGTTGCGCCCTCATTTGCCGTGCTTTGCGCGGTCGTGATGATCACAGGAATTGGCGTGGCGATGTTTCACCCACAAGCCGCCAGAGCCATAAACAAATGCTCTAACCTACACAACAAAGCGCAAAATATCGGCATTTTCTCATTTGGTGGGATTTTGGGATTTTCTTTGGGACCGCTTTTCATGACGGCGATTATTAGTGCGTTTGGGCTAAAAGGCACGCTGATTTTTATAATTCCGCAAATTTGCGTTAGTATTGTGTATAGATTTTTTTACGCCGAATTTAAAAGACTTGGCGAAATTACACCCAAAACAGCCACAAACACCCAAACTAACGGCGTCGATGACTGGGGCGGATTTTATAAACTTATGGCGTTAATCTGTGGGCGTTCTATCATTTTTCACGGATTTAATACATTTTTGGCGCTTTATTTTATCTACGAATTTGACCAAAGCAAGGCTTACGCAAACACGCTATTAAGCGCATATATCGGCGCGAGCGCGATTTTTACCCTTCTTGGTGGCAGGTTTGCCGATAAATTCGGTTTTACAAAGATGATAAAAATCTCATTTCTCTGCCTTTTGCCGATTATGATAATGCTAGCAAGCACGCAAAATTTGGGCTTTGCCGTGGTTTTATTAGCACCGCTTGGCATTTTTCTAGCTCTTTCTTATAGCCCGATTATCGCGCTTGGACAGGGCTATTTGCCAAACCGCGTTGGGCTTGCTTCTGGCGTTACATTTGGGCTGACTGTTAGCATTGGCGGGATTTTTGCGCCGATTTTGGGGCTGATTGCCGATAAATTCGGGCTAGGATATGTTTTATACACGCTTTGCGGGGTTTGCGTTTTGCCGCTAATCATGGCGTTTTTCTTGCCAAATTTGGAAAAAAAGCAAAGCTTATGAAATATTTTTGGCGTTATAACTCCCCGCTTGGCGAGATTTTTATGCAAAGTGATGGAGTAAATTTAACAGCGCTTAAATTTGGCAAATTTAGCGATTTTGGCGCAGAATTTAAAGAGCAAAATTTGCAAATTTTTGTAGATACTTGCCTTTGGCTTGATATTTATTTTAGTGGAAATTTGCCAAATTTCACGCCTAAAATTTCGCTAAAAGGTAGCAAATTCCAGCTTGAAATTTGGCGCATTTTAATGCAAATTCCTTTTGGGACTACCACGACTTACGGCGAAATTGCGCGCGAAATCGCACTAAAAAGACAAATTCCAAAAATGTCCGCCAGAGCCGTAGGCAGAGTAGTAGGAGCAAATCCTATCGCTATAATTATCCCATGCCACCGAGTTATCGGCAGTGGCGACAAACTCACAGGATATGCATACGGACTGGATAAAAAACGCTCTCTTTTAAATTTAGAAAGCCTCGCCTTTGGCGTCCAAACGCTGTAATCATAAAAACTCATAAATTTTCCTTTTTAAATATAATCTATTTGATAATGTTTTTTGTTTGGTTCTCGTTTTTCGAATCCAAAATTGCTTTTGCCAAGCACCATAGAACAAAGTGGCGAGTAACCTTTCGGAATCCCTACTCTTTTTGCAAGATCTGGCTCATCAAAAAGAGTAACAACAACGGTATTAATTAGGCAAGAACTAAGTCCTAGCTCGGTAGCACGAAGTTGCATGTTTTGCATAAGCGAGCCCATAGCCCAATAAACATTTCTATGGATATTTTCTGGGCGTAAAAACTCAAAACCTTGTGGCACTTCATCAACTAATTTTCCAGAGACCAAAATATACACAGGCGCACCATAAAGCGTATTTGTCATACCCATACCTTCTAGCATTTTGGCAAATTTTTTGCATGCTGCTTTATCTAGGTCATTTAAAAGATCTTTATCTGTTATGATGCTGATATGAGCGTCTTTTGTGGTAAATAGCGTAGGGGCTAAACAACCAGCTTCTAAAACAGCCTCAATTTGTTCGGGGCTTGGCATTTCGCTACTAAATTTACGCACACTTTGGCGTTTTTGCATGGCTTCTAAAAGTTCCATTTTTTCTCCTTTCTATGGATAAATTTATAAATTTTTAAGTTAAAAATTATTCCGCTATATAAGCATTAATAATTTCGCCGTAATAAACCGTGTGATAATCATCATTTGTTCTTGTTCCGTCGCTTGATGGGGTGTTTTTGTAAAATTTTTCATACAGCTCTTTTGGAACATTATCATGCTCTTGTTCTTGCTTATAAATAACCTTGCATTCAAGTGTCAATGGAACTTCTTTGATCGCAGGGCTAGAAACCATTTCGCCATTTATCGGCGTTAAATTACACTCTTTAAATTTATCTATGTTTTCGCCGTTTCTAAAACCGCAAAAGCCAAAAGCTTTTTTGATTGCAGAAGTTCTTTCAAGCGGGATTGAAATGCTAAATTCCCAGCTTGCTTCGATTTGTTTGTGAGTAAATCTAGTGTGTCTAACATAGGTCGTAAAAACAAATTTATCCCACTCTATGCCTATTTGACCCCAAGAAATAGTCATTGTATTTAGCTTGTCGCCGTTTTTGGTATTTAACAAAATCCCTTTTTTAAGCTCACTCATAATCTTTGGCAAATACTCTATCACATCAATTTTTTTCATAAAATTCTCCTATTTCACAAAATTTATATTAAACATTTCAGGCTTAGCTATTGTTCTTTTGTATTTTACCGCAGGAAGTCCCAAAAGCAAAATGTAATCTAGCGTGTAACCATCAGGAATATCCAAAAGCGAATAAACTTTTGGAATTTTATTCGCTATCATCAAGGCATAATCGCACCAAGTAGTCCCTACGCCGATACTTTGTGCATATAAATCCACATAAGATAAGGCTATGATAGGATCAGCTGTTTCGCAACCTGCGATAGTTTTGCTCTTATCTATCGCAACTGCTATCATTGATGACGCACCGCGATAAATTATATCATTTCCGTTTGAAAAGGCATTTTTTGCAAGTTCAAATTCAGGGCTTGGATTTTGCATTTTAAAAATTTCATCGTAGCTTGTTTTTATAATCTCGTCCATTTTTTCTTTTGTCTGTATAATAGAAAAATGTAGATTATCTCTATTTCCGCCAGTTGGTGCAAAAGGAAGCATGCTAGCGATTTGATCTAATTTTTCTTTTGGCACACTTTGTTTTTTGAAGTGTCTTATGCTTCGCCTTGACTTGATTAAATTTAAAAGCTCTTCGCTATTTGCATAAGTAGCTTTGTCTAAATTCTCAGGATTTACTCCGCCAAAAGATAATGCTCCTGTGGGGCAAATCGCCATACAGTGCTGACAGGAAACACAGCCATTTTCGCCATTAGCAATAAATTTTGGAATTTTATTTTCATCAAATTCCAAAACCCCAACAATGCAATCTTTCAAGCACATTCCGCAATGTGTGCATTTTTCGGCATTTACGCTAATAGATTTAACCATTTTATTTCTCCTAAATTTTAAAATTTAAAAAAACAAGCTTGGTTCTTGTCTTCTTTGTGAATCAGCCACAAACGATGTTATGATTTGAGCCATTTTCTCATCAGGTATCGGTTTTATTGCTTTTTGCGGACAGCGATTTACACAACTATAACAAGAAATACATTTATCCAAATCAAACAACTTGTTTTCAATATCAATTGCGTCGGTTGGGCAATTTTTCACGCAAATTTTACATTTTATGCAATCATCAGTAATTTTTTTGGCTTTATATTCAGGCGGAAGCGTGTAAGGCACTTCGGGGTGTTCTTCGCGGTAAGCCACGACCTCTTTTCCCATTTGCCAATCACCCCAGCCTGTTTTTAGCTCATCATGTAGGGCAAAATCACCACGCAAAAGCTTTTCATAGGATTGTTTTGCAAATTCTTTTATGATTTTTTTATCACTCTCATCGGGGCGATTCTCGGCTAGTCCTTCAAGCATAGAATATTTCGATATAAAAGCCCCAAGAGATATTACGCTAAATCCGCTATTAATCGCCCGTTCATTCATCTCTTTTATGGCAATTCCATAATACGCATTGCCGTAAGTTACAAGCCCGATAAACGGCGTTTTATCGGCTTTTAAACACGCAAACATTTCATCAGAGAGCGTGAAAAGCTTACCAGCGGTCATACAGCCAAAAACTACCAAGTCATCTTTTGTAAAATTGTATATTTTTTTGCGGTTAGCGGAGTGCAAAAGATTGATTTTTTTCACTTCAAATTCGTCTAAATTTGAAATCTCATTTCCTACCATTTTAACAATTTTTTCAGTCGAACCGCTCGGACTAAAATAAACTAAATGCAATTTTTTCTTTGTCATTTTTACCTCTTTGTATAAAGTTATTTTTTTAATTTACTAAACGCTTCAAATGTGCTATCTGCCGCATAAGCTATCGCTCCGACATCGCCGCCGACTACGACAAAACTAGCACCCCAATCAATAAATCTTCTAGCTTCTTCCAAACTTGTAGTGATAGTTCCTACTGCCTTTCCAAATTTACGAATATCTTTGATTGCCTTTTCAATCGTATTTTGCATTTCTTCTCCTGAGAAATCGCCAAAATACCCCATATCCACAGCCAAATCAGCAGGTCCTAAAAATATTGCGTCAAATCCTTCTGTTTGGACGATTTCTTTTAAATTTTTAATGCCTAGTTTGCTCTCTATTTGAAGCATTAAACATAGCTCATTCTCTGCTTCTTTGGCATAATTTGCAATCCGTCCCAACGCCCAGCCCTAGCAGCAGGAGCCCCAAATCCCCTTTTGCCTTTTGGTGGATAATACATTGAAGCTACGACATACTCGGCTTGTTCTTTGCTTTCTATCATCGGAGCAATTATGCTTTGAATTCCAGCATCAAGTAGTTGCTTTATCAAGGCTCTGTCGCTAAAAAGCGGTCTTACTACACAGTGCGATTTATACCCTGCTATGGCTCTTGCCTGATCTAATATGTCATCAATCCCAAAATGTCCATGCTCACTATCAATCCACAAAAAATCAAATCCAGAACCGGCAATAATCTCAGCAACCGTTGCAGAGCCTGAATTTAAGCCATATCCTATTTGAATTTCGCCGTTTTTTAAGGCTTTTTTAAATGGATTTTGCAAATACGATTTGTCAAAAACTCTCATTTTCGCTCCTTTAAATAAAAATTTGATAAAATTTATAAACTGTGATATTATATCGCATACGATATAATTTGTCAAATTTACATTTTTTTGGAGAAAAAATGAGCGATAAATACGATATGTTGCTACTAAAAAACCAAATTTGCTTCCCGACTTACGCTGTGGCAAATAAAATTTTAAGGCGTTATCAACCTTTGCTTAAAAAGATAAATTTAACCTATACGCAATACATCGTAATGATGGTTTTGTGGGAAAAAAAGCAAATAAATGAAAAAGTTTTGGTTAAGGCTTTGTTTTTGCAGGCAAACACGCTATCAAATTTGCTTAAAAATCTCAAATCCAAAGGTTTTATCGAAATACAAAAAGATCAAAACGATAAAAGAAATATCATAATTTCACTCACCGAAGATGGCGAAAAACTAAAAGAAAAAGCCATAGAAGTGCCGATGACGCTTGCAAAAGAGCATTGGTTAAGCGATGAAGAGTTTGCGATATTTAAAAAACTACTTTTGAAACTGCTTGGGGGCGAGTGGGAAGGGTGCAAGTAACGCAAAAATTTTATCTGGCGAAATTTGCATAAATTTCGCCAAATTTTACTAAAATTTTAATCTGCTTTTTGGATTAAAACTCTCTCACATTTTATGATTTCTTCAAATTCTTTGATTTTTTTTATAGCTAGTTTTGCATTTTTTTTGGCTTTTTTGGATAAATTAGAATTAATTTCACTCAAAGTAAGCAAATCAACCTTAATGCCTAAAAATAGGATTTTTGGGATAAATTCGCGCAGGTATTTTATCCACACGCAAGCAGGTATGTTATGAGCGCTGTAAAAATAACTCACATCATCGCTTAAATCTATAAATTCGCACTCAAATTCGTCATTTTCATCTGCGATAACGCCGATTGCATCGACGATAACTAAAATTTCAGGCGCATAAGCTCTGATATTAGGAAATTCATTTTCTGGCATATCGTTTCCGAAAAAAACTTTCCACTCTTTTAGCTCTTCTAGGGCGATTTTACCGACTTCTATGCCAACGCCGTCATCGCCACGGAGCTCGTTTCCTACGCACAAAATCGCTTTTTTCATCTAAAACTTTCCTAAGCGTTAAATAACCCTCATCTAAATCCTTTAAAAATTCACCCAAAGCCGAATTTTCAAGGCTTTGCAAAAGTTTTATGGCGTGTTCCGGGAAAATTTCGATTTCGTAAAGCCGGTCTAATTTTTCTAATTTATTTTTGGCGTATTCATCGCCGCTACTGACGATTTTTTGCCATTTTGTATCGCTAAATTCGCCTACTTTTTGGCTAAAATCGATACTTCCTGCACCATGCCCTAGGCTTTTTACAACCAAAATATTTTTGTAATTAGGTGCGGTTTTTTCTTCTGAAACACTTTTTCTTGTCAATTTCCAAATTTCAATCATAGCAATATCCTAATGAATTATTTACTTGAAATTATATAAATAAATTCATAAATTTTACGAATTTGGCATAGTCAAATTCGTAAATTTAAATCACAAAAAAGATAAATTTAGCCAATTTTGGTTAAAATTACAAAATTTTCAAAAAAGGATATAAAATGAGAAGTGATATTGTAAAAAAGGGCTACACAAGGGCTCCGCACCGCTCACTTTTGCGTGCGACGGGCTTAAAAGACGAAGATTTTTCTAAGCCATTTATCGGCGTGGCAAATAGCTTTATAGAAGTTATTCCGGGTCATTTTTTCTTAAATAAATACGCCGAAATCATCAAAGATGAAATTCGCAAAAACGGCTGTGTTCCGTTTGAATTTAATACTATCGGCGTTGATGACGGCATTGCAATGGGGCATAGCGGTATGCTTTATAGCTTGCCAAGCCGTGAAATCATCGCAAATTCGATCGAAACTATGATGAACGCTCACGCGTTAGACGCTCTTATTTGCATACCAAACTGCGATAAAATCGTGCCCGGAATGCTAATGGGCGCTTTAAGAGTAAATGTGCCGACCGTTTTCGTAAGCGGCGGTCCGATGAAAGCTGGTGTAGGGCAAAAAGGCGAAGCGTTGGATCTGAATTCCGTTTTTGAAGCGGTCGGTGCGTATGAAACCAAAAAAATAGACGAAAACGAGCTTAAATTTATTGAGTGTGCGGCGTGTCCGGGCGGTGGAAGTTGTAGCGGAATGTTCACCGCAAACTCGATGAATACGCTATGCGAAGCGATGGGAATCGCTCTTAGCGGAAACGGCACGATTTTGGCCCTAACGCCTGAAAGGGAAGCGCTTTTGCGAAAAGCAGCAAGGCGAATTTGCGAAATCGCAACGGACGATAAATTTAAAATTCGCAACATAATCAACGAAAAATCAATCCGCAATGCGATGGTTGTGGATATGGCGATGGGCGGTAGCTCAAATACGATTTTGCACATGCTTGCGATCTCTCGTGAAGCAGGCGCACCGCTAAATATCGCCGAGCTTAACGACATTAGCAAAAGTGTTCCGCACATCGCAAAAATCGCCCCAAGTCTGCCAAGCGTGCATATGCAAGACATTGAAAATTCAGGCGGATTGAGTGCTGTTGTCAATGAAATCGCTAAATTTAATCCAAATTTACTAAATTTAGACGCTCTTTGCGTGAGCGGAGAAACACTTGGCGAAAGGATAAAAGACGCAAAAATCAGCGACGAAAATATAATCCGCCCTGTTTCAAACGCCTACTCTATGCGTGGGGGTCTGGCGATTTTGTTTGGAAATTTAGCAGAGCAAGGCTGCGTTATAAAAGCCGCTGGAATCATAGGAGAGCGCAAATTTAGCGGAACGGCGATTTGCTTTAACAGCCAAGATGAAGCGATTGAAGGCATAAGCAGTGGAAAAGTGCAAAAAGGAAATGTCGTGGTGCTTCGCTATGAAGGGCCAAAAGGGGGTCCGGGAATGCAAGAAATGCTAAGCCCAACTAGCCTAATCGTGGGTCGGGGCTTGGGTGCTGATGTAGCGCTCATCACAGACGGGCGTTTTAGTGGTGCTACAAGGGGGCTAAGCATAGGTCATATAAGCCCAGAAGCCGCAGAAGGTGGCATGATAGGTCTGCTAAAAGATGGCGATATAATCGACATCGATGTGGATAATTTTAGCATAAATGTGCGTTTAAGCGATGAAGAAATCGCAAAACGCAAAGCAGAGTGGAAATATCAAGGCAAGGAAGTGGGGAGCAAATGGCTTCGCCAGTATCAAAAACTGGTAACCAACGCCAGCAACGGCGGAGTTTTGGACGCTTAATTTTGTTTATTTAGGTTGAATTCAGCCTAGCTTTCGCACCAAATTTACGCCGATAGACGAAATAAGTCTTATCTTGCGTAAATTTGGTGCAAAATCGTCGGCATTCGTAGCTCAAAATCTATAATTGAGCTAAATTAATGTTATATAAAAGTGAGAATAGATCAAAATTTGAAAGGATAAAAAATGACACAAGAAGAAATAAAGAAAATATTATCAAAAAAATTCAAATTTGAAAAGGGTGGGAATAATAGTTATGTAACAAAACACGATGGTTGCACTATCACAATACATACTAATGGTAAGCTTCAAGTTCAGGGAAAAAATACAGAACAAGTTAATAAAATAATCAATGATATGCTTAAAACACAACAAACAATTGAAGAAAAACAGCTATTCATAGTATATGGACATGATAAAAATGCAAAAGAGCAATTAGAACATAGTTTGGCTAAGTTAGAAGTTGCGACAAAACAGGTAACAAATGATACTGGAATGACTATAATAGAAGCATTGGAACAAGCAATATCAACTATACATGCTGGTATAATTTTATTGACACCTGATGATATATGTATCCCAGAAGCAGATTATAACAAGCATAGAGATAGCTTGGATGGATATATTCATAAGAGAGCTAGACAAAATGTAATTTTAGAAATGGGAATGGTTATGGCAAGATTAGGTAGGGATAATACTATTATATTACATAAAGAAGGTGTGGAGTTGCCATCTGATATAGAAGGTGTATTTAGAATTGATTTTAAAGAGCACATTAAAGAGACAATACCAACGCTAATAAAAAGATTAGAGCATTGTGGTTTCGAGCTAGATAAAGATAAGATACTAAAAACTATTTAAATATCTTAATAATTGTTGGTTTGTTTAACCAACAATTATATAGTATTTACTTTAACGCTCTTTTAAGTCGCTCTAACCCGTCAAGTAAATTTGCTTTTTCGGTATTTTAGCGATGCAAAAAGCGATAAGGCGATTAAAATAAAACTTATCGTGCCGGTTAGTATTTCGCTCACTTCGTAGAAAATTTTCAAAAACATTATCACGGCAAGGGCTAAAATAGCGTAATGTGCGCCATGTTCAAGGTAGATTAGCTCGGCAAGCGTGCCTTTTTTAACGAGATAAATCGTCATACTTCGCACAAACATTGCCCCGCTTCCAAGTCCAATCATAATGATAAAAATGTTTTC
This sequence comes from Campylobacter sp., assembly GCA_017469645.1. Classification (GTDB taxonomy): domain Bacteria; phylum Campylobacterota; class Campylobacteria; order Campylobacterales; family Campylobacteraceae; genus Campylobacter_B. The sequence goes on along the minus strand of JAFUFY010000013.1, from coordinate 16,518 downwards.
GCTTAACGCAAACGCCCCGATAACGCCGTCAAAACTAAAACTCGCATCCAACATTTCAAGGTATAAAAAACCCGCAACGCCGTTTTTAACGGCACCTTTGCTAAAAAATTTATCAAAAGATAAAACTGCCACAAAGGCAAAAATCGCACTAAAATAGATCGCCAAATATGTCAAATTTGCCGTTTTTGCATACAAAATTCCGCCAAAAATAGCGGCGATTAAAACCGAAATTCCACGAATTCGGCTTAAATTTCGCACAAGGGCGTTGTTTTCTAAAAAGCCCAGCCAAAAGACATTTCGCTCCCTATCAAAAAAGAAATTGAAAAAAACCATTAGCAAAAATCCGCCGCCAAAAATGTAAATTTCTTCCTTTGCTTCGCTTAAAATTTCGTGGTAGCGATCTGGATTATTTAAAGCTAAAAAAAATGTTTCAAAAATGCCTATTTTAGCGGCGATTGCGACTATTAAAAGCGGAAAGAAAAACCGCATACCAAAAACCGCCACAGGTATGCCCCACACTATGAAACGGCGTTGCCAAAGCTCACTCATTTGCCCTAAAACTTTGGCATTTACAACGGCATTATCAAAACTAAGGCTAACTTCTAAAATGCAGAGCAAAAAACAGATATAAACGGCGCTAAAACCGCCTAAAAAATAAGCCAAAACAAGCCCAAAAGCCGTGATGATAAATGATGAATAAAAGTATTTCAAAATCTGCTCCAAATTTTTTCCAAAGCGGATTTTAGCAAATTTTAGCTTTAATAAAGAAATTTTGCGTAGAATTTGGCGAATTTGGATTTGGAGTAGGGCGTGTTTTTTAGGGACGACGAAGTAGGCAAAAATGGCGTTATTTGCGGGATCGACGAAGCAGGAAGGGGCTGTGTAGCTGGACCACTTTGCGTGGCTGGGTGCATTTTAAAAAAGCAAATCGCAGGGCTAGATGATAGCAAAAAACTGAGTGAAAAACGCAGAAACGAGCTTTTTACTGAAATCACGGCAAACTCTCATTATAAAATCGTGGAATTTTCAAATTCGCAAGTCGATGAAATGGGGCTTAGTAAATGCCTGAAAACGGCACTTGAAAGCATAGTTGAATTTTTTAAAGATTTTGATTGCGAGATTATTTATGACGGAAATACAACCTTTGGAGCGTGTGGCTTTAAAACGCTTGTAAAGGCCGATGCTAGTATCCCAGCCGTGAGTGCGGCCAGTATCCTAGCCAAAGTCTCACGCGATAAAAAAATGCTCGAATTTGATAAAAAATTCCCCGAATACGGCTTTAAAAAAAATAAGGGTTATGGCTCGAAAACGCATATCGAAGCGATTAGCAAATTTGGCTTGTCGCCGTGTCATAGGAAAAGTTTTCAAATAAAATCTTTGTCGCAAAAATCATTGTTTTAAAATTATAAATTTTTGTATTGAACCGAGCCTAGCTTTGTGGCGATTGTTCGTTTTTACTTCACTCGACGCACATACTAGTGCAGTCTCGTTCGTAAAAACTCCAAAACGCCACAAATCGTCGGCATTTGTAGTTTAAATTTAAGTGAAATGTTTTGTCATTCTGAGCGTAACAAAGTGAAGCGAAGAATCTTAAAAGCTATGCGAAAAAGCAAAATTGCAAATTTAAACAAATATTCTTTGTTTTGCCTTACTTCACTTGAAATGGCGCCAAATTCGTCGTTCCAAGCGTTTGCGAAGCTTTAAATTCAAAATTCGCAAAAGTTAAAAAAATTTACTAAATTTAGTTACAAAACGCTAAAATTAGCCAAATTTTATTTTAGGACAGTTATGAAAAAAATATTCTTACTTGTTTTATTGTCTGTTTTGGCATTTGGCAAAGAATTTTATACAGACACCAAAGAAGTAAGCAATCTAAATGATTTGCTTGTGCTTGTGAATAAATTTAACTATTTGCCAAATGGTTATAAGCCAGATGATTTGGTATATATAGACGGAGCGTATGGAAACAAAGTCCCTATAAGAAGTATTTTAAAAGATGATTTTTTAGCTCTACAAACGGCGGTAAAAAACGAAATCGGGATAAAACTAATGCCTACAACCGCATTTAGGGATCAAAATTTTCAAAAAGCACTTTACGATAAATATGTCAAAAAAGATGGCGTAAGCGCAGCCGATACTTACTCGGCAAGACCTGGATATTCAGAACATCAAACGGGCTTGGCGATTGATCTGAAAAATATGGCACTTAAAAACGCAAGGCTAAGCGATGAAAACTATAAATGGCTAGAAGAAAATGCCCATAAATACGGCTTTATCGTGCGTTTCCCAAAAGGCAAAGAGCAAATCACAGGATATAAATTTGAAAACTGGCACATTAGATATGTCGGCAAAAAGGCAGCGAAAGAGATAATCGATAACAATCTAACGCTAGAAGAGTATGTTGATTTAATTGCCAAATAAGGCAACAAACTTCAAATTTAAAATTTGCAAATTCTAGCAAAATTTGCGAATTCTCCCCATTATTATTGCGAGAATTTGCCGTTAGGCAAATTTGTGGCGTTCGTCTCTTTGTTGTCATTGCGAGTTTTTTCGCAGAAAAAACGAAGCAATCGCCAGTGGTTAAATTTAAAATTTGCTTTTTGAAAATTTAACTAAATTTGGGCTTAAATTTAAAAATTTACAAAAACTTTCAGCGAAACAAAAAAAAAAAAAACGATAAAATGAAAATTTTAATTTCATTTCAAAGGAAAAATATGAAAAAAATTTTAACTCTTAGCCTTGTGGCGGCTGTGGGATTTGGTTTGAGTGGTTGCGGGGAGGAAGACCCTAGAACGGTTGAATATTTTGCCGCTAATTTCGGCATCGCCCTAGATCGTGTGGGTGAGTGCAATAAAATGGAGCGGATGAGTGAAAAAACCGCAAAGGATTGCGAAAATGCAAAAACAGCAGTGAGAGAAGATATGCAACGCACTGAGAGAGAAATAATAGCATTAAAACGCAATGCATTTCGGTATTTGGAAGATTTTCGTAGTTATTACGCCTCGCATGGTAAATTTGTCCCAGATATTCAAAGTATGACCAAACTGCCAATACCAATAAAAGTGAATGATACAATTTGTGCCGATTTTGCAATAAAAAACGAAAATGAGTTAGAAATTACTATAAATAAGAGCAGCTCATACTGCACAATACCATTCAACAAGCATATAGGAACATACGAAACAGCCGAAATAAAAAATTACAAAAATAAAGGCAAAATCGTTATAAAATAATCAAAGTCCAAGTGCGAATTGCGGGAACGGCACGACTTCGCACTTGATTCCTTCGATTTCTAGGCTTCCTGAATTTGCCATTGAAATCACGCTTAAACGGGTGATTTTTAGTTTTTTTAGCTCTGGGACGAGTTTTTTAAATTTCAAAAACACAATCTCACTTGCGCTAAACGGGATTGCTAAGACCCCTAAATTCCTGCTTGGTAGATAAAAATCCAAATCTTTCGTGTAAAAAATCGGCTCGCCCAAATTTGCGATTTCGCAAAAAATCGCATTTATAAATTTTTTGGAAAAATCTTTTTTAAAGCTAAGCGCGTCTTTTAGGTTAAAATTCGACAAAAAGAGCCTTTTTGCAGCCTTTTCATCGTCAAATTTGCTTACAAAATTTACAAAATTTTCATCTTCAAATTTCGCCACGCACCCGTAAATGCTGTCCTTTGAAATGCGAATTTGCTCTTTTAGGCTAAGATAAATTTTATTTGCACTAAATGGCTGAGCGATAAATTCGCAACACTCTTTTAAAACGGCGATTTCGCCCTTATTTAGTGCCGATTTTAAGGCATTTTGCTCTGATGAAATGATTTCATTTGTGCTTAAAAATGCGTTTTTTACGCCACCGCCTTGTAAGAAAAATGCCGAAATAATGGCGTTTATGTCGGTTCTGCGTTTGTCAAATGCGATAAATTCTTCAAAACAAAGCGGAGTGATTTTTATTTTTTCAAAGCCTTGCAAATTTAGGCTATTTTTTCGTGTGGAAATGATTATGCTTCGCAAATTTGGGCTACTTTGTGTGGAATTTGCAAAAACAGAATCTAGCAAATTTTGCAAATGTAAAATTTCACTTTCGAAAATTTCATCTAAATTATCAAAAAATAGTGCCGAAATTTGAGAATTCAGGCGAGTAAATTCAAAAATTTTCTCAAATTCAGACTTCAAATTTGCAAATTCATAGCGCAAATCGCCAAAATTCAAATATAAAAACTCGCCTTTTTTGAAATTTGAAAGATAATCAAGCAAAATCGCACTTTTGCCACTTCCCACGCAGCCGCAAAGTATCGTTTTTGGCGAGTTTATCTGTTTTTTTCTAGCGATAAATTTTTGCATTTCCGGCGGATTTTCGTAAAAAAATTTTAAAGTTTGCATAAAAAATTATATTATTTTCCTTTTTAAAAGGAAATAAAATTTATAAATTTGAAAATTCTATTAAAAATTTGCCAAATTTATAAATTTTTCCTTTTAATAAGGAAAGAAATCTGTAAAATTCATACAAATTCTTGACAATTTCAGGGCTTATTTTATATAATCGCAGTCTTTTGTTACAAACAAAAGGTCGCGCGTTTGCGACAAGTTCTTTTTAAAGGAAAAAAAGATGCAAAAAATCAGGTTAAAGCTAAAAGCTTATGACCATAGGGTTTTAGATCGCACAGTTGCAGCAATCGTAGAAGCTGTCAAAAGAACGGGTGCCGATGTGAGAGGTCCAGTTCCGATGCCTACAAAAATCAAACGCTACACAGTCTTAAAATCTCCACACATTAACAAAGATTCGAGAGAGAAGTTTGAGATGAAAATTCTCGCTCGTATGCTAGATATCGTAGCAGCTACGCCTGATACGGTAGATTCGCTAACAAAACTTGACTTAGCCCCTGAGGTTAATGTCGAAGTGCGCGCGATGGGAAAATAAGGGGTAAGTGATGGAATATATCGTAGAAAAAATAGGTATGAGTAGAACTATCAGCAGAAGCAGCACGCCCGTAACGCTTTTGAAACTTATCAACACAAAAGTTTGCGAAGTTTGCGAAGGCGGAAAAGCAATCGTTGCTTATGCTAACGGCAAAGCTTACAATAAAGCAATCGCCGGTCAGCAAAAAAAATACAACCTAAGCAAAGAATTTAACAAATTTGCTACTATCTGCGTAGAAAATGCAGAAGTTGGCGATCAAAATTTGGAAGTTTTAGCGGGTGCAAAAATTATAAAAACAAGCTTTACTTCAAAAGGTAAAGGTTATCAAGGCGTTATGAAACGACACGGATTTTCAGGCGGTCCTAAATCACACGGTAGCCGTTTCCACAGAAGACACGGATCTATCGGTAACTGCGAATGGCCGGGACGCGTTCAACCGGGCATGAAAATGGCAGGACATACGGGAAATGAAAAAATCACCGTAAAAAATGAAATCGTTAGCTTCGATGCCGAAAATAAAATCTTAGTCGTAAAAGGTTCAGTTCCGGGATTTAACGGCGCAATGGGTAGAATAAGGATAGTAAAATGAGCAAAGTAAGTGTTCTTAATGAAAAATTAGAAAAAGCAAGCGAAATTGAACTTCCTGCAAAATATGCAGAAGTTAATTCGCACAATTTATACCTTTATGTCAAATCTTACCTTGCTTCACTTCGTGCAAATACGGCACAAACCAAAGGTCGTTCAGAAGTCAGCGGAGGCGGTAAAAAACCTTGGAGACAAAAAGGTAGAGGCGGCGCAAGAGCAGGTTCAACAAGAACAAATGTTTGGGTTGGCGGAGCTGTTGCATTTGGTCCTACGACAGATAGAAACTATGAGCAAAAAGTCAATAAAAAACAAAAAAGATTGGCTCTTGAATTTGCTTTGAACGAAAAGGCTGAAAACGGCAAATTTTTCGTTGCAGATAGCCTAGAAATCGCAAGCGGAAAAACAAAAGACGCTAGCGAATTTATCAAAAAACTAGGCGTAAGAGATGCTTTAATAGTTAAAAACGAACTAGATAGCAAAACTTTACTAGCTTATAGAAACCTAGCAAACTGCTATGTTATTGACGCTAGTGAAATCAATGCTTATTTGGTTGCGGTTTATAGTGCGGTTATCGTTGAAAAAGCGGCACTAGATTCAATAGTGAAAGAGGGCTAAAATGGCAGATATAACAGATATTAAAACAATTCTTTACACAGAAAAATCACTTGGTCTTCAAGAACAAGGTGTTGTTGTTATTCAAACAAGCCCTAGTATGACAAAAAACGGTTTAAAAGCTGTGTTAAAAGACTATTTTGGAATCACTCCATTAAGAGTAAATTCTCTTAGAATGGACGGAAAAGTTAAAAGATTTAGAGGAAGAATCGGCGTAAGAAATGATTTTAAGAAATTCTATGTCAAACTTCCTGAGGGTGCGACCCTAGAAAGTGCGGAGGCATAAGATGGCGATAAAATCATATAAACCATATACTCCTAGTAGAAGATTTATGACAGGCATTAGCAGTAAAGATATTACTGCAAAAGCTAGTGTTAGAAGTCTGCTTGTGAAAATTCCTGCAACATCAGGTAGAAACAACCACGGCAGAATCACAAGTCGTCATAAAGAAGCAGGTGCTAAAAAACTTTACAGAATTATCGATTTTAAAAGAACAAAATTCGGTGTTCCTGGTAAAGTAGAAGCTATCGAATACGATCCAAATAGAAATTGTAGAATCGCTTTGATTTCTTACGCAGACGGCGAAAAAAGATATATTATCAAACCAAGCGAACTTAAAGTTGGCGATGTTATCGCTTCTGCCGAAGCAGGTTTAGATATAAAACCAGGCAATGCAATGAAAATGAAAAGCATTCCTGTGGGAACGATTTTGCACAATATCGAGTTGAAGCCTGGCAAAGGCGCTCAAATGGCTAGATCAGCAGGTGGCTATGCTCAACTTATGGGTAAAGAAGAAAAATATGTAATTTTAAGACTTCCAAGCGGTGAAATGAGAAGAGTTTTGGCTGAGTGTATGGCTACAATCGGCGTTGTCGGCAACGAAGAATGGGCAAATGTTACACTTGGTAAGGCAGGACGAAATCGCCACAGAGGAATTCGCCCTCAAACAAGAGGTTCTGCTATGAACCCGGTTGATCACCCACACGGTGGTGGTGAAGGCAAGAAAAATTCAGGCCGACACCCTGTAACTCCATGGGGCAAACCAACAAAAGGTGCGAAAACTCGCCGCAAAAAAGCAAGTGACAAGCTTATAATTTCTAGAAGGAAAGGAAAATAAAAGATGGCTAGATCGCTAAAAAAAGGTCCTTTCGTAGATGATCATGTAATGAAAAAAGTTGTTGCAGCAAAAAAAGCTAATGATAATAAGCCGATCAAAACTTGGTCAAGACGCAGCACAATCGTGCCTGAAATGATTGGACTAACATTTAATGTTCATAACGGAAAAAGTTTTATTCCTGTTTATGTTACAGAACACCATATCGGTTATAAATTAGGTGAGTTCGCTCCAACTAGAACTTTTAAAGGCCACAAAGGCTCAGTTCAAAAGAAAATCGGTAAATAAGGGGAAATAAATGAGTAAATCAACTATTAAATTTGTTCGCCTTTCACCGACTAAGGCAAGACTTATCGCAAAACAAGTTCAAGGAATGAACGCTGAATTTGCACTTGCAACTTTGGAATTTACTCCAAATCGCGGTGCAAAATATATCGCTACTGCGATTTCAAGTGCAGTTGCAAACGGCGGTTTTGAACCAGAAGAAGTTATAGTAAAAAGTTGTCGCGTAGATGCTGGTCCTGTGCTAAAAAGATTTAGACCAAGAGCAAGAGGAACAGCAAGTAGAATAAGAAAACCAACTTCACACATTAGCGTTGAAGTAGCTAAACCAAGTAAGGAAGCATAATATGGGACAAAAAGTTAATCCGATTGGCCTAAGATTAGGCATAAATAGAAACTGGGAATCAAGATGGTTTCCTTCAAAAGCTACGCTTCCTGAAAGTATCGGCGAAGACTACAAAATTCGCAAATTCTTAAAAGCGAAGCTTTACTATGCAGGAATCAATCAAATTTTGATTGAAAGAACTGCTAAAAAAATTCGTGTTACTATCGTTGCAGCTAGACCTGGAATTATCATCGGTAAAAAAGGTAGCGAAGTAGAGAATTTGAAAAACGAAGTAGTTGCTTTGGTTAATAAAGATGTAACAATCAATATTAAAGAAGAGAGAAAAGCAGGAAGTTCAGCTCAACTAGCAGCAGAAAATGTTGCTATGCAACTAGAACGCCGCGTTGCATTTAGACGCGCTATGAAAAAAGTTATTCAAGGTGCGCAAAAAGCAGGTGCAAAAGGTATTAAAATTTCAGTTGCAGGTCGTTTAGGTGGAGCTGAAATGGCAAGAACCGAGTGGTATTTAGAAGGAAGAGTTCCTTTGCATACTCTAAGAGCTAGAATTGATTATGGTTTTGCAGAAGCACACACTACTTACGGAAATATCGGCGTAAAAGTATGGATTTTCAAAGGCGAAGTTCTACAAAAAGGAATTCAAGCTGAAAAATCAGAAGAAGCTGCACCTAAAAAACCACGCAGATCAAGAAGGGGTAAATAGTCATGTTGATGCCTAAAAGAACAAAATATCGCAAAATGATGAAAGGTCGCAATCGTGGCTATGCAACAAGAGGAAATCAATTAAGCTATGGCGAATTTGGTATCAAAGCTGTTGAAGCAGGTAGAATAAATTCACGCCAAATTGAAGCAGCTCGTGTTGCTATGACTCGTTTTGTTAAAAGACAAGCAAAAATTTGGATAACAGTATTCCCTGATAAACCGCTTACTAAAAAACCTCTCCAAACTCGTATGGGTAAAGGTAAAGCAGGTGTTGAAGAGTGGGTTATGAATATCAAACCGGGAAGAATTATATTTGAAATGACCGGTGTTAGTGAAGAAGTAGCTAGAGAAGCTCTTACACTTTCTATTCACAAATTGCCGTTTAAGACAAAAATCGTAACGAGGGAAAGTGAAAATGAACTATACTGAGTTGAAAGATAAAAATTTGAGCGAATTAAACGCTATGTTAAAAGAAAAAAAGGTGCTTTTGTTTGAACTTAGACAAAAGCTAAAAACTATGCAGCTAACTAACCCAAATGAAATTCGTGCGGTTAAAAAAGAGATCGCACAAATAAATACTGCAATTAGTGCAATGAAATAAGGGGTGGAATTATGGCATTTAAAAGAGAAATTCAAGGCGTAGTTCTTAAAAAAGCGGGCGATAAAACCGCAACTATTTTGGTAGAAAGAAGAGTTATTCATCCAAGATATAGAAAAATCGTAAAAAGATTTAAAAAATATCTTGTTCATGATGAAAATAATGTAGTAAATATCGGTGATACGATTTCAGCAGTTGAGTGCAGACCACTAAGTGCTAGAAAATCATTCCGCCTAAAAGCAGTTTTGAAAGCAGGAGTTGAATAATGATACAAAGTTTTACAAGACTAGCAGTAGCCGACAATAGCGGTGCAAAAGAACTTATGTGTATTAAAGTTCTTGGCGGAAGTAAAAGAAGATATGCTACAATCGGCGATATTATCGTTTGTAGCGTTAAAAAAGCACTTCCAAACGGAAAAATTAAAAGAGGTCAAGTTGTAAAAGCTGTTGTAGTTAGAACTACAAAAGAAATTCACAGAGAAAATGGATCGCTAATCAGATTTGACGAAAATGCAGCTGTTATCTTAGATAACAAAAAAGAGCCTATCGGAACTCGTATTTTCGGACCTGTTGGTCGTGAAGTTAGATATAGCGGTTTTATGAAAATCGTATCTCTTGCTCCGGAGGTTTTATAATGGCAACCAAATTTAAAATTAAAAAAGGCAATGAAGTAAAAATCATTGCAGGAGACGATAAAGGTAAAACAGGCGTTGTAAAAGCTGTTTATCCTAAAAAAGGTCAAGTTATCGTTGAGGGTTGTAAAATGGCTAAAAAAGCAATCAAACCTAGCGAAAAAAATCCAAACGGCGGATTTGTAAATAAAGAGATGCCGATTGATATTTCAAATGTAGCATTGATCGAGGGTTAATTATGAGTAGATTACAAGAACAATATAACGAAAAAATTAAACCTGCTTTGGTTAAGGAATTTGACATAAAAAATCCTATGCTAATCCCTGCACTTGAAAAAGTAGTTATCAGTGTGGGTGCTGGCGAATCAAGCAAAGATCAAAAAGTGTTGCAAAATATGGCAGATACTATATCTTTGATTGCAGGTCAAAAAGCACTTATTACAAATGCTAAAAAATCTGTTGCAGGCTTTAAGGTTAGAGAAGGCTTTCCTGTTGGTATAAAAGTTACACTAAGAAAAGAGCAAATGTATGCGTTTTTAGATAAACTAATTACAATTGCTTTGCCAAGAGTTAAAGATTTTAGAGGCATTCCAAGAGACGGATTTGACGGAAGAGGAAATTATAATTTCGGTTTAAACGAACAACTAATGTTCCCGGAAGTTGAGTATGATAAAATTTTAAGAACTCACGGTATGAATATAACAATCGTAACTACAACAAACAGCGACAAAGAGGCGTTTAAATTGCTAGAACTATTTGGCATGCCTTTTGCGAAAGGAAAGTAAGATGGCAAAAAAATCAATGATAGCTAAGGCAAAACGCCCTGCTAAATTCAGCTCTCGTGCATATACAAGATGCCAAATTTGCGGAAGACCGCACTCTGTTTATAGAGATTTTGGAATTTGCCGTGTATGTTTAAGAAAAATGGCTAATGAAGGTTTGATCCCAGGCCTTAAAAAAGCAAGTTGGTAAGGAAAAATTATGATAAATGATTTGATTTCAGACGGACTAACTCGTATCAGAAATGCCGCTATGAGAAGACTTGATACAACCAAGCTTCTCCACTCAAAAGTTGTTGAAGCAACTTTGAGTATTTTGGCTGCAAAAGGTTATATCGAAAGCTACAATGTTGTTGAAGAAAACAACAAAAAATTCATCAATGTTGTGCTTAAATATGATGAACGAGGCAGAAGCGTAATTAACGAAATAAAAAGAGTTTCAAAACCGGGAAGACGCGTTTATCAAGGTAAAGACGAGATAAAAAGATTTAAAAACGGTTACGGAACTATTATCGTTAGCACAAGCAAAGGCGTTATGAGCGGTATCGAAGCAAGTAAAGCCGGTGTTGGCGGCGAAGTGCTTTGCACTATTTGGTAAGATTAGTTTCTACTTTTTTATGGTATTGTGGTATCCATTCGTAAAAGTAGTCATACCCTAGACAAGTAAAGAAGGAAAGATATGTCAAGAATAGGAAAACAACCTGTAACTATTCCAAACGGAGTAGAGGTTAAATTTGAAGGTTCTGCGCTTAAATTTAAAAAAGGAAATAGCGTAAAAGAACTAGACTTGAAAAATCAAGTTGATGTAAAAATAGAAGACGGAAAAGTTGTATTTTCACCAAAAGGTGAAGATAGACAAAGTAGAGCATATTGGGGAACTTATAGAGCCCTAACAAACAACATTATCGTTGGTTTGACTGACGGCTTTACTAGACAACTTGAAATCAACGGCGTTGGTTATAAAGCGGCTATGAAAGGTAAAGTTTTAGAGCTAAGTCTAGGTTTTTCTCATGTTATAAATTATGAAGCTCCGCAAGGAATCGAAATTTCTGTTGAGAAAAATATCATCACAATCAAAGGCTCAGACAAACAACAAGTAGGTCAAGTAGCTGCTGAGGTTAGAGGTTTTAGACCGCCTGAACCATACAAAGGTAAAGGTGTTAAATATGTCGAAGAACGCATTATCCGCAAAGCCGGTAAAACATCTAAGAAATAAGGGTTAAGACAATGACAGCAAATGTATTAAAAAGAAAACTTTCTTTAAGAATCAAAAGAAAAAGAAGAATTAGAGCAAACATTTCAGGTTGCCCTGCTTGCCCAAGAATTTCTATTTTCAAATCAAACAGAACAATCTATGTTCAAGCGATTGATGATGTTAATGGTAGCACAATCTGTGCAAGTAGCGGAAAATCTTTAAATTTAAAAGCAAATAAAGCAGGTGCGACTGAACTTGCGAAAGATTTTGCGGCAAAATTAAAAGATAAAAAAATCGAACAAGGTGTTTTTGACAGAAACGGCTATTTGTATCACGGCGTAATCGCAGCTTTTGCTGATGCGTTAAGAGAAAACGGAATTAAACTATAACCCAAAGGAAATGATGATGGAAAAATATAACAGAGAAGAATTCGAAGAAGTAATCGTCAATATCGGCAGGGTTACAAAAGTCGTAAAGGGCGGTAGAAGATTTAGATTTACAGCTCTTGTTGTTGTCGGAAACAGAAACGGACTAGTAGGATACGGATTTGGTAAATCAAAAGAAGTTCCTGATGCTATCAAAAAAGCCGTAGATGACGCTTTTAAAAACATTATTGATGTTAAGTTAAAAGGTTCAACTATATCTCACGATATAGAAGTTAAATACAATGCAAGTAGAATTTTACTAAAACCGGCTAGCGAAGGTACCGGCGTTATCGCAGGTGGTTCTGTTCGCCCTGTTTTAGAACTTGCAGGTATCAAAGATATTTTGACAAAATCACTTGGATCAAATAACTCATCAAATGTTGTAAGAGCTACAATGAAAGCTCTTAGTATGCTAAAAAATTAAAGGATAGATGATGGGACTTGAAAATTTACAAAAAGCCGCTGGTTCAACTAAAAAAACAAAAAGAATCGGTCGCGGTCAAGGAAGCGGTTGGGGCAAAACTGCTACAAAAGGCGGTAAAGGTCAAACTGCAAGAAAAGGTTATAACGAAAAAAGAGGTTTTGAAGGCGGACAACAACCGCTTCAAAGAAGACTACCAAAAGTAGGTTTTGCTTCTAAATTTGAAAAACCTTATGTTATAAATGTTGAGAAAATTTCAGCCGTTAAAGAGTTAAGCGAGATTACATTTGAAAGTATCGCTAGTGTTCATAAATTTGGCAATAGCGTGAAAAAAATCAAGCTAATAGGTGCAAGCGCAAAAGAACTTGCTTCAAAAATCAAAGATGAGAAAATAGTTACAAGCGGACAAAAATAATGAAAAATCCATTACTCAACAAGATACTCATTACATTGGGTTTTTTGCTTGCTTTTAGGCTACTGGCTTATGTTCCGGTGCCCGGAGTAGATGTTGAGGTCGTAAAGGAATTTTTTAAAAATAATAGCGATAATGCACTAGGCATGTTTAATATGTTCAGCGGTAAGGCCGCTGAACGACTGAGCGTTATTTCGCTCGGTATTATGCCTTACATTACCGCTTCTATTATTATGGAGCTTCTTGCGGCTACATTTCCGAATTTAGGCAAGTTAAAAAAAGAGCGAGACGGAATGCAAAAATATATGCAAATAATCCGTTATGCAACAATCGCTATTACCATAGTTCAATCAATAGGCGTTAGTATCGGTTTGCAAAGTCTAACAGGAAATAACGGCGCACCCGCCATTATGACCGAGAATTCAAACGAATTTATATTTATTTCGTGTGTTTCGATGTTAGCAGGAACAATGCTACTTATGTGGATTGGCGAACAAATCACTCAAAGAGGCATCGGAAACGGAACAAGTTTAATCATTTTTGCAGGTATTGTTAGTGCTATTCCTGCTGCTATTGGCGGAACTGTAAATTTGGTAAATACAGGCGAAATGAATTTCTTGGTTTTATTCTTAATTTTATTAATCGTTCTAGCAACCGTCGGCATTATTATCTATGTCGAGCTTGGCGAGAGAAGAATTCCTATTTCGTATTCTAGAAAAGTGATTATGCAAAATCAAAATAAAAGGATAATGAACTATATTCCTATCAAGTTAAATTTAAGCGGTGTTATTCCGCCAATTTTCGCGAGTGCGGTTTTGATGTTTCCTAGCACGATTTTACAAGCTAGCACAAATCCGTATATCCAAAAAATCAACGACTTTTTAAGTCCGAGTGGATATTTTTTCAACTTTTTAACTTTTGTTTTGGTTGTATTTTTTGCATATTTTTACGCTTCGATTGCGTTTAACTCAAAAGATATTAGCGAAAATCTCAAAAAGCAAGGCGGTTTTGTTCCTGGAATTCGCCCGGGAGAAGGAACGGCGACATATCTAAATGATATTGCAAGTCGTTTGACATTTTGGGGTTCGATTTATTTGGGTTTAGTAACCGTTATACCATGGCTATTAGTTAAATTTATGGGCGTTCCGTTTTATTTCGGCGGAACAAGCGTTTTGATTGTTGTATCTGTTGCACTTGATACTATGAGAAGAATCGAAGCTCAAATTTACATGAATAAATATCAAACTTTAAGCGCGGTAGGCTTATAAAATGGCAATCACGCTAAAAAACGCAAAAGACATTGAGGGCTTACGAGCGGCGAATAAAATCGTCGCTGCCGCCCTTGATTACGCAGAAGAGTTTTTAAAACCGGGTATGACGCTTTTAGAAGTCGATAAAAAAATCGATGAATTTATCACTAGCAAGGGTGCATATCCAGCTTTTAAAGGGCTTTACGGCTTTCCAAATGCTGCTTGTTTATCACTAAATGAAGTTATAATTCACGGAATTCCTGATAATACCATTTTAAAAGAAGGCGATATTTTAGGCGTTGATGTCGGAAGTAGGCTAAATGGATATTACGGCGATAGCGCACGAACCTTTCCTATCGGTAAAATTTCAAAAGAAGATGAAGAACTAATCGCTTGTAGCAAAGATGCGCTTTATCATGCGATTGATTTTATAAAGGTCGGTATGCACTTTAAAGAAGTTTGCTTTGAGCTTGAAAAATTTATAAAATCACGCGGTTTTGTGCCGCTAATTGGCTTTTGTGGTCATGGTATCGGCAAGAGGCCGCACGAAGAGCCCGAAATTCCAAACTACTTAGAAGGAAATAACCCAAAAGCGGGTCCAAAAATCAAAAATGGTATGGTTTTTTGCATTGAGCCGATGATTTGCCAAAAAGACGGCATGGCAGTGATCGCAAAAGATAAATGGACAACAACGGCAAAAGACGGGCTTAGAACTAGCCATTATGAGCATTGTTTGGCGGTTGTGAATAATAAAGTCGAAATTTTAAGCAAAAGTTTGAAAGATTAAAAAAGGAGAGAATTTAATGGCAAAAGATGATGTCATTGAGATTGACGGAAATGTAATCGAGGCGTTGCCAAATGCGACATTTAAGGTCGAGCTTGATAATAAGCATGTGATTTTGTGTCATATCGCAGGAAAAATGCGTATGCACTATATTAAAATTATGCCCGGCGATCGTGTCAAAGTCGAGCTTACACCATATAGCCTAGATAAAGGTAGAATTACTTATCGTTATAAATAAATTTTATAATTCCCCGAGCCTGAACGGATTAAGGCGTAAATTTAAGTGGTTCATTCGCTCACTACCGACAAGGTAGCTTCGCTTTTAACCACTTAAATTTACGCCTTACTACGCTTATCCCGTCTTGAATATTTCTTTTGTAATTGAATTATTTTTCTAAATTTTAGCGAGATTGTCGGCATACGCAGTTTAAATTTAGCATTGAATTATTTTTCTAAATTTAGCAAGATTGTTGCATTAAATTTGCTTTTGTTGTCATTAAATTTAATCAAATTAACTCTATATAATGCGGAATTATATCTTCATAAATGCCATTTTTATTTAAAAAACCGCCCTTAATCACGCCAAGTTTGGCAAATCCTAATTTTTCATAAAGTCTTAGTGCTACTTCGTTATTTGCGACAACGGCGTTAAACTGCATAATGCGAAAACCAAGCTCTTTTGCTTTTGTAAGGCTATGACGAACTAAAATCTCGCCCACGCCCTTACCGCGGGCATTTTTAGCCACAGCATAACTTGCATTTGCAATATGAGCGCACCTGCCGACATTATTTGGGTGCAAGATATAAAGTCCCAAAATTTCGCCCTTTTTATCTGAATTTGCACCAGTTTCAATCGCAACTCCAACAAAACTTTGTGAAGAGAAAAACTCAAATCCACTAATTTCATCTAAAAGCTCGGTTTGCGGAAACGAGACGCCGCCTTCAACCACTTCGTTCCAAATTTGGATTATAAATTTAATGTCATCTTGTCTAAATTCGCGCACTTTTATACTCATTTATTACCTTGTAAAATTTTGTTAATATTGATAAATTATGAATTTTACAGAATTTAGGTTTAATTTGGTTTTAAAATTTTTTCTCGTATGATAATAACAGCAAAAAAATATTATAATGCAAATTTAATTAAAATTTAGCAGGAGTAAAAGTGGGCATTAGCTACGAAAAATTTGAAGTTTCGGATATAAGCAGAGTTAAAAATAAAGAGTATTTAAAAAAAGTCATTTCAGCCACAAAGGCCGCCAAGCTTATTTCGCACGGAGCGTTGATTGGTTTTGGGGGTTTTGTGGGCGCCGGTGCTCCGATAGCTGTGCCTATGGCATTAGCCCAAAGAGCAGAAAAACTTCACGCTGATGGCAAAGAATTTCAAATCAAAGCACTAACAGGAGCTTCAACTGATCCAAATTTAGACGGCGTTTTAGCAAGAGCTAATGCTGTTAGTTTTAGAGCGCCT
>JAFUFY010000012.1 GCA_017469645.1 Campylobacter sp. | reverse complement strand
GATTTTATACAAATTTTAAAGCGTGATGACGGAAGCACAAAAAATATCAAACTCATAGAAAAAGAAGAAATTTACAAAAACAAGCTTCAAGTGATAAATCAATACGAAACAGACAAGGGCAGATTTACAAATCGCTACGATGTGAGCATTTTAGTAAATGGAATTCCTTTGATCCACTGCGAATTAAAAAGGCGAGGGGTAGCCATAAAAGAAGCTTTTAATCAAATCGAGCGTTATAAAAGAGATAGTTTTTGGGCTGGGTCTGGGCTTTATGAATTTATCCAAATTTTTATCATAACAAACGGCACGCACACGAAGTATTATTCAAATACAACTAGAAAAAACGCTCTACTTAGCCCTACACAAAAAGACGGCAAAAAATCAAGAAGCTTCGAATTTACTAGCTTTTGGGCTGACGGGGATAATAAAATAATACCAGATTTAGAAGATTTTACGCAGACTTTTTTTGCAAGGCATACTATTTTGGCGATTTTGACAAGGTATTGTGTTTTCACAGAAAGCAAAGATTTGATGATAATGCGACCGTATCAAATCGCAGCAAGTGAGAGAATTTTAAATAAAATCGTAAAATCAATAAACTATAAAACGCTAGGAAGTATCGAAGCAGGGGGCTTTATATGGCATACGACAGGAAGCGGAAAAACGCTAACTAGCTTTAAAACAGCCCAGCTTGCAAGTAGGCTTGAAAGTGTGGAAAAGGTAATTTTCGTGGTTGATAGAAAAGATTTGGACTATCAAACTATGAAAGAGTATGATAAATTTGAAAAAGGCTCGGCAAATGCTACAAAAAACACAAACGAGTTAAAAGCAAATTTAGAAAATTCAAAAAATAAAATCGTGGTTACTACTATACAAAAACTATCGCAATTTATAAAAAAATACAAAAACCACGAAATTTATGCTAAACATTGTGTTTTAATTTTTGATGAGTGTCATAGGTCGCAGTTTGGGCAAATGCACAAAGATATAATTTTAAATTTTAAAAAATATAATATTTTTGGATTTACAGGAACGCCGATTTTTGCACTGAATTCACTGGATAATACAAAAAATTTAAGTGCAAAAAATCTAAAAACCACAGAGCAAACATTTGGCGAAAAACTTCATACTTATACGATTTTAAATGCGATTGAAGATGGAAATGTTTTGCCTTTTAATGTCGAGTTTGTAAATACAATAAAGTCAAAAAATGAAATCAAAGACGAGCAAGTAAAAAATATAGATATACAAAAAGCCCTATCTGATGAAAGGCGAATTTCTTTAATAGTCAGATATATTTTGGAAAATTATGACCGAAAAACAAAGGGATTTTTTAACTCGATTTTCGCAGTTTCTAGCATAGAAATGGCTAAAAAATACTATATGGAATTTAAAAAACAACTTGATTTAGTTGATGAAAACAAAAGGCTAAAAGTCGCAACTATTTTTAGTTATGGTGCAAATGAAGAGTGCGATGAAATGGGAAATTTCGGCGATGAAAACTCAGATAGTGCTGAAAATTTGGATATGTCATCAAGGGAATTTTTAGAACTTGCTATTGCGGATTATAATAAATTTTTTAGTTCAAATTTTGACAGTTCGGCTGAAAAATTTGGGCTTTATTATAAAGATTTGTCTTTAAAAGTAAAAGATCGAAAAATCGATATTTTAATCGTTGTAAATATGTTTTTAACAGGTTTTGATGCGCCTGAGCTTAATACGCTTTGGGTTGATAAAAATCTCAAATATCACGGACTAATCCAAGCGTTTTCACGGACAAATCGCATTTTAAATGGCGTGAAAACTTATGGGCAAATTTGTTGTTTTAGAGATTTAAGCGATGATACGGATAAGGCTGTTGCACTTTTTAGCGATAAAGAAGCAAAAGGCGTTGTGCTTTTAAGAGGCTTTGATGATTATTACTTTGGTTATAAAGATGAAAACGGTAAAGAAATAACTGGATATGTGGATTTAATAAGCAGGCTCAAAAGGAACTTTCCTTTGGGATATAAAATCATCACTGATGATGAAAAAAAGGAATTTATAAAGCTTTTTGGTTCGATTTTAAAATGCAAAAATATATTAGAAGCATTTGATGAATTTATCGGAAAAGAGATTTTAAGCGAGAGAGAATTTCAAGATTATACGAGTATTTATATTGATTTGAAAAATGAATTTAAAAGTATAGAAAACGACGAGAAAAAGGATATTACAGAAGATATAGTTTTTGAAATAGATTTGATTGAAAATTTATCAAGGCTCTACAATGTGGATTATATTTTAAAGCTTATTGAAAAGTATTTTGGAACAAATTGCGAAGATAAAGAGATTAGGGCGAAAATCGATTCTGCTATAAATGCAAGTGAAAAATTGCGTTCTAAAAAAGATTTGATCGAAGCTTTTATTGCTTCAATAAATGCAAACAGCAATATTAGCGAAGAATCCTTTGCCGAATTTATGCGAAGCGAAAAGGAAAAAGAGCTAAATTTGGCTATTCAAGAAGAGAATTTAAACCCAAATTTGACAAAAAAATATATGGGCGATTTTTTCGAAAAAGGGGAAATAACCGATTTAGGAACTTGGCTAAATGATATAATGGAGCAAAAAATTTCGATATTTGACGATATTTTTGTTATAAAAAGTAGAATTTTTGAAAAACTCCAAAGAATTTTTGATAGGTTTAAAGATTATGCTTAAAGGGTACAAAATCGACAAAATCAAAATTTAAACCGCATTTTGGTAAAATCCAAAAATGCAAATTTTTTAAAATTTTTAAGGTAAATTAGTGATGAGATACAAAACAAAACAGATAAAAGTGGGCTCCCTTGCTATCGGTGGGGACGCGCCGATTTCGGTGCAGTCGATGACATTTTCGAAGACAAAAGACATAAATGGCACACTTGTGCAAATCAATCGTCTGTATTTTGCGGGGGCTGATTTGGTGCGATGTGCCGTGCTAGATCACGACGACGCAAAAGCTTTGGCAGAGATAAAGAAAAACTCGCCTTTGCCGATAGTTGCGGATATTCATTTTAACTATCGCTTGGCGTTGGAAGTCGCCCCTTTCGTCGATGCGATTCGCATAAATCCGGGCAATATCGGCGGAAAAGAACGCATAAAAGAAGTGGTAAAAGCGTGTAAAGAGCGAAATTTGCCTATTCGCATAGGCGTAAATTCAGGCTCACTCGAAGAGCAGTTTGAAGCCAAATTTGGCAGAACCCCACAAGGTATGATCCAAAGTGCGCTTTATAATTTCAAATTGCTCGAAGACTTTGATTTTACCGACATTGCGATTTCGCTTAAAAGCTCCGATGTGCCCCGCACGGTTGAAGCCTACCGCACACTTCGTCCGCTTTGCGAGTATCCGTTTCACTTAGGCGTTACCGAAGCCGGAACTCGCTTTCATGCTACGATAAAAAGTGCGATTGCACTTGGAACGCTTCTTTTAGAGGGTATCGGCGATACGATGAGAGTAAGCATAACCGGCGAACTCGAAGAAGAAATCAAAGTCGCCAAAGCGATACTCCAAGACGCCGGAGTGCAAAAAAGCGGTATAAATATAATCTCGTGTCCTACTTGCGGGAGATTGCAAAGCGATTTGGTAAGTGCGATTAAAATCGTAGAAGAGCGAACAAAACACATAAAAGCACCTTTAAATATCTCTGTAATGGGGTGCGTGGTAAATGCACTTGGCGAAGCAAAAGGGGCAGATGTGGCAATCGCTTTTGGCAAAAATCAAGGGTTAGTCATAAGGCATGGCGAAGTAGTCGCAAAGCTAAAAGAGAGCGAACTCGTAGAAAGATTTTTGCAAGAAGTAGAAGATGAGGTGAAAAACTATGAAAAATGATAAAATAAATGTTGAAATTTCATCAAATTTATATGATATTGACCTTGAAAGATCGATTTTAAGCTCGATTTTTTATAACGATGACGGATTTAGCGAGATTTTGGATATTATAAATTCGCAAGATTTTTATTTTAAAGGGCATAGCGACATTTTTAGCGCGATTATTGATTGCGTTAATAACGACGAGCCGATAGATCCTGCATTTGCTAAAAAACGCTTGGGAGATAGATACGACGAGAGCGTATTTACCGAGATTTTGGCAACTAGCTCGTTAATCGATGTCAAAAAATATGCAAAAGAGCTGAAAGAAAAATCTATCAAACGCTCACTTGTGAAAATCGCTCACAAAATTCCAAACGAAGTAAATGAGCCAAAACCTAGCAAGGATATGGTCGATGACATAAGTGCCGAAATTTACGCTCTTATCGATGACGAGCATAGCTCAGCCATAAAAGAAATGCCACAAATCATAACAGAAGTCGCAAACGAAATAAAAAAACAAAAAGAGCTTGCCGATCAAGATTTAATCGGGCTTGACACGGGATTTCGCTATCTAAACGAATACACAAAAGGCTTTAAAGACGGCGAACTTATCATCATAGCGGCTCGTCCGGGTATGGGAAAGACGGCGTTTGCCTTAAATGTCATTATGAAAACTTTGGCGTTAAATAAAGGCGTGGCGTTTTTCTCGCTGGAAATGTCGGCGGCTCAGCTGATGATGCGTATAATGAGTGCAAAAACTTCGATTCCGCTTTCAAATATAATGACCGGTAAAATGGACGATGATGAATTTAGTAGGTTTAATGATGCATGTAATGATATGCTGGATAAACAGCTTTTCGTTTATGATAGCGGGTATGTAAATATTCATCAAATTCGCACACAACTTCGCAAACTAAAAGCCGCAAACGCTAATATCAGCCTTTGCGTAATTGATTATATCGGGCTTATGACGAGTTCTAGCACATATAATGAAAGGCATTTGCAAATCGCTGAAATTTCGCGTGGCTTGAAACTTTTGGCGCGTGAGCTAAATATGCCAATCGTTGCGTTGTCGCAGTTAAATCGTGGGCTAGAAAGTAGGGCAAATAAACGCCCAATGCTAAGTGATTTACGCGAAAGTGGGGCGATCGAGCAAGACGCCGATGTGATTTTATTTGTTTATCGAAATGATTTTTATGCCGAACAAGAAGAAAAAGAGCGAGAAGAACGCGCTAGAAACGAAGGGCGAGAATATGAACGCAAATTTATACCAAATGCAAACGAAGAAAAAGCCGAAATCATAGTCGGCAAAAACCGAAATGGCGCACTTGGCACGGTCGAAGTGGTTTTTCAAAAGCAATTTACAAGATTTGTCGATAATAGCTTTATGCCGACAAATATCGAACCTGTCGAAGCTGTGGAGTTTCAAGGGTAATTCTAAACACATTATAGGGCAAAAAAAATAAATTTTTATCTGTTTTTTATAGCTACTTGAATAACTATAAAAAACAGATGTTGTTATATTTCAAATTTATAGTTTTTATCTAAAAATAGCAAATTAAAAATTATAAATTTATAAGCATTAAAGCCAAATTTATGTAAAATCCGTAATTTTTAAAAGGGATTAGCAAGTTGAAAACCGACAAATTGCTTTTTTATTTTACAAGCGCACTTATCGCTATTGGCGTAGTTTTTTCGCTATCTCTTAGCGCATATACAGTGCTTTTATTTAACTATACAAATCACTTACACTTTTTTATTATGCAGTTTTGTGTCGGTATGTTTTGCATTCTTCTTATGTGGTCGATTTCAAGACTTAATCCTAATAAATTCCTAACTCCAATCGGCATAAGTCTTTTTTTGCTTATGTTTTTTACTATGTTTTTTATGAATTTTTTACCCCCGTCGATGGTAACGGAAGTAAATGGCGCGGCTCGTTGGATACGATTGCCCGGTTTTTCTATCGCGCCAGTTGAGTTTTTTAAAGTCGGATTTATATATTTTCTAGCATGGAGTTTTAATAGAAAACTTGATTATTCTAAAAAATCTATTGCCACGGAAATTGCCATACTTTTCCCGTATTTAGTGCTTTTTGGTATTATTGTGATTTTAATCGGCGTTTATCAAAACGAT
This sequence comes from Campylobacter sp., assembly GCA_017469645.1. GTDB lineage: Bacteria > Campylobacterota > Campylobacteria > Campylobacterales > Campylobacteraceae > Campylobacter_B. Next base: position 19,897 of record JAFUFY010000012.1, on the reverse strand, counting down.
TTAGGACAAGTCGTCGTGCTTTCTTTGGTGCTACTACTAATGTCTATGTTTGCTGGAACCAGTTTTAGGCTTATCGGTCTTAGTGCGCTTGGGATTATTTTTGCTGCATGGGTTTTTATCATAACTAGTGCCCATAGAATCGATCGTGTCAAATCATGGTGGGGCGGAGTACAAGATTTTGCGCTATCACTACCTTTTATAAGCCCGGAAGCCGCCGCAAAACTGCGGGTAGAAGATGCCGTTACGCCGTATCAAGTAGGACACTCATTAAATGCCATAAATAACGGAGAAATGCTTGGTAGGGGACTTGGGTTTGGAAGCTTTAAACTAGGATTTTTAAGTGAAGTTCATACTGATTTTGTCCTAGCAGGAATCGCCGAAGAAATCGGATTTGTAGGAATTTTATTGATTACGCTTTTGTTTTATGCAGTTTTATTTAGAATTTTTCAAATCGCTTCAAAATCCGAAAATAAGGTAAATTATCTGTTTTGTTTAGGAATCGGATTTATGTTTTTGTTTTCATTTATTATGAATGCATACGGCATTACCTCGATTTCGCCAGTAAAGGGTATTGCAGTGCCGTTTTTAAGCTATGGCGGAAGTCATCTACTAGCAGCTTCATTTGCCGTGGGTTTAGTTTTAATGGCGTCAAAAAGAGCGAAATTTTAAAGGAATTTATATGATAGCAATCACAGGCGGCGGAACAGGCGGTCATTTAAGTATAGCAAGAGCTTTGGGGACTGAGCTTAAAAATAGAGGAATTAAAGCAATTTTCATTGGTTCAACTCACGGTCAAGATAGAGCATGGTTTGAAAATAGCGATTTATTTGAAAAAGCATATTTTTTGCAAAGCTCCGGTGTGGTAAATAAAAAAGGTCTTGCAAAGCTAAATTCCCTTTTAAATATTTTTAAACTTGCATTTTTATCTCTTAAAATTTTTAAAACTCACGGCGTTACAAAGGTTATAAGTGTAGGCGGTTACAGCTCGGCACCTGCGTCATTTGGTGCGATTTTGGGTAGAAAAGAGCTTTTTATCCACGAACAAAACGCACTTACCGGAAAACTAAATAAACTTTTAAAACCTTTTGCGAAAAAATTTTATAGTTCGTATGAAAAGCCAAAATTTGATTATCCTGTAAATTCGATCTTTTTTGATACTTCTAGGGTGCGAGAAAGTGTGAAGACGATTATATTTTTAGGCGGTTCGCAAGGAGCTAGTTTTATAAATTCGCTTGCTACCGAACTTGCACCAAAGTTAGTAAATTTGGGATATGAGATAATTCATCAGTGTGGCGAAAAAGAATTTGAAAAAATTTCGCAAATTTACAAAGAGCAAAATTTAAGAGATAAAATAACGCTTGTGGGTTTTTGCACGAATTTATACGAACTTATCGCAAAGGCAGATTTATGCGTAGGCAGAAGTGGTGCTAGCACTCTGTGGGAGCTATGTGCAAATGGGATTCCTGCGATATTTATACCATTTCCTTACGCGGCAGGAGATCATCAGTTTTATAATGCTAAATTTTTGCAAGAGCAAGGTTTGTGTGCTATCGTTCGCCAAAACGAAGCAGATGAAGAAAAAATTCTGAATTTAATCCAAAATTACGCCGTTAAACAAATAAGCGAAAATTTACGCCATACTATCGATAAAAACGGCGCAAAAACCATAATCGACGATGTTTTGAAATAAAATTTGATTTCTCAATATTTTTAGTAAAAACAAAAAATAATTAAATTTAGGCGAATTTTTAACTATTTTTTTATACAATATCTAGTTTTTAAAGCAAGGAAAAAATATGAGCGAAAAAGAAAAAGTTGTTCGTTTTAGCGTATCGCTTCCTAGCGAACTTTTTGTCGAATTTGACAAGCGAGTTGAAGCTCTTGATTATTCATCAAGAAGCGAATATGTGCGTGATTTAATCCGCGAAAAAATGGTGCAAGATGAGTGGGATAAAAAAAGCAAAGAAAAAATGCTTAGAGTGCTTTGCATTGCGTATTCGCATCATCAAGGGGATTTGGTTTCGCAAATGTTAGAACTTGAACATCATGCAAAAGTGGAAATTATCTGCACAAATCATCTGCATGTCGATCACGATAATTGCTTAGAAGTGCTAAATTTGCGTGGCACTGCTGATGAAATAGAAAAATTTAGTGCTAAAATAGCAGGTTTAAAGGGCGTTAAATTCGCAAAATTAACAAAAGTTGCCATAACAAAGGCTTGATAAATTCGGCGAATTTAATGATTTTATGCCGATACTTTGCAAATTTGCAGAATTTAAACGGCTTATGCCGACGATTTTTCGTGCTTACGAGTTTTTATGAGCGACACTGCGCTTGTGCTGTGCGTGGAGCGAAATAAAAACGAAGTATCGCGAAAAAGCTAGGCTGATTTCAATTTAAAAAAAGGATAAAAAAATGTGTAAAGATTGCGGTTGTTCCTTAGCAGGACACTCTCACAGCCACACACACAGTGACGGCACTACGCACACTCACGAGCATAACCATGCTCACACTCACTCTCACGGGCATTCGCACGATCACGAACACCACGAACACGGAGAAGACCACGAACATGCTCACCCTGTGCTAAATGATAAAAAAACGGTTGAAGTCATCACAAAAATTCTCTCTGCAAACGATGCCGAAGCAGCGCATATCAGAGAGCATTTCGACGAAGACGGAATTTTGTGCATTAATTTAATGAGTAGCCCGGGAAGTGGCAAAACAACGCTACTAGAAGCTACTATCAAAAGCGGTAAATTTAATATTGGCGTTATTGAAGGCGATTTAGAAACCAATCGCGACGCCGATCGCGTCATTAAAGCTGGTGCAAAAGCGCACCAAATCACCACAGGACAAGCCTGTCATTTAGACGCTTTTATGGTGCATGAGGGGCTTCATCACCTTGATACCACTGGGCTTGATTTGGTTTTTATAGAAAATGTCGGAAATCTCGTCTGCCCTGCAAGCTACGATGTCGGCGCACACGCAAATGTCGTGCTTCTAAGCGTAACCGAAGGAAGCGACAAGGTCGCAAAATACCCTGTAATGTTTCGCGCAGCAGATCTGGTCGTAGTCACCAAACACTCGCTAATAGAGCATTTTGATTTTAGCGTTAGCGAAGTCGAAAAAGAAGTTAAAAAACTAAATCCAAAAGCCGCTGTTATCGCACTTGATAGTAAAACAGGTGCCGGTCTGGAAAAATGGCTAAAATTTTTGGAATTTAAAAAGGAATTTAAATAATGTGCCTTTCAATCCCATCAAAAGTAATTTCAATAGATGAAAATAATTTTGCAACCGTCGAAACGCTAGGTGTAAAGCGTGGCGTGAGTTTAGATCTCATCTCCGAGCCTGTAAGCGTTGGGGATTTTGTGCTTATTCATGTGGGTTTTGCGATGGAAAAAATCGACACGCAAATCGCGTTAGAAAGCCTGAAAATTTACGAACAAATCGCCGAGCAAATGAATAACGGCGAAATCGACGCAGATGACGGCGATATGGGCTTGGCAAATTTCAAGGGCTAAATTTAAATGTATAATCCGCTTTCAAGCTTAATGGAATTTGACGCAGAGCTTTTAAAAGCCACGATTGATGATTTAAGGCGTGATTTTAAGCTTTGTGTATCCGAAAGCGAAGATATAGGCGATGAAACGCACTGCTACGGCAACTTTGCAGAAGTTGTAGGCTTTATGCACTGGCACATGTTGGCACCTTATGGTGCTGCGATTTACCATAGCGTTAGCGAAAAATACAATGACGATGTTTTTAACACTGAAAACATACAAAAATACGATTTAACAGAAGCTTTGGCGGTTTTTGGCAAAGTGCTTTATACTGAGCGGTATCATGGAAATTTGACATATAGTTTGTGCGAAGATGGCGTTATGGCGGAACTTTTGGAGCAGTTTTATGGCGAACTTGTAAAATTTCAAAGCAAACCGATAAATAAAATCAAAAAAGTAATAGCCGATTTTAAGGGATTTTTAAGAGTAAAATGGGCTCGTTTTGTAGGAAAAATAAGATTAAAATTTTCTAAGGATTAGAAAAAATGAGAAGAAAAGACAGAGAATTAAGCAGGAGTGAAGCTTACGAAATCATTGATAATAGCGAATTTGGCGTATTTTCGTGCGTGAGAGATGACGGCGAGATTTTTTCAATCCCGCTTTCGATTGTGCGTGAAAATGATAGCATTTTTATACATGGTGCGACAAAAGGAAGCAAAGCCGAGCTTTTTAAAGACGGACGCGATGTGAGCATGGTTTGCGTTAGTTTTAATGCTGTGCCAAATTTGAGCGAGAGCGAATTTAAGTCGATAAAAAATAACTCAAAAGAGCTAGGAAATAGGGTTTTTACAACCGAATACAAAAGCGTGGTCGCAAAAACCAAAGCGTATGAAATCACGGACGAAAAGGCAAAGTTAGAAGCTTTGCGAATTTTAAGTGAGAAATATTGTGCGAAATTTATGGGTGCATTTGAAACGGCAGCTTTGGGTGCGTTAAATCACACAAAAATTTACGAATTTAAAATTTATGAAATTTCAGCCAAAGCCAAAATTATAAAGAAATAACATGGATTTGATAAAAGATTTTAGAGATAAAAAGCTGATTTTAGGGCTAAGCGAAGCGATAAAGCAAAAAAGCACGAAGCCTTTAAATATAATGGAAATTTGTGGTGGTCATACGCACTCAATAATGAAATTTGGTTTGCCAAATTTAGTCGGCGAAAACATAAATTTCGTGCATGGTCCTGGCTGTCCTGTGTGCGTAATGCCACGAGCTCGCATTGATGAAGCTATTGCGTTAGCTAGTATGGACGGCGTAATTTTTTGCACTTTGGCTGATATGTTGCGCGTCCCCGGAAGCACCACGAGCCTGCAAAAACTGCGCGGTGGTGGAGCCGACATACGCGCACTTTATAGTCCGCTCGATGCCATAAAAATCGCCGCTCAAAACCCTGATAAAAATGTCATTTTCTTTGCTATTGGCTTTGAGACGACCACGCCGATGAGTGCTGTTTTGGTGGATAAGGCGATAAATTTGGGGCTAAAAAATCTATTTTTTCACATAAATCATGTAACCGTCCCAGCTCCTGTGGAAGCCATTTTGCAAGATAGCGAAGCCAAAATCGACGCCTTTTTAGGACCTAGCCATGTCAGCGTCATTACAGGAAGCAAAATTTACGAAAATATTGCCACAAAATACAAAAAACCAATCGCCGTAAGCGGTTTTGAGCCGCTTGACATTATGGCAGGTGTGCTAAATTTGGTAACTCAGTTTGAAGCTGACACACACGAAGTCTATAACGAATACGACCGTGTGGTCAAGGCTCACGGAAATACTACGGCGCAAAATTTAGTAAATAAATATTTTGAAATTTGTGATTTTTCGTGGCGGGGTCTAGGGGAAATCCCAAAAAGCGGTATGAAGCTAAAAGGTGAATTCGCCGAATTTGACGCGAGAGTGAAATTCGCTGAAATTTTGCAAAATATCCAAAGTAAGGGCGAGAGCAAAGCCTGTATCTGTGGCGAAATACTGCGTGGCAAGGCAAAACCTTATGATTGCAAGGTTTTTGGCAAGGTCTGCACCCCGCAAAACCCGATAGGCTCGTGCATGGTAAGTAGTGAAGGCGCATGTGCTGCGTATTTCAAATACGCACGAAATTCATAAAATTTTGCGTAAAATTTTACAAAATAAGGATAAATTTTGAAAAAAACGATTTTACTTAGTCACGGTGGTGGTGGCGAAGAGATGAATAAACTCATCAATGATACGATTTTTAGGGCATTTGATAATGAAATTTTGCGTGAGTGCAACGACAGCGCGATTTTGCCAAATTTCGGTGGCGAGCTAGCTTTTACGACTGATTCGTATGTCGTTACGCCGATATTTTTTAGCGGTGGCGACATCGGTAAAATCGCAGTTTGTGGCACGATAAACGACCTTTGTATGGTCGGGGCAAAACCGCTTTTTATCAGTGTTGGTTTCATCATCGAAGAAGGGCTAGAATTTGCCGAATTTGAGCGAATTTTAGCTTCCATTGCCGAAACCGCCAAGCAGTGTGGCGTAAAAATCGTCTGTGGCGACACCAAGGTCATCCCGCACGGCAAATGCGACAAGATTTTCATAAACACAAGCGGAATAGGGCAAATTCTTGCGCCAAATATCAAGGCGAAAAATATCAAAATCGGCGATAAAATCCTGCTTAGTGGTGATGTTGGCAGACACGGGGCTGTGATACTAGCTGCCAGAGATGAGCTTTCGCTTGAAAGTGAGCTTAAAAGCGACTGCAAGCCGCTAAACGGCGTAGTAGGGGAGCTACTAGCAAGTGGCGTGAAAATAAGTGCCATGCGAGATGCTACGCGTGGTGGTTTGAGCGCTGTGCTAAACGAATTTGCCGAGATTTCGGGCAATGAAATTTTGGTTTTCGAAGAAAAAATCGCGCTGAGCGATGAAGTCGTGGGTGTGTGCGAGTTGCTAGGTTTTGAGCCTTATGAACTGGCAAACGAAGGCACTTTTGTCGCAGTCGTTGCGGGTGGCGATGAAGAAAAAGCCTTAGAAGTATTGCGTAAATTTGATAAAAATGCTGGGATTATCGGCGAAGTAACAGGCACGGCAAAATCGCAAAATAGGGTGATAATCCAAAATGCGTATGGCTCAGGGCGATTTTTGGAGCTTCCAAAGGGTGAGCTTTTGCCTAGAATTTGCTGAAATTTAAAATTCAGTATCAAACGATACTGACCGAACAGCAAAAACAAAAGGATAAATTTGGAAAACGAAAATTTAGAAAATAAACCAAATATTAAAAAATCAAATTTGCGAAATTATGACGAAAATCCGATAATTATGAAAGATTACGGGATTTCTGTAAATTATTATTCTATTGCGTTTTTTATTGCATTAAATGTGTTAGGTTTTATTTTTGGATTAATTACTTTTAGAAAAGAAATAATTTTATATGCCTTATATTTTCCAATGTTTAAATTTATCTTTGACGGATATTCGGAGCGTAAAAATAGCCATTATTATTTTGAAAATTCAAAAATTACCCACGCAAAAAATAAATATCTCCCAATACAAGAGCTAAATTTAAACGATATTAAAGAAATAGAAAAAGTTACTTATGCAATTTCGCCATATGACAACGAAAAAGCAGAGTTGCCTTTTCCTAGATGGCTTGGTATTGCCTGTGTTATTGTTATGGGAGCAACTTATATTGCTTATTTTATTTTAATAGGAACTTTAAATGAAATTCTATTGTTTATATTCATCATTACACTAGGTATATTCATTATTTTTATTCCAACTATTTTTCTCCAATATTTATTAGGTGAAAGACATTTTAGAATTCGTGATACATTAAAAATAAAAACAAAAGATGATGAAGTAATTAAAATTTATATCCCTACGCAATCGCAATATAATGAAATTCGAAAGTATTTTATTTATAAAATTGGAAAAGATATAAATAAAATGCAAAAAAGTTTTTTTGAAAAAGAAATTTAATGACAAAATTTTATAAATGGAGATAAAATGCACGAAATGTCGATAGTGCAAAGTTTAGTTGAGCTTTGCGAGAAAAATTTAAACGAAAACGGTGGCGGAGAAATCAAAGAAATCGTAGTCAAAATAGGTCGCCTAAGTGGCGTGGAGGCGCATTATTTAGAGAGTTGCTACGATGTGTTTAGGCAGGGCACGGTCTGCGAAAATGCTGAGTTAAAAATCAATATCCAAGATGTCGTTATAGAGTGCGAAAAGTGCGGATACAAGGGCGTTTTAGAGCAAAACAACTTTATCTGCCCAAAATGCGGGAGCAGAAATTTAAAAGTAACCGACGGCGAAGATTTGTATCTAATGCAACTTGTGATTGAGTAGGTGCGCTATGAATTTAAACGAATTTGAGAATTGCAAAATTTTTATAAATAACGAATATAAGGGATTTTGGGTTATTGAGGGCTTATTTGAAGATGAAAAAGAGTTAAAATTGATTATTTCACAGGATTATAAATTAAAGTTGCCAAGTGAATTTATGCCAAAATATATAGAAAATACAATTTTTAGCTTTTGCTTTGATAATGGGGAATATTTCGACTGTGTTTTGGATTATCGCAAGAACGATGAAATATATTTCAAAACAATTTAACTATTTTTTCTGATACAAACTAATTTTTTTAATGAATTTTACAAATTCAGTTGTGCGAAAGTGGGCAAAAAGAAAAATATAAAAAAGTTTGAAAATTACAGTTTTCAATACAAAATATTATGAAATTTGGCATTTTGCGACTTTTGGTCGTATCTTTGGATACTAAAATTGATTTTTGCAAATTTAATATTTTGATTTTTTTTACTATTTATGTCATTCTGAGCGAAGCGAAGAATCTAAATTTGCTTAAATTGATTAAATTTGCTACTTTCTTAAAAATGAAAAATAAATTTGTTACAAAAAAATCAATTTTAGCATTCAATTTTTTTTAGATTCTTCGCTCAGAATGACAAAATTCAAATAAAAACAAATTTGCAAATCATAAATCAGCAAATTCGCAAATTCTCAAATTTGACAAAAGAAAGTATCGCCTTACTCAGCCAAACTACTTTTTGCAATCTTTATTTGAAACTTCGACTTCATAAAAGTTTTTCACATTTGTAGTCGAGTAAAGATAACGCATTATAAGATTATTTTTGCGATGTGGTTCTAATTCAGGCATATTGCAAAACACCGCACTTATCATGCTTTTCATGTGATTTAGGGCATATTGTTTAGTTTCAGCTGAGACTTTTTCGAGATCTGCCGAGTATTTTGATTTATAAGTATATTCGAAAGTTACCACGCCGTTTTCGCACTTCATATCGTCAAATGTAGCCATATCTCCATACGCATAAGCTTCTTTGTTTTGCGTTGTCATAGCGATTTCATTTTGAATAAATTCAAGTTCGCACACATCTTTTGACGCATTATTTTGCGCCCCTTCGCAACATAAAAAACCACATAAAATTACAGATAAAATAAATTTTTTCATCAAATTCCTTTAAATTTTTTATCTCATAATTTTAACATAAAAATTTATAATTTCGGATTGTGATAAAAGATTTTTTCACCGCTATTTTGCGAGATTTGGCTGAAATTTTGAGTTTGGAATTTTACACCCAAACACGAGCCTGGTGGAAAACTCTCTATCTCAAAATCAAAGCACAAAAAATCAGCTGTAAGAGCTATGGTCGGGTTATGAGCGACGATAAAAATTCGCTCAAATTTATCATTAAGTTGCTTTATAAAATTTAGCATTTCGCCCTGACCTGCTTCGTAAAGCTCGTCATTTGTGATAAATTCGCCGTTAAATTTTAATTCGTTTGCGATTATTTGGGCTGTTTGGACTGCCCTATTTGCACTGCTTGTGATGATAACGCTAGGCAAAACGCCGTTTCTAGCGAATTTTTGGGCTAAAATTTTAGCTCCTTCTCGCCCTATTTCGTTTAAATTTCGCACAAAATCGCTACCAAAGTTTGTTTTCTCGTAACCACGACCACTTAAAAATTTATCTCCAAATTCATCACAAAAAATTTGCAAATTATCAGCAGTTGCGATTTTTTCAGTTTTTGCGTGTCTTATAAAGTAAATTTCCTTCATTTTTGTCCTTATACTAAATTTGAAATCCAAGTAAAAATTTTTCTTAAAAACGCAGAATCTTCTGTCTCTAAATCGTTTTTAGTTTCGTAAAATCCTAGAAAAAGTCCTTTAATTAATTTCACTAAAAAAACCAAAATAAAAATAAACAAAATTATTGCTGAACCTAATAAAAATACTCCTATATTGCCTTTTAAAAGCAGGAAAAATAAGGTACAAATTATAAAAAGCCCCAGACATATATAAAGAAAAAGTTTTAATTCTTTTTTTAAAAAATCTAGTAATGAAATTTGAATTTTCCTTTGACTAGCGTTGTATAACATTGTTTCATTTATATTTAGATAGTTTTTCATTTTCTCAAAGCCCTTGCAACTCTTTGATTTTTTCTATCTCTTTTGGCGAGTAACCGGCTTTTAGTCTAGCTTTTTCATTTATCATGCGAGTGGTTTTGTAAGCTTTTGGATAGTGTTTTTGCACGATTTCAAAGAAAATATCATACGAAATTCCAAGTCGGTCGCACTCGAATTTAAACCATTTGTCGCCCTTACTAGCGTGCGAAATTTCTTCATTTAAAATCACTTCTAAAAGTGGCTTTAAGTGCGATTTTTCCGGGTTTTTATCGATTTGAGAAAGCAGGTAAAAATTCGCATCTAGCCCACCTGCTTCAAGGTGGCGAGGCACTACCGCCATACGCTCCAAAAGCGAATTTTGCGTCTTTTTCAACGCTTCAAAAAGTCCGTCATGAACGCTAAAATCGCCGTATTTAAAGCCCGTTTTTTCTAGCTCAGCATTTATCATATCAAAATGGCGAATTTCATCACTTGCGACTTCAAGCCAGTCTGCATAAAATTCGCGCGGTAGCCCTACAAAGCGATAACACGCATCAAGCGCAAGGTCGATTGCCGAGAATTCGATATGTGCCACAGAGTGCAAAAACAGGGCATTTTTATCCACACTTTGTTTTTTGAGATTTTTATTTTTTATCTTTATATCTTTTACTTGCTCGATTTTTAAGAATTTTGCATAAAACGGCTTGGTAAGTGGTTTTGGGCTAAATTCTTGCTCAAATTCTACTTCATTTACGCAAAATTTTGCGTAAAATTTTGCAAATTTTTCCTTTTTTTCTGCAACGCTACCGGCTTCTAAAATCTCTTCTATACTTTTAAAAAATTCCATATCTCTTCTTTAAAAATCCGTATCCATAACCAACTAAAAAGCCAAGTATATGGGCATACCACGCTACTTTTAAACCGACAAGCAGCGGCGCAAAACTCATTAGTAAAATCGCAACAAAAATGCCTTTTGCGTTGCGTTTATCAAAATACGCCAAAACGCCAAGAAGCGCACAGATTACGCCACTTGCGCCAACCATATTTACGATATTTCCGTTTTTTGCGCTTATATAGATAAAAATTAGGCACAAAAGCGAAGTTAAAACCCCCGTTATAAAATACATAAGCAAGAATTTTTTCGTCCCAAAAACTCTTTCTAAAATGCTTCCAAACTGCCACAATACCGCCATATTCATAGCGATATGAAAAATTCCGCCGTGCATAAACATAGTCGTTAAAAGTTGCCAAAAAAATCCTTGAAAAAAGAGAAAATTTAGCCCAAAAATCATATGTAAATCGTATTTAAATTTAATAATTTCACAAAGCAAAACTATTAAAAAAACTGCGATATTTGCAATTATTAAGCCAAGTGTTGCTTTTGCGCTACGAATTTCAAAAGAGCTTAAAAACACTATTTTCCTTTAAATTTTTTGCTAAATTTAGCACGAATTTGCTTTTGATTTCATTTTTCGTGCAAAATTTAAACTAAATCAAATCCAAATTTATACTTTCCAGCCTATCAAGAGCAGAAATTTGACGATTTTTTAGCTGGGAAATGTAGTTTAAATTTTTATCCGTCGTGATTTGGTTAGCCAAAACTAGGTTTTTGCAAGCCCTATTTATAAACGCGCCATTTCCTAAAAAATCATTTTCAAACTCATAATAGTGCAAATTATTTAGCAAAACCTTTTCAAAATCTTCAAATTTAGGATAATATAGCGAAAAAGTAGCACTATCATCTTCGTAATCCGAAATCGATTTTGCGATTTTATTATCGATAAAATCTGCCGTTAAAACCACGGCGTTTGTGTAGTTTGTGGCGATTTTAATCATAATTTTTTCAAAAAATAGCTCTACTTTGCCCTTAAATTCGAAAAACGCCCTTTCATAATCTTTCAAAAATAGCTCATAAACTTCGCCTGCGATTTTATTTAAAGAAGAAATCTCTTCCATAGAAAAAATCTCATTTTGGCGTTCTAGGCTTTCAAATTTGCCCTTAAATAGCAAAATTTCGTTTTCAAAACTAGCGTAAATTTCATCAAATTCGCTCAAAATTTGCTCCCCAAATTTAGCCAAACGATTTTTAAATTTTCTAAACGAATTTGCTAGGCGATCGTCGTTATAAATGAGATTTGAAAGTGCGCCGTCTTTGTTAAAATACGGGCTTTCGTAATCGATTTTTTCAAAATTTTCTTTTGAGATCAAGCCCTTTTTCTTACGAAAGTATGAGGCTTGTTTCGAGCTAATATTTTCAACCATAATCTTGCTTATGAAATTCGACATTTCTTTAATCTCGGCATAAAATTTTGCAAATTCTTCTGCGTAAATTTGCGATTTTTGCGTGATTAAATTCTGCATTTTTTCATCATTTATTTTGATAATATTTTCTAAAATCTCATAAATTTCAATCAAATGTTTTCGCTCAAATTTAAGCGAATCTAAAATCAAATTTAGCTTATTTATCGCAAAATTTTTCCGTCTATTTTCAAGCGAATTTAAAAAGCCCTTAACTTCGCTAAAACCGCTATGTGGCTCATTTTCTCGCTCTTGGTGCGACGAAATCGGCACGATAGCGCTAAAATGATTTCCGATTGTATTTTTGGCATACTCGCTTACTCTTTTTATCTCGTCGTCATTTAGCCTATCTTTTTGGCTCAAAACCGCAATCGAAGTATCTTTTAAAAACTCAGGCAGTAGCGATATTTCGCTAATCTCACTAGCTCTTGCGGCATTATCGATCAAACTTATCCACAAAACGCCAAAAACTTCATCAAATATCGCCAAAGTTTCGTTTGTATCGGCATTTGAGCGAGAATTTAACCCCGGAGTATCGATAAATGAGATATTTTTTAAAATCTCATTTTTGCAGAAAATCGTAATATTTTTTATATCTTTTAAATCCTTTCGCTGATCGACAAAATTCGCTAGTGCCGATATTTCAAGCACTTCGTCCTGTCCATTTGTATGCGTTACACTTAGCATTTCATTTGGAGCGTATTTTATAAGTGTTGGCTTTGCAGTTACCGGCACCACACCTGTTGGCAAAATTTCACTACCTAAAAGCGTATTTAAAAATGTCGATTTACCACTGCTAAACTGCCCTATTACGGCGATTTTAACGGCTTCGTGTTCGATTGCGCTAATCCCGCTTAAAATTTCGATTAATTTTTTTGACGGGTGAAAACTAGGATCTTTTAATTTCGCGCAAATTCTCTCGCATTCGCCCCAAAATCCGTCTTTGAAAACGGGGTTGTATTTTTCTTTGTATTCGGCGATGAAATTCTTTAAAATCATGCTAAAATCCTTTGTTTTATGCTTAAAACTTCGTTTAATTTGATTTGCAAATTTTCTGCTTGGCTAAGAGCATTTTGTGCGTCTTTACCCGAGATTTCTAACGCCGATTTAAGGTCAAATTCCTTTTGTTTTAAGCTCTCTTCTTGGTTTTTGAAAATTTCTTTTACTTCATTTAAAAAACTTTGAGTGCAATCTTTTGCGATTTTACCAAATTCATCGCTTAAATTTAGCCCACTTATAAACTCACCAAAAAGCCCGTCTAGCTCGTTTGAAAGTGCGTTAAAATCGGAATTTGATTTTAGTGTGTTTATGAGATTTGAATTCATTAAGCTAAAATCTGGCTTTTTAAAGTTTTCTTCCATAAATTTTTTGGTATCAAATTTAAAATCAGAAATTCCGTAAAAACTCTCGCCAAGCATGGCTTTTAAATTCGCGCTATCTTTTGCGATTCGTTGCGAAAACGATCTAAAAATATCGGTAATACAATCATTTAAACCGCTTGTTGCGATGATTTTTAATCTATCAAAATCAGGTTTTATTTTTTTGGTTTTTGCATATCTTAAATCGCTCAAAATTCGATCTTTTATCACTATTTGAGCCGATTTTAGCGAAGAAAAATCCAAGCTTTTACTATAATCAAGCTTTAAAATCGTATCGTTTAACGAAACGCTTAGTTGCTCTAAATTCGCCTTTAACGCAAGAATTTCTTTTGAAATTTGCTCCGATTTTGCGATGATTTCTTCTTTTCCGCTTAGTAAATTCGCCCTTTGTTCTTGCAAATTTGAAATCATCAAATCCGCCACAATCAAAATTTCCTTGCTAAATGAATCCAAAATCGCACCGGCTTTAATCGAATTTTCGCCAAAAAAGCTCTCATAAATGTGATTTTTAAGCTCACTAATGCCCCTTTTGCTAAGGCTATCGATACAAAAAAACGAAACATTTGAAATCAAATTTTCATCAAATTCATACTCGCTAAGCTCTTCTTGTATGCTTTTGCGAGTATATTTTAGCGCGTCGGTCAGATCCTTATCGCTAAGCAAATCAGTGTGAGTTAAAACGACCATTAGCGAGTTGTTTTTTGAGTTTTTTAGCGTATCGACGATAAAGCTCATATCTTTTTTTGTCGAACTTTGCGAAGCGTTCATAAGGTGGATTATCGCATCGCTTTCATACATAAAATTTTTCGTTAGCTCTTCACGCAAAACCACCGTGTCATCGAGACCCGGGGTATCGACAATGCTAATGTTATCTTTTAAAATCTCCGAATTTAGGCTCATTTCAATCATTTTTATATATTTTGAAATCTCATTTTTCGCCGAAGTGTAGTTTATAAGTTCGGAAATTTCGATATTTTTATCGCCAAATTCGGCTTTAAATTTAGCGATTTCATCTTTAAATTTATCGGAAAATCCCAAAATTTGCATTTCGTTTTCATCGTAAAATTTGATCTTCGCCCCTGCTTTTTCGCCGTATCGTAGTAGCGTTAAATTCGCCGTTTCAGGTATGTTTGAAGTGCCAAGCACATTAAAATCCAAAAGCGCATTTAGCATACTTGATTTTCCTGCGTTTATCACGCCGGTAACTGAAACAGTAAAGTTGCTAGAATTTGCCCTTATTTTGGCATTTTGCAATCTATTTTTAAAATTTTCATCGATTTGCGAGAGCTTGTCGGCGCTTTCATTTAGCAAATCAATCTTTTTATAAAAAGCAAATTCCGAATTCTCCACCGCCAAATTCGCAAAATCATCAGTTTTTAAACCATACAAAAACTCGCTAATCCTTGTAAATTCGCTCTCGCAAATGATATTTTCATTTTTTAAAATCTCCATATCGAGCAAAATCTCAAATTTGGAAATTTTAAGCTTCCTTATAGCGTTTATAATGCCGATTTGTAGGGCTTGAACGCCGTAAATCCCCACTTCAAATCCAAGTGATTTTAAAATCTCTTTAAAAGCATTTAACGACTTAAACTTTTCAAAATTTTCGCAGTTCGCACCAAGCACGATAGCAGCGACACTCGGCTCAGTTTTAAAAAGCAAATTTTGATCGATATAAAGCCTATTTATCCCCCAAATTTTATCCAAAAAATTATCCATAAAATCTCCGATAAAAATAATCCAAATAGTCTAGCAAAAAGTTATTGAAAGTTAGATTTAAAAATGAGATTTCTTTTAAATTTAAGCAAAAACTCACAAAAGGCATGGCGATAAGCCGAGTTCTGTTGTAACGGCCATTTATCTAGACTTGATTTTACAACCAAGTTCAAGCGAAGGGTAAAATATAAGACAAAACCACCCCTTCTTGCTGCGTGTCGGGTTTATAAGGCTATCTTTGTCGCCAAAGATACCGGTGAGCTCTTACCTCGCCGTTTCACCATCACCGAGCGAATTTCTTTCAAAAGATTTGAAATGCTTAAATTCCGTTGGTCTCGGCAGTTTGCTTTCTGTTACACTTTCCCTAAGGTTACCCTCGGCGTCCGTTAGACGCGACACTGTCTTATTGCAGCTCGGACTTTCCTCTTTTTCAAGCGACCGTTTGCCATGCCTTTTTTGAGCCAAAATTGTATCAAAAAATGGTTAAAATTTAGCTTTTTAAAATTAGAAATTTAATTTTAAATTTGTCTCAACTGTCATTGCGAGACTTTGCGACAGCAAAGTCGTGGCAATCGCCAATGGTTACGAAACCACTATGTAAATTCCAAAATTTAAATTTGATTTTATAAAAAATTTGCTAATGCAAATTTTTAGATTGAGTTGTTTTGTAAATTCAAATTTTGGCGATTGCTTCGAGTTTCTACGAAACTCTCGCAATGACAAATTTTAGCAAATTCAAATTCAGGTCGTATCGTTTATACACGATACGAAATTCTGTTTTTAAATTTACAAATTTAAACTTACTATTGCAAATTTATGCAAGAGGTTTCTCACTAAATTAAATGTAATGATAAATATCAAATCTCACCAAGTCCCTCAAAAATGTCGCAATGCAAAATCTCTTCAAGCACCACAGTGGCGTAAGAGCCTTTTGGCAGATAAAATTCCAAACAAACCTGCGCCTTGTTTTCATCGTAAGAAAATTTTGCATTTTCGATAAAACTCCACGCAAATCGCCGTCCGCCCGTCATTTTGTGTGCGAATTCATTGGCAACGCCAAAAATTTCATCTTCAAATTTTTTAGCGATTTCGCTTGAAGCGATACCGCTTTTTCCGACCAAAAGCCCTGCACTAGTTATATCACGGCGTAAAAATCGCTGCACTTCTGCGTCCAAATCTTCGCAAAGAAAAAATTTGCCGTGCGGAAAATGTCCCAAAACTTCGCCCTTTAAAAGCTTATAAAACTGCGGTTGCAAAGCGATTTGCTTAGCGCTATCTTTATCAAAACCATAAATTTTTGCTAGTTCGCTCAGGCTAAATTCCTTAGCAAATTTTGAAATCTCAACTCGTTTTTCAAGCCAAAGGTTAAAAAGTTTGCTTTGATACGCACTGATTAAAAAATCTCGCATTTTAGGGTTTTTCATAGACTTTTCGCCGCGCAGTATCGCCAAACCTAACTCAAAGTTATCCCCAAATTTGCCAAATCTTTGATAACCAAAATAGTTTGCAAAGCCCTGATTTGCGATATTTTCAAAGGCATTTTTGATTTTTTGCGCTTCAACCGGCAAAACCTTTTTTAAACGGATAAAAAAGTTATTTCCCTTTAAATGCCCGATTCTAAGCTTGTTTTCGTGGCGAGTTTGACTTAAAATTTTAATCTTTTCGTGGCTAAAATTCGCTAAATTCGCTTCAAATTTCGCAGGAAAACAGATGTATTGTATCGTCAAGCCCTCTTTATCTTTTAGCCCAGCATAGCCAAATTCGCGCATTTTCACGCCTAAATGTTCGCTAAAAATTTGCAAAGCTTGGCTAGTTGTAAGATCTTTTTGTTGCACTAAAATCACGCACCACTCGCCGTTACCACTGAATTCATAAAGCGGAACTTCTCGCACGACAAAGTCGGTCGAGTTTTTGCTAAAATGCGCATTTATCTTGGCATGAGTGAGATAATACAAAAAATTTGGCATAGTGTTACCTTTGGTAAAAAATTTTGCGAATTTTAGTAAATTTGGGCTAAAAAACTTATTTATTAAGCCAAAATTTTGTAAAATGCGACTTTTTAAGGAGAAATTATGTTTGACTTGCGAGTTTTTAGATTTGAGCCAAAAATCGATATTTTAAGCTATTTTAAGCCATATTTTTACGAAAAATTAGATTTTGAAACTTTAAGAGATTTGCTTGATGATATTAAGGCAAATGACCCGTATTTCGACTTTTCGAAAGCGAAATTTGCAAAAGTTAATGATTTTGGCGTGAGTTTGGACGAAAATTTGTCAAATTTGATAAATTTATTTGGAAAAGAGCTTGTTATTTCGCCGCTTAGCGAAAGATTTTCGTATAAAGATTTGAATTTTCACGCCGATGAATTTAATGCAAAATTCGAAATCTTTAAAGAATTTGCAAATAGCGATGACAAGGCATTTTATGAGAGTTTGGTAGCGAATTTTTACTGCGATAAAATGGCTAAATTTAGTGAAAATTATCTTGGAAATTCTAGCTTTATTTTTGCAAAATTTTTATGCGAAAAATACCCTGAGAAAAAATCGCAAATTTGCGAAATTATAAAACCACAAATGGCGTATTTCGCCCCTGCAAAGGTGCTAAATTTGGCTAACGGAAGCGAAGAGTTTGAATATTTTTGCAAGGAATTAAATTATAAAAAGCCAGAAATCACGCCTCGTTGCGACCTTGACGAGAATCTAAATACAAACGATTTTAAGCATAAATTTGATGAATTTAGCGTTGCAGTCTATGGCGATGAAAATTTGGAAAAAATCGCACAAAATTTAGGTGCTAAAACCATAAATTTCAAAGCAAAAGAGCTTAAATTTAACCCCGAAATTTACGAAATCGACAAAGATTGTGCGCTTGGAATTTTAAGCGAGATTATTTTTGACGCTTACGATGGCGGGGCTGATTTTTTGCTTGTCGGCAGTCAAAAAGAATTTGAGCTATTCGACGGCAAAAACGGCGAAATTTGCAACTTTTTTGGGCGAAATTTGACTAGATTTTATGTTTTGAAATGCGATGAATTTTTAGCCCTTGCCAAAGGCGAAAAACCTGCCAGCTTAGAAAAACACAAACTAAAAGTAACTTTGATTTAAAGGAAAAATCGTGAATTTACACACACAGAGAGAGAGCAAAGTGAGAGCAAAATATGCTTTTATCGTAGTTTCGCTAATTTTAATTAGCGTTTATCTAGTTTTAGGCACGGGAAGGTTTGCCCTTTTTGGTGGAGTGCCGTTTTTCGTAAATGTAGCCTATTTAACGCTTTCGGCGTTACTTTTTATACATTTAAAAAGGCTGTTTTGGCTCTTTTTTGTTTTTGTTCTGTTTTTGGCATTTTATGCACCAGTTGGGCTATTATATGGAGAATTAACAGAAGAATTTGTTCTAGCGATTTTTGGGACTTTTGCGAACGAAGCCGGGGAATTTGCAAAAACATTCCCATTTAAACATATCGCTTTTTCGCTAATATCGATTATTTTGATACTGTATTTTTATTTTACTACCGAAAAAGTAAGTTTGAAAAATCGCAAAATTATCATTTTTTTAGTTTTATTTGTGATTATTACGGCTTTTGGTCAGCCCCTAAAAATCGGCACCACAAGCACATTTGCAAAAGGAATAAGATATTTTAAGAGATCGCTTGATTATATGAAGCTTGTAAATGAAACAAAAATCGAGCCAAAATGGCAAATAACTAGCGTTTCGCCAAAATATAAAAATTTCGTCGTGGTTATCGGCGAAAGCGCTAGAAGAGATTATTTTGAAATTTATGGCTACACGGTTAAAAATACCCCGTTTTTGCGTGAAATTAACGGCACTTTTGTAGATGGTTACACAGCGACTGGCTTAAATACAATCCCTGCATTAAGGCATGTTTTAAGCCACAATGCAGATTTAAATTTAAATATAGTTGATTTGGCAAATTTAGCCGGTTTTGAGACTTCTTGGCTTAGCAATCAAGGCACGATAGGCTACCACGACACGGCAAATACGATGGTAGCACAAAGAGCGAAATTTTTGTATTTTATCAGCAAAGATAAGAGTATTAAGCAAAAATCCGATGCAAATTTGATAAAAAAAGTGAGCGAAATTTTAAATAACGAAAGCAAAAATGCTCGTGTGATATTTTTGCATACATACGGTTCGCACTTCGAATCTTGCGAAAGACTTACCACAAATGAGTATAAAAAATATTTAGATGAAAAAACTTTTAATATAAATTGTTATGTCGAAACCATCGCCCAAACTGACGGGGATTTGCGTCTGCTTTATAATATTTTAGAAAACAATCGTCAAAAAACGGGCGAAAGTTTTTCGATAATTTATTTTAGCGACCACGGGCTTACGCATAAAAATAATCCACTCAAACTTACAATGAGACAAAACGCTTCAAAAGAGCATTTTGCCGTGCCTTTGATAAAAATTTCTAGCGACGATACGGGGCGAAAATTTATAAAAAACGAAAGCTATGCAAACTATTTTCCACAAAATTTCGCTCGTTGGCTCGGCGTAGAAGTTGCAAATTTTAGCGAATTTAGCGATATTTTC
>JAFUFY010000011.1 GCA_017469645.1 Campylobacter sp. | reverse complement strand
CTACCGCCTGCTTGAAGTATGTTATCAAGCCCAGATAACTCCCTAAAAACAGCTTCAAAATCCAAATCTACTCCCGCTTCAATCAGCGAAGTAGAAACCACGATAACTTTTTGTGTTTTTAAATTTAAAGCCGTTTTAATCGCCCCGATTGTTCTAATTCTATCATAAGCACTCATATATGTAGAAAGATGAAAAACTGCTAAATTTGGGATATTTTGTATAATATTATAAAATTCTTTTGCACTTTTTCTTGCATTAACTACTATTAAAGAACTATCAAAATTTAAAGCTCGTTTGATTAAATTTTCAAAATTTTGCTCTTTTAAAAACTCAAATTTACACTTTTTAAAGGTACTAAACTCGCTTTTATCAGCCACCAAATCACAAATATCGATTTTTGTTTTTACAAATTGATTTATCAAATCAGTAAAATTTGGCATAGTAGCGGTCAAAAACATAATCTTAGAATTCAGATATTTACTCAAAAATACAACGCTTTCAAGGCAAGGTTGCAAATAATCTCTCGGCATTAAATGTGCTTCATCAAAAATCAAAATACTATCAGCAAAATTATGAATTTTGCGAAGTTTTGAGCGTTTATTTGAATATAATGACTCAAAAAACTGCACAGAAGTTGTGATAATAATATCAGCATCATAATTTTCACTAGCTGCTTTTGCAATTTTTTTGTAATTTTCATCTTTGTCATCATCGTTTTCGTAGCTAAAAGTGCTTTGATGACGCAAAATTTGCGCACTATCACCAAAAATTCGCTCAAATTCATCATAAGTTTGATCAATAATGCTATTGTATGGAATTACATAAATTATGCGTTTTTTATCTGAATTTATAGCTTTTTGCAAGGCAAATTTCATACTCGTTAGAGTTTTGCCACTGCCTGTTGGCATATTAAGCAGATAAATTTGCGAATCTGTATCATTTGCAAAGACTTGATTTTGAATTGCGCTTCTTGCTTTTTGTAAATTTGTAATTTGCGGTTTTGTTTGTAAATTTGCATTGATTTTTTCCAAACATTTTTCAAAATCACTCTTTAAGCTTTGTCTTTTTATATTATTGCAAAATTCAGCCGTATCGCTACTATCAGCATCTACAAGACAAGAAAATATATAGCGAGTAAAAAACGCGAATTTATGAATTCTGATATATTTGTCTTGCGATTCCAAAATAAATTTCATTAATTCGCTATCGTCTAAATTTGGTAAATTAATTTCGCTTTCGTAAAAACTAAAATCTTGCATTTTTCGTTTTAATCTACCTTGAAGAGTAGGCATATCGGAAGTGTCATTTTTATCGCCACCATTTGGCAAACCACTATGATGACCAGCGATTATATACTGTGCTATCAAAGAGCCAATGCGATTTTGTTTGTATTTCTCGCCAACAAGCTCTGCTCCGCAAATAGAGTGTTCGACTGCGATATTTTTGCCATTTATTCTATCTTGAAAATCTTTTTGATATTTACCAAAATCGTGCAAAAGTCCGCATAAATATGCCAAGCTTTTAAATGGAGTAATGGCAAATTTTTCGCATAATTCCGCCGTATTTTTGCTATGCTCTTTTAGAGTTTGAATATCACCATTTTCTCTTTTATGCGCTATAAATTCCATAAGTGTAATTATAACAAAAACAAATTAATAAAAATACGATTTTAAAAAGCTAAAATCGCGCATAAATCACTATCGTTCAAACAAATTGTGTGTAAATTTGAATTAAAAAAGATTATAAATTGTATAAAAAATTTAAAGGGCGTTTTAACTTAAAAACGCCCTATTTTGGTTTATTCTACTTCTGCGTCGATGACATCGTCATCTGCTTTTTTGCCGCCTTGTGCGTTTTGCGAACCGCCGTTAGCGCCACCTTGATTTGCCGAAGCTTGTTTATACATTTGCTCAGCTGCCTTGCTTAGGGCTTCGACCTTTGCGTTGATTTGCTCTTTTGTGGCATTTTCATCTTTTAGCACGGCTTTTAGGTCATTTAACGCGCTTTCGATGTTTGCTCTTAGCTCAGCCGGGATTTTCTCGCCCATTTCATTTAGCGTTTTTTCTGTTTGGTGAGCGATTCCGTCGGCTTGGTTTCTTGCTTCGACGCCTTCTTTGCGTTTTTTGTCGTCTTCTTTGTGAAGCTCGGCATCTTTTACCATTTTATCGATTTCATCGTCACTTAGACCACTTGAACCTGTAATGCGAATGTCGGTAGCCTTGCCTGTGGCTTTGTCTTTTGCCGAAACGGTTAAAATGCCGTTTGCGTCGATGTCAAACTCGACTTCGATTTGTGGCACACCGCGTGGGGCTGGCATAATGCCTTCAAGATTAAAATTACCCAAAGTTTTATTATCTCTTGCAAATTCTCTCTCGCCTTGCAAGACATTGATTGTAACGGCAGATTGGTTATCTTCTGCTGTTGAGAAAACTTGCGATTTTTTGGTTGGGATTGTCGTGCCTTTATCGATAATCTTTGTCATAACGCCACCTAGTGTTTCGATACCAAGCGAAAGTGGCGTAACATCAAGCAAAAGCACATCTTTTACATCGCCTTTGATAACAGCGCCTTGCACGCTTGCACCGATTGCGACGACTTCGTCAGGATTTACGCTTTTATTTAAATCTTTACCAAATGCCTTTTTGACCTGCTCTTGCACCAAAGGAACGCGAGTCGAGCCACCGACCATGACGACTTCTTTGATTTCGCTCATATTTAGCCCTGCTTCTTTGGCAACGCGGTTAAGAGTATCGATAGTCTCATCAACCAAATCATCAATCATACTTTCAAATTTAGCCCTTGTTAGCGTTTTCATAAGGTGTTTTGGACCTGTGGCGTCTGCTGTGATGAAAGGTAAATTTATAGTCGTTTCCATCGCACTTGAAAGCTCTTTTTTGGCATTTTCTGCTGCTTCTTTTAAGCGTTGCATAGCCATGACATCGTTTTTAAGGTCGATTCCGCTCTCTGCTTTAAATTCGCTTAGCAAGAAATCAATCACTCTATTATCAAAATCATCGCCACCAAGGAAAGCATTTCCGCCTGTTGAAAGCACTTCAACCACGCTATCGCCAGTTTCTAGCACAGTAACATCAAATGTTCCGCCACCCAAATCATAAACCACGATTTTTTCGGCTTCTTTTTTATCTAGTCCATACGCTAACGCAGCAGCCGTTGGTTCGTTTATGATACGAAGCACATTTAGCCCTGCAATCGTTCCTGCTTCTTTTGTCGCTTTTCTTTGGCTGTCGTTAAAATACGCAGGAACCGTGATAACTGCATCTACAACCGGTTCGCCAAGGAAGCTTTCAGCGTCTTCTTTTAGTTTCATCAAAACTTTTGCCGAAATTTCTTGCGGAGTATAAACTTTTCCTGCGATTTCAACCGCACACGCGCCGTTTCTATCGACTATTTTATAAGGAAGTCGCTTTTTGGCTTCTTGCGCGTTTTTCTCGTTCATCATCAAACCCATAATTCTTTTAATCGAATAAATCGTTTTTTCAGGGTTTGTTACAGCTTGGCGTTTTGCGCTGTCGCCGACTAAAACTTCGCCTTTATCGGTAAATGCGACAACTGACGGAGTTGTGTTTTTGCCCTCTTTGTTAGGAATAATCTTGCTTTCGCCCCTTTCAAAGATACTGACACATGAATTTGTTGTGCCAAGGTCAATTCCAATTACTTTTCCCATGTTTTATCCTTTTTATTAAATTTTGTTTTCTTTAAATTTTGTAAATTTGCGAATTTGTAAATTTCAAATCTACTTCGCCAAAATAACCATTACAGGGCGTAAAATTCGCTCTTTGTAAAGGTAACCTTTTTGCAAAACTTGAACGATTTCGTTCGTTTTTGCGCCATCTTTTTCTACGAGTTGGATTGGGTAAAATTTACCGCTTTCGCTCTCGTAGCCATCGTCCGTTGAAATCGGCGTAATGCCGTATTTTTCAAATGTTTTTAAAAATAAATTTATACACTGCTTTACGCCTTCTTCGATTTTATCGGCTAGTTCGTTGCCTTCGATGTCGATTTTAGCGGCTTCTTCGAGTGCGTCGAT
The DNA here is from genome assembly GCA_017469645.1 of Campylobacter sp. Lineage (GTDB taxonomy): Bacteria > Campylobacterota > Campylobacteria > Campylobacterales > Campylobacteraceae > Campylobacter_B. Next base: position 25,489 of record JAFUFY010000011.1, on the reverse strand, counting down.
TATCGGCAAGAGATCTTTTGCGAATTTTTCCGCCGCATACTCCACGGCTGTGCTTTTTTCTCGCTCCAAACGCTTTTTGATATTGTCAAAATCGGCATTTGCACGATAAAATTTATCGGTTATTTCATTTAGCTGGCGTTGCAAATTTGCGATTTCATCGTTTTGCGAATTTTCGCACTCGCACGAATTTTCTAGCTCGTTTTCTAGCTCATCTGCGAATTCGTCGCCGTCGTCTGCTAACGGGCTTTCGCACCCGCAGCCGCCGCCACAACCGCAACCTTTGTTTTCGTCAAATTCGGCGTTTTGCGAATTTTCTTTCTCTTCGTTCATGCTGCCTCCGTTATATAGTTAAAAAATTTATCATAATCTTCATATACACTTCCTGCGCAAATCATCGTAGCGTCTTTTCCGCCGAGCTTGACGGCGCGTTTGATGCCCATAAAACCGCTTTCAAAATACGGCGAAAAAATCAAATTTTTTCCAAAATTTACGGCAATCGACGGATTTAAAAGGATTTTAAATCTTTCATCTTTGAAAATTTTATACGCCACGACCTCGTTTGCCAAAAACTCGATTTTTGAATTTTTTAGCTCCTTTATCTTTGAGCGAAGCCCCGAAAGTCCAACCTGAATACTCGCCATTTCCAAATCTTTTAGCGAAATTCCGACCAAATTTAGCAAAAATTTGTAAATTCTAGGCTCAAATTTCATAATAATCTCATCTTCGTCAAAAACAAGCACGATGAAGCGATTATTGTAGTTTAAGACTTCACGCAAAAGCTCATTATCAGAGCTAAAAATCATACAATAAATCTCAAATTCCTTTAAAATAAGCGCTAAATTTTCCAAATTTGAGATTTGCAAAACATTGTCAAAGCGAAGTTTGCTTTGCCAATACTCTTGCATAGTCGCTACCGTGGGGATTCGCCCGCCACTGACATGAAGTTGCGTAATAGCGCCTTCGTCGCTTAGCTTTTTAAAATAAACCCGAATTGTCGAAGCCGGAATCGAAATTTGCATTCTCGAACCAAGCTCAGACGAGCCAATCGGCGTGTTATCATCAAGGTAAGCCGAAATGATTGATTCTAAAATCAAATCTCGTTTATTCATTTTCATTTTTTAGCACTCTTTCATTTTAATTGCTAAGAATTATACAATATTGAGTGCATTAATGTCAAGGTTTTTTATATAAAAATTTAATTTTTGGCAAAATTTGGCGAATTTTAGAATGCTTTGACATATTTTTTGTGATTTGATGACGGCGACAGAAAATGCTTCTCGTAAATTTGTTATCATTCTGAGCGAAACGGAGTGTAGCGAAGAATCCCAAATTTGCAAAATAATTAAACTTCAAATTTAAACAAGAGGATTCTTCGCCAGAAAGCGTTTTGACGCTTTCTTTGGCTCAGAATGACGACAAAATAGCAAAAATCAGCTTATAAATTCAATCTAAAAATTAAAATTTATAAATTAAAACAAAGAAAATTCAAATTTATAATGTTTTTTAAATTTTTATAAAAAACAGGTAAATTTGGCGAAATTTTACCCATTTTCTTTATAAAATTTTTTGCTTTTTTTATAATTTTTAATGTTCGTTTTATGCAAAAATCTGTATAATTTCAACATTAAAAGTGATTGTTTAACCATTTTTAATTATAAGTTATACAAAATCTTGTATATTTATACGATTTAATGTATAGTTAATGAAAGAATTTGTATAATTTCATCATGGTAGAAACAAACGACATTTTTAATATTCTCCACAATGCTGTGGAATCCAAATATATGGGGAAAAAGATCTCCCATGCGACAATGGCAAAAAAGCTGGGAGTTTCTATGCGAACCTATCAAGACTGGCGTTTAGGCACGACAAAGCCACAGGCTGCGCTCGCCGTGTTTCAAATGCTTTGTGAGCTTGATAGCGACGACGCCTCATTTGTTTTGAGTAAAATAAAAAAACTGATAGGAGAGTGATTATGCAACGCTTCACTACGCAAGAGCGAAACGAGTTGGACATGGTTTTTTCAGTTGTTTGTGCCAAAAAATCAAAATTTAGAGAATTTTTGAGAAAGCTTTTTGGTTTTTAGTTGATTTTGACTGCGACTTAGGTTTGGTTACAGTTTTGTGAGTGAATTTGCGCTAAATTTGGTGCGAATTTGCGTTTATTTTTTTACTATTTTATTAAAAATTAGCTTTTTTTGATAACTACGCCGAATTTGTGAATTTTGTTTTTCAAATTCGGCTTTTTTATTTTTCTACGCTCCAAATTTTGCGATTTAACCGCAATGTTTCGATTATTTCAAAGATTTTGTTTAAATCTTTTTCTATGTAGTGTGTTGGATTATGCGTTAGGACACTTTGATTAGTATCAGGTTCAAAGCTATCAAAATCTCTTAAAATAGCGATACAAATTTTAGTTCTTCTAAAACTGATATTTATAGGACATTTAAATATTTTATGCAATTCAAGCAGTTGTTGCATTAATAACGGACTTAAAAGATACGCTGCATTTTTTGGTTTATCCGTAAAAACCTTGAAAATTTTATTAAATTCTACATTGTCCATTTTGATTAATTTTCTATCTAGTTGAAATGGTATAAAATCGGTAGAAAATATCAGCGTATTTGAAGCGATAAATTTATTAAAATCTGCATAGAAAAAAATTCCATTAGACGGAAAATATCCATTATTATTCACACTTATATTTATATCACTAAAAACAAAATCTACACCATCTTTTTGACCACTAATTCTGTCGTTTCCGCCTTGTTTTATAAAATTATCGCCATATAATCTACTAAATTTTATTTCATTATCTGTGATTGAACGATTGCTGTCGTAATTGTAACCTAAATTTCGTATATGTGGTTTTATAAAATTTTGTTTGAATATAAATTTAAAAAGTTTTTCTTTACTTTTTACTATACTTTTTGCGATGATAGTGTAAAACAGAAAAACACTAAAAGGTGACATTACAATAAATATAACAGGATAAAATTCAAATTTAAAAAAATTCAATAAAACATAGGCAGTGCCTATATTTGCCAAAAAAGCTATAAATAAAGTTAAATTTGATTTTATATATAAAAAACCACTAATTAAAACAGCAAAGGTTATATAGCCAAAATATAAATGCTCTAATTTTAAATTTAGATACATAAAATAAATGCTTAATATATCAAGCACAATGAAAATAAAAATCAATAAATATAAAGTTTTTTTCTTTAATGTTTCAATATTTCTTAGCGTTTCTAGCCTTAATTTCTCAATCTTTTCGAGCGAATAGACATTTGGTTTTGAAATTTTATTTTTCATTTCAAATTTAACTTTTAAATTTACTCAAACAGCTCTTTATGATTTTTCTTTAAGTATTCTACGACGGCGATTGGCTCATCGACGCCGTCAAGGTCGGAATTTTCTAAAATTTCATCGATATTTTCTATATAAATTTCAGCTGCTTTTTCTAAATTCGCTCTTTTAACTCCCGCAAAATAAAGCATTCCTTCAAGTAAAACGCTTACTTCATACGCCATTTCTTCGAAGTCAAATTCGCTGTTTTTATTAGAATTTTTATTAAAATTTTTTCCGTTTTGGTGTCCGTTATTTTTGAAATTTGCATTATTTTTCATTTTGATTTTCCTTAGTTTCGCTTAGTTTTTTATCTATCAAATTTATGATTTGCGTTTTGATATTTTCATACGAATTGCTATCTTTAAATCCAGCAAACATTCCCCCGCTTGCGTTTATATGACCGCCGCCGCCAACAAGAATTTTCGCCATTTCGCTGACATTTGCGTTGCCGTTAGCACGAAAACTTAGCGTTTTTTTCGAAGTTACATCGATGAAAAAATCCACATCAGGGTTTTTTACCAAAAAGTCGTTGCCGATGACAGAAGTGTTGCCGATATTATAGGTCAAAATGCCCGTCTTTTCGCCAAATTTGATGATAAATTTATCTTTTTGAGCGCTTAGTTTGCCAACGACAAAATTCGAAATAAGATTGCTCAGCGTGTCATCTTTTTCGGTTTTAAAAAATTCTTTTTTTAGTCCGTGGATTGCGTTATCAAGGGCGATGTGCGAATTTTTTATATCGAAAAAGTTTGGAATAGCAGAAATTAAAAACTGAATATAGCTAAAACTTTCCTTTTCAAACATAACTTTGTTTATCTCTTTTGCGCCTGAAACCAGCCCCAAACAGACCTTTCCAAGCTCAAATTCGCTATCTTTATCTAGCCAAATATCAACGGCATTTACAACCCGCACGAATTTATCAAGCATTTCGTTTTTGCCGTAAAGGTCGCTAAAAAAGTCATAGGTGATTTTTGTCGCGCACCTTGATGAGTCAAGCAGATACCAGCCATGCTTTTTAGCGCACTCTTCGCCGCTTTGGTGGTGGTCAAGTAGCAAAATTTTTGCATTTTTTTCACCGGCTAAATTTTGAAATTCCAAGCACTGAGACAAGGTCAAATTCAAATCTGTGATTAAAATCAAATTTGTTTCATTTGCAAATTCGGTATCGATTAAATTCAAAATTTGAGCGAATTTTTCATTTATCTCTTTGCCGTAATTTGAGTTAAAAAATTTGATATTATCAAAATAAAAATTTGTAACAAATTGAGCGCCATAGCCGTCCAAATCGGTATGGCTAAGATGAAAAATCGCCATTTTTAGACTTTGCTCTTGATTATGTCTTCAAGGGTTATAGTATTTAAAAAACCATCGACTTTTTCTTGTAGCGTCTCAAAAATACAACGAATTTGGCAAATATCGCCTTTTCCGCTAGGGCAGATACTGCCTTCGATAGAGCATTCAAAAACCGCAGTTTGGCGTTTTTCGGCACCCGTTATGATTTCATTGAGCGTGATTTTATCGGGAGTTTTTACAAGCGTAAAACCGCCTTTTGCGCCTTTAAAGGAATTTAGAAGTTTTGCTTTTGCTAAATTTTGTAGAATTTTCGCCAAAAAACTTTTTGGAATTCCAAGTTCATTTGCCAAAGTATCAACATCGCAAGAACCGTTTTTTTTGGCTATACATATCATTGCAACTAGTGCATATTCACTCGCTTTTGTAAAGAGCATTTTAGTCCTTATCTTAATTTTTAACTTTTTATTGTATAAAAGTTTTGCTATTTAAAAGCTTAAACTGCTATATTTTTGAAATTTTTTATTTTCAAATTTAAATTTAAGTAGCTTAAAAGGAAATTTCAGTATAATTGCAAACTTTAATCTTACCAGTCAGGAGGTCAATTATGGCTTTGGATTCGGCTCAAAAGGCACAAATAGTTGCGAAATTCGCTAGGGGAGAAAAAGATACAGGTTCCCCAGAAGTTCAAATTGCTCTACTAAGCAACAGAATTTCTTATCTTACAGATCACATCAAAGCAAATCCGAAAGATTTTTCATCAAGATTAGGTTTGCTTAAACTAGTCGGTCAAAGAAAAAGAATGATGAAATATCTTAAAAAGACCAACTATGCAAGTTATACAAAACTTGTAAGCGAATTAAATTTAAGAGATAAATAATTCTTTTATCGCGAATTTGCGGTATTTGCATTGCTTTTGCATTGCAAATACCGCCACTACTTGATACTACCTGTTTTTAAAATCTAAAATTCTTTGGACTACTTCGGTGGCGTTGCCATCTTGCGATGATAAGATTGTTTGCATTTTGATAGTTTAAGGTTTGGCGATTGTTTCGTTCGCTATCGCTCACTCGCAATGACAAATTAAATAAAATTAGAAATAAAAAACCGAATTTGCAAATCAAAAATTCACAAATTCGGCGAAGTATCTCGCAAATTTGCAACAAGGTCGCAAATTTGTGAAAATTAGACAATTTTTAGCTATGAGCCACAATTTTCAAGCTCAAAATTTACGAACTACTTTTTTTCGTTATTTGGCTCTTTTTGTTTCTTTTCTTCTTTTTTCTTATCTTTTTTGTTTTGTTTTTCCATTTTGCGAAGTCCCTCTTTTTTGAGATTTTCTTCCATCAAAATAATCTCTTCCGAACCACTTCGCACCCAGTTTGGATCGACCGCAAGCTCTTTTGCGTCGATTTTATTTGGATAATCAATGCGTGAAAGTATGCACTTAAACGCATTTAATCTTGCTCGTTTTTTATCATCGCTTACTAGTATCGTCCATGGTGCAAATTCGGCATTTGAAGCTAGTAGCATTGAGTATTTCGCCAAAGTATATTGCTCCCAAAGCTCTTGCGATTTCGCATCGACAGGAGAGAGTTTGTATTGTTTTAGCGGGTCGTTTTTACGGCTATCAAAACGGCGTTTTTGCTCTGCTTTTGAAACCGAAAAATAAAATTTAAACAAAATTATGCCCGAATTTACAAGCATTTCTTCAAAATTTGGCACTTGGCGTAAAAAATCTTTGTGTTGTTGGTGTGTGCAAAATCCCATTACAGGCTCGACCATAGCCCTGTTATACCAACTTCTATCAAAAATCGCTATCTCGCCACCACTTGGCAAGTGTGCTACATATCGTTGGAAATACCACTGAGTTTGCTCGACATTGCTCGGCTTTTCAAGTGCTACTACGCGACAACCGCGTGGATTTAAATGTTCTGTTAAGCGTTTTATCGTTCCACCCTTACCTGCTGCATCTCTTCCTTCCATAATGATAAGGATTTTTAAACCTTTTTCTTTGACATAGTTTTGAAGCTTTAAAAGTTCAATTTGAAGTTTGACTAGTTCTTCTTCATACTCTTTTAAAGGCATTTTATCCTTTTTCTTTTTATCTTTTTCTTTTACTTTTTCGTCCTTAACGACGCTCTCGCCGTCAGCTTTCATCTTTTTTTCTTCCATCTCTTCCTCCTGAAAAAATAATAAAAAGATTATTTTATTCTAATTTACTTTAAAAACAAATATTTTTTTGCAAATTTATGCAAAATTTATCTTTTGTTGTTAAAATTTGGCGAGTTTTTATTTAGGATTTTATTTTGAGATTTTTTATCGTTTTTTTTATTTTTTTAACTCAAATTTTTGCCGAGCCTTTGAGTGTCGATGAAGCCGTCAAAATAACACCAAGTGTCTCAAATTCGCAAATCGAGTTTAAATTTAGCGTTGATGAAAGCACTTATTTATACGCAGATGAGATTAAATTTAAATTTAAAAATAGCGATATAACGCCGATTTTAAATCTGCCAACCCCAAAACCACATAAGCATTATCAAATTTACAACGGCGAATTTAGCATTTTTATCCCGCTTGGCGTAGTTGTCGGAAACGGCGGAAATTTAGAAAATTTTGAAATACAAAATTCATTTAACGCCTGCACATTTGACGGGTTTTGCTACGAGCCACAAAGTTTTGAGTTTAAATTTACAAAGTCAAATCAAACATATCAAATTTTAAAAATTAAAAAAAATATATCGAATTTTAACGCCGAATTTGACGAATTTTCGCAAGAAGAAAAAATCGCAAATTCGTTTTCGCAAAAAAGCTTTTTTGGCGTGATTTTACTATTTTTTGGGTATGGAGTTTTACTCTCTTTAACGCCTTGCGTTTTCCCGCTTATACCGATACTTTCAAGCATCATCGTAGCAAAAACAGCTCAAAAAAACGACACTAAAAAAAGCTTTTTTATAAGCTTTGTTTATGTTTTTGCAATGGCACTAGCTTACACTATAATCGGAGCGTGTGTCGGGTTTTTTGGTGCGAATTTGGCTGATTATTTGCAAATTCCGGTCGTTATTTTAGCGTTTTGCGCGATTTTTGTGATTTTAGCATTATCGATGTTTGGTTTTTTTGAGATTAAAATTCCGCAAATTTTAAAAAATAAAACAAACGCAAACGGCGGTATTGTCGATGTTTTTATAATGGGATTTTTATCAGTGCTTATCGTCTCTCCGTGCGCAAGTGCAGTTTTAGCAGGTGCCTTGCTTTATATCGCCACTAGCGGAAATGTCGCACTTGGCGCTAGTGCGCTTTTCTCACTTGGGCTTGGAAGCGGCATTTTGCTACTTGCTATCGGACTTGGGCTTAGCCTACCAAGACCCGGCGAGTGGATGAACTTTGTATCAAAAATATTTGGATTTTTACTTTTATTTATGGCGATTTGGCTTGGCTCACGCGTTTTTGGCGAAAATTTTGCACTTTTGCTTTACGGGGCGCTAGGGTGCGTTTTTGCCGTATTTTTGGGACTTTTTGATAAAAGTGCAAATTTGCTTAAAAAAGGCATTTCGCTTTTTGTTTTGTTATATTCGATTTTACTTTTAATCGGCTTTGCAAGTGGCGCAAAAGACTTTGCTAAGCCACTTGAAAACTTTTCTATCGCAAAAGAAAATTTTTCTAGCGAAATTTCTACCACCGACAAATTTAAAAAAGTTTCAAATTTGAGAGAATTAAACGAAATAATAAATTCTGCTAAAAAACCTGTTTTAATCGATTTTTGGGCTAGTTGGTGCAAAACATGCAAAGAGCTTGAAAGCGACTTTAACGATGAAAAAATCGCTTCAAATTTAGCTAAATTTGAACTCATCAAGGTCGATTTAACAAATCCGAACGCACAAAATACCGAAATAAAAAAAGAATTTAGCGTTTTTTCTCCGCCTGCTTTAATGTTTTTCGAAAACGGAAAAGAGCTAAAAAATCTCAAAATTTCAGGTTACGAAAGCGACAAAGATAAGGCAAAACTAACGCAAATTTTGCAAGAATTTTAGATTTTTATTACTCAAAGTGTTTCTATTTGTCATTGCGAGAGCCGACAGGCTCGAAGCAATCGCCAATAGTTAAATTTGCGATTTGTAAATTTACAAATTTAGAATTTGGTTATTTTAACACTGGCGATTGCCACGACTTTGCTATCGCAAAGTCTCGCAATGACAATGGAAACAAATTTGAAAAATAATTCAATGTAAATTGATAAATTTATGCCGACGATTTCGTGTGTAGCAAACGCAAGATAAGACTTTCTTTGTCTATCGGCGTTTGCTACACACGAAAACAAGCGAAGCGGTGCCACACAGTGGCAGGTTTCTGTGAAAGCTAGGCTGATTTCAACTTAAATTTACCACACACTAATATTTTGCATTGCGGAATTTAATGCAAAAAGCTGTTTGTGCTCTTTTACATCGTGAGTTCTGATGATACTTGCGCCGTTTTCGAACGCTTTAAGGTGCAAATAAAGGCTTCCTGCAAGGCGATTTTCAACGCTACTTGGGCTATAAAAATCAATCACGCTCTTCCTGCTAGCACCCACTAAAAGCGGTTTTTCAAAGTGCAAAAAGTGTTCTAAATGTTTGATTAAAAGCAAATTTTGCTTTGGCGTTTTACCAAAACCGATACCGACATCCAAAACAACATTTTCTAACTCAAATTCAGCGATTTTAGCCAAATTTGAAGCAAAAAATTCATCGATTTGGAAAATCAAATCGCTGTAAGTAGGCGAATTTTGCATGGTTTTTGGATTTCCTTGCATGTGCATTAAAACATAAGTTGCCCCATATCGCTTTACGATTTTGCAAAGCTCCAAATTTGCAGCAATATCATTTATAATGCAAAAGCCCTGATTTAGAGCAAATTCGGCACAGTATCCACTAAAAGTATCAAGGCTAAATTTAACTTTTTCGTGCAAATTTAGGCGATAAATTTCGCTAATAATCTTTTCAATGCGTTCAAATTCGGCTTTTTCGCCACAATACTCGCTTCCCGGACGGCTTGAAACCCCGCCAAGATCGATAATATCGGCACCATTTTCAATCATCGCTTCAATGCGAGAAATTCCGTCATTCAAATTTATGCGCGAAGAAGCGTTAAAGCTGTCATCATTTATGTTTAAAACGCCCATTATCTCGGGCTTTGTGTGTTTTTTGAATTTTAAATTTAAAAATTTCGCCAAATTTTTTAGCTCAAAATCTTGCAAGGCCTCTTTTTTGGCTAAAAGTTCCACTTGTTTATCATTTGCGATCAAAAGTGCATTTGATACGCCCTGCCCCAAAATCACGCTATCGTTGCAAACCAGCTCGGCACCCACGCCAAGGGCGTCTTGCTTTAAAATGTTTGCCGCAGGAGCCTTTATATCTCTTAGATAAAAAAAGTGCAAATTTGATTTTTTTTGCATTATTTTTTGACCTACGATTTGCGGTTTTATATCATCGCAAAGTGCGTTAAAATCGGTATCTGCATTAATTTTAAAAATTTTCATTTTTTCTCACTTATCATTAGTAAAAGCGGCAACAAAACCGCGTGGGATTTGGCGTTTAGTTCGCACAAAACAACAAGCTTGTTTATGTAAGATAACTCAAATTCGCTAAATTTTACGCCTTGCGCCAAACACTCTTTTGTGATAACGCATATCAACTCTTTTAAGCGAAATTTATCAAATTCGCCTGTGCGCTCTAATGCGATTTTGCTATCGACGAATTCGCTAAGTGTCTTTAAATCAAGCTTTTGCCAGTTTATACCCGTTTTTGTTTGCTCTTTTTTTTCTAGTAAATTTTGACTCATCAAACGAGAGCGAATCGTCGGTAAGAGCAAATTTTTTGAACTTGCGACGATAAAAAAAACCATATTTCGTGGCGGTTCTTCAAGAATTTTTAAAAGCGAATTTTGCGCTTCATCGCCGAATTTTTCAGCTTTTATAACGATAAATTTAGTCGAATTTTCTGCGATATATGCTTCGCTTATGACAGCTTTTGCATCTTCGACTTTGAAGTCATCGTTTTCAAAAAAACGCAAATTTTTTATGCCAAATTCGTTAATCAAATTTTCTTTTAAGCTTTCATAATCGTTTGTTAGAATAATTTGGCTAATTCGTTGCATTTTTATAGCACGACTTCGTTAAAAAGCACCGCATCAATGCTTTTGTTAAATATCCAAAAAAGCTGGATAAGTTTCATATCTAGCATTTCATCTTGTCCGCTAAGATAAAAACTATTTTGCGCTCTTTCATCGATTAGCCACATATAGCTATCTTCGTGGTTTTTCGCGATTTGCGAACGCCTACAATCGCCTTTACCAATATAAAAATAGACAATACCGTTTGCAAAAGATAAATTTAGCATATCATCGACTAGTTTCATCTCTTCGATAGTCGATATATTTGAATAATTTTTATAAAGCGATTTTAGTGTGAAAAACGGAAGTAGCGGACGAGAATTTGCAGTATGATTGACTTTTGAAACTATATAGTTACCAAACCACTCTGTCTCATCATCGCAAATAATCACAAAAGCCCGTCCGTCAAGTAAAAATTTAAGCCTAGAAGCTAGAAGCGGCGTCCATTCTTCGCGCCTATCTTCTAGCCACGACATACAAGGCTGAGTTCTTATAAGCTCTAAATTCCACTTAAATAAATCAAGCATTATTTATCCAAATTATAAGCTTTATGCAATGCTCTAACTGCTAATTCGCCGTATTTTGCTTCGACGATAACTGAAATTTTAATCTCGCTTGTTGAGATCATTTGGATATTAATTCCTTCATTTGCTAGTGTAGCAAACGCTAAACTTGCTACTCCTGAGTGGCTTTTCATACCCACGCCTACGATGCTAACTTTAACTACATCATTATCGACATCGACTGATCTTGCCAAAGATGAAACTACATTTTTTGCTTTTTCGGCTTCATTTTGTGGAACGGTAAAACCGATACTTGTAGTGCCGTCTTCTTTTGAGTTGTTTTGAATAATCATATCAACATTTATATTTTCATCGGCTAGTTTTCCAAAAATATTTGCCGCAACGCCCGGTTTATCAACCACGCCACGAATAGTTACTCTTGCTTGATTTTTATCTAGTGCTATACCGCTGATTAACGCTTGTTCCATATCTTGCATATTTGCTTCTCCTGTTATTAGTGTTCCTTCGTTATAATTAAAACTGCTTCTAGTTACCAAATTTACATTTAACTTTTTGGCTAACTCAACGCTTCTATTTTGTAAAACTTTTGCCCCCATACTGGCAAGTTCTAGCATTTCATCATAGCTGATTTTATCTAGTTTTTTCGCCTTTGGCTCAATGCGTGGATCGGTTGTATAAACACCATCGACATCTGTATAAATTTCGCAAATATCAGCTTGCAATGCTCCTGCAACAGCAACGGCACTTAAATCGCTTCCGCCTCGCCCCAATGTCGTTACATCTCCGTCTAAGCCAACACCTTGAAAACCTGCTACAACTACGATTTTGCCTTCTTTTAAGGCATCTTGCATAAATTTTGGCTCAATCGAAGCTATTCTTGCTTTTGTGTGAAAAGTGTCGGTTATAAGCCCTGCTTGGCGACCTGAAAATGCAATCGCAGGATAGCCTTTTTCAGTTAGAGCAATCGCCAAAAGCGCACTTGTCACACGCTCACCGGAGCTTAAAAGCAAATCCATTTCACGAGTGCTAGGGTTTTTAGAAAAATGTTCAGCGTATTCGATAAGCCTATTTGTAACACCGCTCATAGCTGAAACGATGACGACTAAATCGTGTCCTTCTTTTTTGCTTTTTATGACGCGTTCAGCGACATTATCTATGCGTTCAAGCGTTCCTACGCTTGTTCCGCCGTATTTTTGAACGATTAGCATTAAATATATCCTTCCTCTTTAAAATATTTTATAACAGCACTGTAAATCGGTCGTTTGAAATGATTTACATGGCTTAAAACTTCGTTAATATTAACAAATTTAAAGCTATCAAATTCTGGTTTTTTGGTATTTATATCCAAATTTTCAAGCTTTTTTAGACGCACTAAAAAATATTTTTGCGTCTGCCCGTCATAAGGTCTCATTTTCGTTGCCACCGCTTGCGGGAAATCGTAACTATGCCAGTGTGGGCATTCGGCGATGATTTCTACTTTATCGGTTCCAATTTCTTCTTTTAGTTCCCTTAAAATCGCAACTCTGGGCGTTTCGCCTTTGTCGATTCCGCCTTGTGGAAACTGCCAAGCGCCTTTTATATCGCTTCTTTGAGCGATAAAGACTTCGCAGTTAAAAGGATACGACGGCGAAAGCACGATAGCTGCGACATTTGGTCTATATTTTTTCTCTTCTTGCATAGCCTTGCTTTTTTGTTATAAATAAATTCTGCAAATACTACCAAAAAACAATTAAAAGCTACATTAATGAGTTAAATTTTTATCTAAATTTTTAGAATTTTTTGCTAAATTTATCACATTTTAAGCAAGGAAAAGCGTTGCATATTTATATTCATATCCCATTTTGCGAAAGCAAATGTCCGTATTGCGCCTTTGGTTCATATACCGATAAATTTGACTTAGTTCAAAAATATTTTAACGCTTTGGAATTTGAAATTTCAAATTTTTTGCAAAATAATCCGAATTTAAAAATTTCCACTCTTTTTTTTGGCGGCGGAACTCCAAGTAGCGTTGGTGCCGAATTTTACGCTAAGATTTTTGAAATGTTAAAACCAAAATTCACTAAATTTGCAGAAATCACAAGCGAAGCAAATCCAAATTCGGCAAATTTAATATGGCTAACGCAAATGCGTGAGCTTGGGCTAAATCGCATAAGTTTTGGCGCTCAAAGTTTTAGTGAAAAAAAGCTTAAATTTTTAGGGCGAATTCATAACTCATCTCAAATTCACAAAGCAGTTCAAAATGCGAATTTAGCGGGATTTAAAAATATAAATTTAGATTTGATTTACGGCAGCAAATTTGATGATAAAAAAAATATCGAATTTGAAATCTCAAATTTGGAAAAACTGCAAATTTCGCATATAAGTGCGTATTCTTTGTCGTTGGAAGAAAAAACGCCGTTTTTCGGAAAAGAAAATTTCAAAAAAGATAGCGTTCGTTTGGCAAATTTTCTTTTTGAAAAATTAGCAAATTTAGGCTTTTTTCAATACGAAATCTCGAATTTCGCCAAAAAAAATAAAATTTGCAAACACAATCTTGCTTATTGGCAAGGAAAAGATTACGCAGGTTTTGGTGCATTTAGTGTCGGCACAAACGGCTTAAAAAGGCTTTATTCAGCGCAAAATTTAAACGAGTATATCAAAAATCCACTTGAAAAAAGAGTTGAAAATTTAAGCAAATTTGATAAAAAAAATGAAGCGATATTTCTTGGTGCAAGGTCAATCGTCGGCATAAATTCGCAAATTTTAAACCAAAACGAACTAGAAAAAGCGAAAATTCTAACAAAAAATAAAAAACTAAAATTTGACGGAAAAATATTTTACAATCAAAACTATTTACTTGCCGATGAAATCGCCCTTTTTATCACAAGTTAAATTTAAATTTGCTAAAATTGTCTGTTAATTTTATTTTAGGATTTTTAATGTTTGGCATTAGTTTTCCCGAGATGACTCTCATCTTGGTTATCGCTGTTATCGCGTTGGGACCTGAAAAACTCCCAAAAGCCTTAGTCGAGATAGCAAAATATTTTAAAGTGATAAAAAAAGCAGTCAATGACGCAAAATCAAATTTCGAACAAGAGGTCAAAATCGCAGAACTCAAAGAAGATGCGAAAAAATACAGAGACAGTATCGAAAATGCAACAAATAGCGTTCGCAAAAAGCTTACATTTGAAGAGCTCGATGAAATCAAAAAAAATCTAAATTCAGCAAAAGATAGCCTAAATAAAGGTCTAAGCGATCTGCAAAATGACCTAAATTCGGCTACTTCAACCGATAAAAAAGCAAATTCGGATAAAACTAGCCAAAATTCGCAAGAAAAAAAAGAAATTTCACAAAATCAAAGCGCAATCGACAAGCTAAATTCGGCAAATTTTGACGATGAAACGCAAAATTCGCAAACCGAAATTCAAGCTGATGCGCTCTCGCAAGAACAAGAAAATCCAAATTTGAAAGATAAAAAAGATGTTTGAAGAACTTAAACCTCACCTTGCAGAACTACGAAAACGCCTAATCATCTGTGTTTTAAGCCTAATCGTGCTTTTTGTGATTTGCTTTGGATTTTGGGAAATTATCTTAAATTTTATGACTGCACCACTCATAAAAGTCCTACCGCAAGGAAGCGAAGTTATTTTTACACAAGTTGCCGAAGCCTTTTTTACGGCGATGAAAGTTTCGTTTTTCGCTTCACTTTTGATTTCAATGCCAATTATTTTTTGGCAGGCATGGCTTTTTGTGGCACCTGGACTTTATGACAACGAAAAAAAATATGTGATCCCATTTGTGCTAAGTGCAAGTGTAATGTTTTTTTTAGGTGCTGCGTTTTGCTACTTTTTTGTAATTCCTATTGCTTATAATTTTTTGATAAATTTCGGCGGTTCGCAGTTTGTTGCGATGCCTAAAATTGGCGAATATGTCGGCTTTTTCACAAAACTAGTCGTAGCCTTTGGCATAAGTTTTGAACTTCCGATTGTTACATTTTTTCTAGCTAAAATCGGCTTTGTAACAGATGAAAGTTTAAAAGGCTTTTTTAGATACGCGATTGTCGTTATTTTCATATTTGCAGCCATTATGACACCGCCTGATATATTAAGTCAATTTTTACTAGCCGTGCCGTTAATCGTGCTTTATGTGTTTTCGATTTATATCGCAAAAATGGTAAATCCTGCCACAAAAGACGACGACGAAAAAGAAGAAAGCAATGGCGACGAATAAGCTAAATTTGGTTTCAAGCTATGATTATGAACTTCCTAGCGAACTAATCGCAAATTCGCCAATCATGCCAAAACAAAATGCAAGATTGTTAGTTTATGAGCGAAATACTGGTAAAATTTCGCACCTGAAATTTGCAAATTTGGCTGATATTTTACCGCCTTGTGATATTATTTTTAATGATACAAAGGTTGTCAAGGCTCGAATTTACGGACAAAAAGATAGTGGCGGAAAAATAGAGCTTTTACTAAATTCGCCGTTAAATGATAATAAATTTAGTGTTTATATCAAAGGAAGTGTTAAAAAAGGAACAAATTTAGAATTTGCAAACGGCTTGAAAGCCGAAGTTTGTGAGCTTTTTGACGACGGGCTAAGAGTAGTTAAATTTACCCAAAACGGCAAAAAACTCTCTACAAATGAAATTTTTGATATTTTTAACTCTATCGGGCATGTGCCGTTACCGCCATACATAAAAAGAGCCGATATGAGAGAAGATGTAGGCTGGTATCAAAGCATTTTTGCCAAATATCAAGGCGCGGTTGCAGCTCCCACTGCTAGTTTGCATTTTGATGATAAAATGGTAAAAGATTTAGCAAAAAAGCACGAAATTCACTATCTTACGCTTCATGTGGGAGCAGGAACTTTTAAAGGCGTAGAGTGCGAAAACATCTATGATCACAAAATGCACGGAGAGATTTATTCTATCCCAAGCCAAACGGCAGGGCTTTTAGAGAGCAAAAAGCCTATTTTGGGCGTTGGGACGACGGTTACAAGGGTGGTTGAAAACTACGCTAGAAACGGCGAGAAAGAGGGAATTTGCACACTATTTTTGCACCCAAATAATAAACCGATTCGCCAAAATTATCTACTTACAAATTTTCACTTGCCAAAATCAACGCTAATAATGCTAGTTGCGAGTTTTATCGGACTTGATAGGACGCTTGAAATTTATAAAATCGCCGTAGAACAAAAATATCGCTTTTACTCTTACGGCGATGGAATGCTGATAATATGAATGCAATTTTTGCTTTGATAACGATTTTAGCGATAGTTTTAGCTGTTTTAGCACTGCTATTTTTTAAGTCAAAAAAAGAAAACAACACGCAAATTTCACAAACCCCCACGCCAAAAAAAGAACTAAAACAAAAAGAGATAAAAGCAGGGATTATCGATTTGTTTGAACTTTTAAAGCTTCAAAGCGAAATTTTATTTGAAGAGTGTGCTAGATTTGATAACACGATTTTTGTAAATTTTTCAAAATCGTTGCCTAGAATTTATGATAACTCCGTTAGCGGAGTCTTACAAACCATAAATCATATTTGCAGATTTTTTGCTTTTGAATTCCAAAAAACAACCATAAGTATAAATTTTTCATCGCTTCGTGTCAGCGAGAATAAAATTCTTTTGCATATATCGGTAAATTCAGATAAATTTCTAAGTCAAAGCAGAATTCTTTCAATTAAAAATTTTTTAGACAACAAACAAAATTTCGATGATATAAATTTAATAAAAGCAAAAGAAAGTGCCGAAAAAATCGGAGCTTTTTTGCATTTTGAAGCAGAAAATAATAAAATTACAATAGATTTTAGCTCAAATTTGGTTTTTTATAAATCAAATCGCTTTGATTTTATCAAAAATAAATATGATTACAATGTCCTAATCTGCGAAAATAACGCAAATATTTTTGACGATTTGACGCTTTTGTTTGCTCAAATGGGCTGTGCCGTTGCACCGAATTCGACTTGGGCGAATATCAAAAAGCATTTAGATGATTTTATCTACAAGCCTGACATTGTTTTTATCAGCGCTGAAATCCTGAGAAATCAAAAAGATGTCGAATATCTAAATAATATTCAAAAACACAAAAAAGCATTTTTTGTGTTTATTTTGCGAAACAAATCGGACTTTAAATTTATAAAACGGATAAATTTTAATGCTTTTAAACTCAAAATGCCATATCTTTATGACGATATTTACGCACTTTGCGAAATCATTTCAAGAGCTAAACAAAGCGGAAATTTAAACGATTTTGATTAAGAATTTTACATAAAAATTAATGCGACGACAAAATAATCATAAAAATTTGTAAATTTAAACAATAACGCTTTTTAAATTTGCTTTATAAAATTTCCAAATATCTTTGCAAGATTATCATCGCAGAAAGGCTATCAAGTTTGCCGTCTTTTTTGCGAGATGAAAACTCTCTAAGTTCGTCAGCTTCGAAGCTTGAAAAACTTTCATCAATAAATTTGATTTCGCCGTCAAATTCCAAAAGCGAAACAAAATAGCGAATTCTTCGGCTCATCTCTTCTTCGCTACTGCCACCCTTTGGGATACCCACAACCAGCGTTTTTGCATTTTTCGTTTTTAAAATTTGCGAGATTTCATTTGCAGCCTGATTGCGATTTTTACGCAAAACGGGAGCGCTAGGAAGTGCGATTTTACTATCAGGCGAGATTGCTATGCCTATGCGTTTAAGTCCAACATCAATAGCGATTATCGTTTCGCTCATTTTACAACCACTTTCGTGCCAAAAATTTTGATTTTGCCGTCTAGTTCGTATTCATAAACTCTATCGCCAAATTTGGCTAAAACTGCGTTAAAATAATCATTTTTCATAATAAAATTTAAAATTTCATCATTTTGTAAATTTAGCGATTTTTTTTCATTTTCACCCAAAAATTTAGCACAAAATTCATCTATATCGTAAATCAAATTTGCTCTATTTTGCCCTAAAAGCAGATTTGTTCCTTTGCTTTCGTTTATTTTTTGTGGAAATACAAAAACAGGAATTCCTAGCTCATTAGCCAGTCTTGCACTTTGAAGCGAACCGCTACGCAAATCAGCCTGAGCTACAATCAAAGCTTCGCCAAGAGCTACCACAAGGCGATTTCGCTCTAAAAAGCTCCATTTTGTAGGCATTTGATTAGGTTCGTATTCGCTTATGGCAAGAGCGTTTTCATAAATTTGCCTTATCATTTTTTCATTTTCTTTTGGATAAATTTGATCTAGTCCATTTCCAAAAATCGCGATTGTATTTGGAAAAGCTCCTTCGTGTGCGATTATATCACACCCAAGCGCAGCCCCGCTAACCACGCAAAACTCACCAGTTTTTGTTATCTCGCGAGTTAAATTTAAAATCAAATTTTTGGTATAAAAACTCATTTTGCGTGAGCCAACAACTGAAATTTTTCGTTTTTTCAAAAGCAATAAATCGCCCTTGAAATATAGTTTTTTCGGCGGATTTTTTAATTTTTTAAATTCGATTATTTCATCTAAATTTAGCAAATTTTCTATCATTTGTAATACTCGTAAATTTCGTCCAAATAAACAACTTCGACTTCGTCCAAAATATCGCCTGAATTTGCCAATGCTCCAAATGTTGCATTTTTTGGGTGCCCGATTGCGATGGCATAGCCTTTTTTCTTTGCGATTTGCACGGCTTCTTTTAATTTTATTCGCACTTCTGAGATGCTGTCGATATTATCTAAAAAAATGTCGCGGTAAGCATAGCGCATGCGGTATCGTCCCACAACGCCTTTAACTGCCGTTTTGCCTATCGTGAGAGAATCCACAAAATAAAAATCATATCTAAAAAGTGCACGAATTAACAAATTCATAGCGTTTTCATTGGCTGTAAATTTGCTCCCTGTGTGATTATTTATAAATTTTGCATTTGGAAAATCTTCTCTTAATTTTGCGACTGCTTGTTCGATTTCTTCGTAACTCGCGTTTGTTTTTATAGTTTTTAGATTATCAGTATAATTTAACGCTTCAAGCGGCAAATGTATAGAAAAGCTCTTAAAGCCTTTGCTTAAATTTGGAGTGTGCGGATTTTTTGCACTTGTCGGGAAAATCGACGGAGTAACAGCAACAGGCAGTTTTTTGATTTTTGCGATTTGACCTGCTTCGCTAATGTCGTCCATTATGATCGCAAGTTTTGGTTTTTTTCCGTCAAATGGCGGTTTTATTAACAAAGTAGTATTTGAAATTTCTTCTTGTTTTGGCTCTAAATTTAATGCCTGATTTTCTAAATTTGGTATATTTGAAGTCAAAAATGTCAAATTTGCTTCATTTTTTATATCGTTTTGCTTTGGTTTTTGTGAAATTTGTTTAGTTTTTTCGTTTTTATTTTGCGAATTCGGCAAATTCTGCACTTTTTCTTGCGGTATAGAAACTTCGGCTAAATTTTGTTTTTTTGAAAAAATCAAATCCAAAACGCCATACGAAAAAGCTCCGCTTAAAAAACAAAGCACAACGATAAAAGCGAATTTAGCGTAATCGGGACGCTTTTTAGAGCGTCCCTTTGTAGTTTTTTTTGTAGCCATTAAAGATTAGTTTTTATCTTTATTTACAAGTCTGCCTTTTGCGATCCAAGGCATCATAGCGCGAAGTTTTTCGCCTGTTTTTGAAAGCAGTGAATTTGCTGTGATATTGCGTTCTGCGTTCATTTTGACATAACCTGCTTTTCGCTCCAAGATGAAGTTTTTAGCAAAAGTTCCGTCTTGGATTTCTTTTAAGATTTTTTTCATTTCGGCTTTTGATTGTTCGTTGATGACGCGTGGTCCGCTTACATAATCGCCGTATTCAGCAGTATTTGAGATAGAATATCTCATATCTGCCATTCCGCCTTGGAAAATCAAATCTACGATTAGTTTCATTTCGTGTTGGCACTCAAAATACGCCATTTCAGGCTCGTATCCTGCTTCAACTAGCGTTTCAAATCCTGCATTGATAAGTGCGCACAAACCGCCGCATAAAACTGCTTGTTCGCCAAAAAGGTCGGTTTCGGTTTCTGCTTTGAAGGTAGTTTCAATAATACCGCTTCTACCACCCCCTATCGCACTAGCATAGCTCAAAGCCAAATCTTTTGCTTTGCCTGTGGCATCTTGTGCAACTGCGATTAAATCAGGAATTCCGCCACCATTTACAAATTCATTTCGCACGGTATGACCCGGAGCTTTTGGAGCGATCATTATGCAATCCACGCCTTTTGGAGGCACGATTTGACCAAAGTGAATATTAAATCCATGACCAAAAGCGATTGCTTTGCCTTCGCTTAAATTTGGCTCGATTTCAGCTTTGAAAATATCGCTTTGAAACTCATCTGGGGCTAAAATCATAATAAGATCTGCTGCTTTTGTAGCTTCTCCTACTTCCATAACCTTAAAGCCTTTATCTTCGGCTTTTTTCCAGCTTCCACCGCCTTTGCGAAGCCCTACTATAACTTCAACGCCGCTATCTCTTAAATTTTCAGCGTGAGCATGACCTTGTGAGCCAAAGCCGATCATAGCAACTTTTTTTGATTTGATTAAGCTCAAATCGCAGTCTTTGTCATAATAAACGGTAATTGCCATTTTATGTCCTTTTTGAAAAAATTTCTGCTGATTTTAGCCAAATTCTTATAAATCTTAGATAAAATGAATTTTCTAACTTTAAAAATCAATTTATGTTAATGTAATTTAAATTCGATAGGAACTTTTATAGTCATAGACTCTTTATCACTTAGTTTTGGGAATCGAGATTTTGTCTTTTCTATGACCTTTAATGCCCCTTCGTCAAGGTAAGATGAATTTGAACTTTTTACTATTTTTAATCCACTTACACTTCCATTTTTATGGTAAGTAAATTCGACACTAACTATGCCTTGTTGTCTTCTTTTTTTTGCATTTGTAGGATAATGCTCTTTTGCATAACTTGCGATGATTTGGCGGATTTTAGCCAAAATATTTTCATCTTGCAATTTTCCGCTAATTGCCATAGTATTACTTCCGATAGCACTAGAATTCTCTCCTGTTATGCCGTCGTTTTGTGCGTTTGTGTCGTTTTTGACAACTTTTTTTATCTCTTTTTTTACCTTTTTAACTTTTTTTGGTTTTTCTATCACAGGAGCAGGTTTTTTTCTTCGATAATTTCTTCTTTTATGACTTCTTCTTCAACGCTTTCTTCTTTTTCGACGATTTCTTCGATTTTTTCTTCTTCTTGTGGGGCTTCATCTTGCGATTTTGCTTCGTTTGAATCTAAATTTTGCCCCGCATTTTCTTCAATAACAAATTGATTTAGCATTATACTTACGCTTTCTTGTTTGGGATCAAAATTATTTTTAAAATTTGCAAAAAAAGCCGTAAATAAGGCGACATGAAGCAGTAAAGATATGCTAAAACCTACAAAATTATTTTTCATTGCTCTTTTTTCGTAACGATTGAGAAATTTTCGTGATTTATCTCTTTTAAAATATCAATAATAAATATAAAATCATCAAATTTACTATCTTTATCAAGGTGTAATAAAATCAAATTTTCTTTTTCAATACTTTTTAGTTTTGTTTCCAACTCGTCTCTTTTTATAGAATTATCATCAATAAAAATTTGCGAGTCTTTATCTACCTTTATCGTTGTTTTTAACATCTCTTGCATTTGTGATGAAGTTTTGGAATTTGGCAAATCGACCTTTATGAGCCCTTGTGCGATAAAAGTTGAAACACTAAGCACAATTGCAAGTAAAACAAGCATAATATCGATAAAAGGCACTATATTTAGCCCATCTTTTCTAGGTAGTCTCATCATCTAAATCTCATCGTATTTATTCAACAAAACATCGACTTTGCGTAAAAATGCGTTATAAATAATAAGAGTCGGAATCGCAACAACAAGTCCCAAAGCAGTGGCTTTTAAAGCCAAAGAAAGCCCTATCATAATAGATTTTGTATCTATTCCGCCACTTACGCCCATATCATAAAATGTAATCATAATACCGCAAACAGTTCCTAAAAGCCCGACATAAGGTGCATTTGAATAAATAATATAAAGAGTAGTTAAATTCTTTGTCAAAGCCTCTTCAAAAAGAGTTTTATTTTTATAGTGTTTATGATTTACGCCATGATAGAATAAAACTCTTTCTATACCAAACCAAACAACTAAAAAACTCATAAAAGCCAAAATGCCGATGATAATAAAATCAATATAAGTTTTTAAAAAATCCATAAATTTGCCCTTTAAATTTGAAAAAGCCTTGATTTGCAAATTTGTAAATCAATGCAAAAAATTTTATTTAAAATTTATAACTTACACTTGCTTTGATATTCCTACCCGATTCGTATTCGATAGGACCGATAAATTTGCCAGTTGCTCTATCGGTATTTGCTTTTTGCGCATGCGACCAATAAGCTTTATCAAAGATATTGTAAATTCCAAAATTTACTTCAAGTCCGTCGTATTTTCCGCTAGGAAACCACGAAAAATATAGGTCATTTACGGCATAACCAGGCTTGTGGATTTGCGTTCCTGTGCTTGTTTTTGTATCTATTTTATTAAATGCTATTAGATTGTAACCAAGCAACAAATCTAGCGAATTTATAAAATATTCTGCATTAAATGTATATTTATCGCCGCTATCGCTGTAAGCAAGTGTTGAATTTGTCAAATTTACACCGATTGAATCTTCATAATCGGTTCTAGTTCTTGAATAACTAGCAGATAGATTTAAATTTTCAATACCATATCTAGCAATGACTTCAAAACCTTTGACATTTGCATTTCCTACATTTTGTTTTGCTCTACCGCTACCGATTTTATAATAATCCAAAATCAAATTGTCGTAATTGTTGTAAAAATATTTTGCCGCAAAGCTTATATTTTGATTATCCGAAATTTGTCTTACATAACGAATTCCGCCTTCATACGCATTGCCTTTTTCTGGTTTTAAATCGGCATTATAAATTATGCTATCGCCGTTGTATTGATACTGTTCGGCTTCGGAAACCTCAGGGCCTCTAAAAGTTTTCGCCCAACTTGCATAAGCGCCAAAGCCGTTTTCAAATTGATAATCCAAGTTAACTCCCGGACTAAATGCGTGCCAAGAGTATTTTGAATAATCAAGCGTTTCTAGCTCATGATGATCGTAGCGAATTCCGGGAGTTAGAGTAAATCCGCCATATCGCATTTGATCTTCAACAAAAAATGATAAACTATTTACCTGTTCGCCCCTGCCGTTTGACGGTGGATTTTCTGATTTATTGTAACCTTTTGTGATGTAGTATTCGCTTCCATATACAAAAGTTTGATTAAAACCGCCATCATCGCCAAGATAAGTTTTATTTATAACTTTACCGCCGTAAGTTTTGGTTCCGGGTTTTCCGCTAAGATAGTCATAGGTTAAAAAATCGCTTTCAAATTTATGATCTGTGTAATAAAAATTTGCTTCTAAATCGACAAAATCATTTGGATTTGTATTAAAAATCAATGCGTAAGTATCTCTTGTCGTCTTTGTAGGTGTTAAATTTCCGTTTATAGTTCGCTCAGGTAATCTTCTAAATTCGCCGTCAATTTTTATGCGTTCGCCGCTTAGCGTAATCCTAGAATAATCATTTAAATCAACACCCAATTTAAGCATGTAATTTAGATTATCAGCATTATCTGCTCCGATTTTCTCGCCGTATCCATCTTTGCCTTGTTTGTATCCGCGATGATTTACATAGCCTAAAATATCTATATTTTCAAGCGGTTTGCCATAAAGCATTAAGCTTTCTTGCCACTCTTTATTATTACTTGCATATCCGCCTTTGATTTTACCGCCAAAACTTTCATCGCCTAGTAAATCTTTCGCATCTACTGTTTTAAATGCAACGCTTCCTGCTAGTGAGCCGTTGTTTCCTATAACCGAATTTGCGCTAAAACCGACATCGACCGATTTTATAATATCAGGATCTAAATAGACATCTCCTGCATGATGAAACACAGCACCCCTTTGTCTAGCGCCATCAATTGTGATATTTAAGCCACGCTCACTAGTTCCGCGCATATAAATTTTTTGATGAACGGAATTTGTTCCGCCTACATAAACGCCCGGAACATCACGCAAAATATCCCTTAAAAGCCCTGCGTTTCTAACGCTGATTTTATCAGCATCGATTTGCGAATTTATACCGCTTGTTTGAGCAGTAACCGTGATTGTTTCAAGCTCGTGAATTCTTGAATTTTCGCTATCGTTTGCTAATGCAACCGAAATCAACACCATACAGGCACTTAATGCCAAATTTGTTTTTTTCATACTTTGTCCTTTTGAATTTAGAAATTTAAAAATTTCTTATTTATTGTTTTTTCTATTTTTTATCATAATGATTACGCCAAATAGCCCAAAAATAAGACCTATGACACTTAAAATTCCTTGATATTTTGCAAAGGCAAGTTCATCGTATTTACTTACGCCAAAATCCGAATTTACTTCTATACTAAATTCGCTTTTATGTTCGCCGTGATCGCTATTTCCGATAATTTGAATACGATAGTTTCCGACTTTTGGCGGTAAAAAGGCGAATTTGCCAAATTCATCGGTTTGTCCGTTTTGCATAGCAATGGCAGAATCCTCGTAAAAAACCTTAACTTCGCCGTAACTAACCGGATCGTTTGGCGAAAAAAAAGCACTAATGACTAGTGCTTTATCTTCTTTTACCGAGTAGCTAATTCCATGAGCGAAAGCAAAATTAAACGCCAATATCAGTAAAATCAGCTTTTTCATTTGATCTCAAAAGATATTGAAGTGCTTAAATTTAGCGAATTTGCATTTTCTTCAAAAATTTGCTCAAAAGTGTGTGCCGAAAAACTTTGTGCGCCTGTTTTTTTGATAGGCAAAAAGGCTATTCCAAATTCGTTAGAAATGATTTTCGGCTCGTCTTTTGGGGTATAAAATCTAATATTTTTTGCAGCCTTTCCGTTTTTTACAACAAGCACAGGCAAAGTATCGCCGACTGCCAATTTTAATGGATTTACAAGTGCAATTATCTCAAATTTGGCACCCATTGGTTTTACTAAATTTTCGTTCCATGAAAAGTAATTTTTATTTATAGAAGCGCTTTTTGAAGCCGAGAAAATCGTCCCTTTAACTTCCGATTTATCAACATTTTTGTGGCGTTTTTTATCATCGCTAAAAATCGTGCTACCGGAGCTAAAAACACCGATTAAAACAGCCGGTTCT
>JAFUFY010000087.1 GCA_017469645.1 Campylobacter sp. | reverse complement strand
GCTTTTTTTGGAAAAATTTATAAAACTTG
Source organism: Campylobacter sp. (assembly GCA_017469645.1). Lineage (GTDB taxonomy): Bacteria > Campylobacterota > Campylobacteria > Campylobacterales > Campylobacteraceae > Campylobacter_B. Next base: position 24,855 of record JAFUFY010000087.1, on the reverse strand, counting down.
GTTGTTTTGTTTAAATTCTTTAAATTCTTTGAATTTTTTAAATTCTTTAAATTCTTTAAATTCTTTGAATTATACGAATTTATATTTTGATTATTTATGCACTGGCGATTGCCACGACGGCTACGCCGTCTCGCAATGACAAATTAAACAAATTCATATCCATTGTCATTGCGATTTTTTGTAAATTAGTCTGATTTGTCATTGCGAGTGAGTGAAACGAACGAAGCAATCGCCAATGCTTAAATAAATTAAAATGCAAATTTGCAAACTGATTAATTAGGCTTTGGCGATTGCCACGACGGCTACGCCATCTCGCAATGACAAATTAAACAAATTCATATTCATTGTCATTGCGAGAATTTGCAAATTTGTTTGATTTGTCATTGCGAGTGAGTGAAACGAACGAAGCAATCGCCAATGTTTAAATTTAAAATTTACTTTTTTGGAAAAATTTATAAAACTTGGTTGTTTTTTAAATTCTTTAAATTCGTTAAATTCTTTGAATTATACGAATTTATATTTTGATTATTTATGCACTAGCGATTGCCACGAATTTTTGCTAATGCAAAAATTCTCGCAATGACATTTGAAGTAAGTTATTTTAATTTGTCATTGCGAGAGTGCAAAGCACTCGAAGCAATCGCCAATGGTTAAATTTCCAAAATATCGCAATACTAAATCAAATAAATTTGCAAATAATATTTGCAAATTTATTTATGACACTCATACCCGTTCTCGCAGTCGCAACTATGTTTTTTATTTTCACTAGCACAGCTATCGCCAAAAGAGCAGCCCCCGCAGCCGCCACTACAACAACTCCCGTATTTGCATTTTCTTATGATATTTAAGATAGCCAACAAAACGCCAAAAACAAGCAGTGCGATTAAGATTATATCTATCATTGCCAAATCCCAAAAGCAAGGCATACTAGCTTGATAATAAACGCAACAATCCAAGCAATCACGCATTGCCAAAGTGCAACGATGAGTGCCCATTTTCCGCCCAGCTCTCGTTTTATCGTAGCAATCGCTGCTACACAAGGAGTATAAAGCAAACTAAAAACCAAAAGCGAAATAGCCGAAAGTGGCGATAAAATCGTGCTTATATCGGAACCAAAAAGAACTTCAAGTGTAGAAACTACGCTTTCTTTTGCCATAAATCCGCTAATAAGAGAAGCTGCAATTCGCCAATCTCCAAGTCCAAGCGGAGAAAGTGGGGCTTCTAAAATTCCTGCTATGCTAGCTAAAATACTATTTGACGAATCTTCTACTAAATTTAAATGCAAATCAAAACTTTGCAAAAACCAAACTATAATGGTAGCTATGAAAATAACTGTAAATGCTCTTTGAATAAAGCCTTTTGCCTTTTCCCAAAGTAGCTGAAAGATATTTCTAACGCTAGGAAAACGATAATTTGGAAGCTCCATTACAAACGGCACAGGTTCGCCCTTAAATAGCGTTTTTCGGTATAAAAACGCAATCAAAATCGCCGTTAAAATTCCAAGCAAATAAAGCCCAAACATAACCGCTCCGCCGTTTTTAGGGAAAAATGCCGCCACAAAAAAGGCATAAATCGGCAGTTTTGCCGAACAGCTCATCATCGGCGTTAGCAAGATCGTCATCTTTCTATCTCTATCGCTTGGAAGTGTGCGTGTCGCCATGACAGCTGGCACCGAACAGCCAAAGCCGATTAACATAGGCACTATACTACGACCTGATAAACCAATCCCACGCAAAAGTTTATCCATAAAAAAGGCAACCCTTGCGATATAGCCCGTATCTTCTAAAATTGCTAAAAAGAAAAATAGCGTTACGATAATTGGCAAAAAGCTAAGCACACTTCCCACGCCTGCAAAAACGCCGTCAATTATAAGCCCATGCAAAACTTCATTTGTGCCTAATGCACTTAAATTTTCATCGCAAAATTCTGTAAATTTATCTATCAAATTTGCCAAAATATCTTGCAAACCTGCTCCGACAAGGTTAAAAGTAGCATAAAAAATAAGCCCCATAACGGCAAAAAATATCGGAATAGCTAAGTATTTGTCTGTAAGCACACTATCGATTTTTTGCGAACGAAGTCGCTCTTTGCTTTGTTTTGGTTTATTTACCGTTTTAGCACATACCTTGTGGATAAATGAAAATCGCATATCGGCAATGGCTGAATTTATATCTAGTCCGCGTTCTTTTTCGGTTTGCAAAATAATATGTTCGATTGTTTCATGTTCGTTTTTGTCTAAATTTAGCCTTTGGGCGATTGTTTTGTCTCTTTCTAAAAGTTTATCGGCGGCAAATCTTGCCGGAATTTCTGCTTTTGCGGCGTGATCGTGGATTAGATGAATAACTGCGTGTAAGGCTCTATGCACGGCTCCGCCGTTGTCGTCTTTGTCGCAAAGATCTCCGATTTGCGGTTTTTCTTGATAATGAGCGATATGCACAGCATGGCGAATTAGCTCATCTACGCCTTGATTTTTAATAGCAGAAATAGCGATTACAGGCACTCCAAGTAGATGTTCCATAGTGTTTATATCTATACTTCCGCCATTACCTGCTACTTCATCTATCATATTTAGCGCTACAATCATCGGAATATTTAGTTCTAAAAGTTGCATACTAAGGTATAAATTTCGCTCGATATTACTTGCATCGATAATATTTATAATACAATGCGGTTTATGATTTAGCAAGAAATTTACTGCGATTTTTTCATCGTCTGAATATGGCGTCATCGAGTAAATGCCCGGTAAATCCGTTACAATCGTATTTGGATAATTTTTTATCTTACCGCTTTTGCCTTCGACTGTTACGCCGGGAAAACTTCCGATATGCTGTTTTATTCCTGTTTATTGATTAAAAAGTGTTGATTTTCCGCTATTTTGATTTCCGATTAGAGCAAAAGATAAAAGCTCACAGGCGTTGATCTTTTCGCCACCTTCATCGATGTGATAAATTCCTTCTTCGCCAAGCCCTGGGTGAGCAATTTCTTGTTTTAGCGTGGTTTCATCGCTAAATTTTATTTCATTATCAGCCATATCTTTATCGCTAAGTTTTTGCACTACGATTTGTTCTGCTTCGTTAAGTCTCAAACTAAGCGTGTAACCACGCAAATTTAGCTCAATCGGATCGCCCATAGGCGCAAATTTAATCACGCTTATAGTTGTTTGTGGGATCAAACCCATATCTAAAAATCTCTGCCTAAGCTTTCCGTTGCCTTTTATTTCGGTTATCTTGGCGTTTTCGCCGACTTTTAATTTATCAAGTGTAATATTATCGTTTTTCAAAATTTGCCTTGCAAAAAAATTTTTTGATTATATCTAGGATTTTATGAGAATTTGATAAATTTTGTATCAAAATTCATAGAATTTTGATACAAATTTAATTAATCGATAAATCTTTTTGTTAAATTACCATACGCTTCGATACGACGATCGCGTAAAAACGGCCACCACTGACGGACACTTTCGCACCTTTGCATATCGATTGTAACGACTTGTGCTAGTTCGTCTGTGTCGTTTGCGCGAAAAATTTGCTCCCCTTGACTTCCGAAAACAAAGCTATTTCCCCAAAAGCGAATTCCGTTTTCTTTTGGATTTTTAGTTTTTTTGCATTTTTCAAATTCGTTTATATTTTGTGGCTCAAAACCTATGCGATTAACGGCGATTACGGGAATTCCGTTTGCTACGCTATGACCTCTTTGCACGGCAACCCACGCTTCGAGTTGGCGAGATTTTTCGTCTTTTGCGTCTCTGTCAAACCAGCCGATAGCCGTTGGGTAAATCAAGATTTCAGCGCCCCTTAATGCCATAAGTCTAGCAGCTTCCGGATACCACTGATCCCAACACACCAAAACGCCAAGTCGCCCCACGCTCGTATCGATAGGCTCAAAACCAAGATCACCCTGCGTAAAATAAAACTTTTCGTAAAATTGCGGATCATCAGGTATGTGCATTTTTCGGTAAATTCCTGCGATTTTGCCGTCTTTTTCAAAAACCACGGCAGTGTTATGATAAAGCCCTGCGGTGCGTTTTTCAAAAAGCGAAGTTACCAAAACAATGCCGAATTTTTTCGCCACTTTTCCCCAAAAAACCTTATCATCTTCCCACGAATTTGCCAAATCAAAACACTCAACGCTTTCGTTTTGACAAAAATAGTAATTTTGGTGAAGTTCTTGTAAAATCACAAGCTGGGCACCATTTTTTGCGACCTTTTCTATTAAATCTAGCGTTTTTTGGATAGTTTTTTCTTTATTTCCCATAAATTTATGTGCTACAAGCCCGACTTGCAAATTTTTCATAACTTTTCCTTAAAATTTAAATTTCAAAATTATAGCAAATTTTATTTGCTTAAATTTGTCATGCAAAGCGATTTTGACTAGAACAGTGCAAACTTCCATTTTGACGGATAAAAACTCGTGCATCAATGCCGATTATTTCGCGATTTGGACACGCTTTTTTAAGGCGATCTAGCACGATTTTATCATTTTTGTCATTGTATGTCGGCACGATTAAAGCGTCATTTATAAAGATAAAATTCGCATAAGTAGCCCCTAACCGACGATTTTCATAAAAAATCGGACTTGGAAGCGGAAGCTCGATAAGATTAAATCCTGTTTTTTCTAGCTCGTTTTTTAGCAAATTTAGCTCTGCAAAATGCTCGTCATTTTCATCTTCGCAAATGCTAAATGCTATCGTTTCTTCATCAACAAATCTCGCTAGGGTATCGACATGACTATCGGTGTCATCGCCTTTTATGAAGCCGTGATCTAGCCAAATGATTTTTTCAAGCCCGAAAATTTCTTTTAACTTTTTATCGAGTTCGTTTTGATTTAGGTGCGAATTTCGATTTTCATTTAGCAGGCACGCTTTTGTCGTTAGCATTACGCCACGCCCGTTAAAATCGATACTTCCGCCCTCTAAAATCAAATCCAAATTTATCAAATTTTCGCCTAAAATCTTAAAAAGTTTTTCATTTACGGCGTTATCTTTTTCGCTCTCAAATTTTCCGCCCCAAGCGTTGAATTTAAAATTTAAATTCTCAATTTTGCCGTTATTTTCCCTATTTATCGCACCATAATCTCTAATCCAAGTGTCGTTTGTCGGAATTTTAAAATGCCTTACATTTGCTATATCGCCACAAATTCGCCTAAAATCGTCGTCATTTGGCGTAATCACAAAAACAGGCTGAAATCTCGCAACTGCCTTTATAAATTCCCTATAACTAGCCCAAATTTCGTCCAAATACTCCGCCCAGTCAGTCTCTTTATGTGGCAACGCCACAAAAAGGGCGTCTTGTCTTTCCCACTCGCCAAATGCTCTCATTTTTATCCTTTATTTTTTTGCGTTATTATAATGAAATTTGATTAAATTTTCTCAAATTATTTGATTTAAAATATAACAAGACCAATGATTAAAATTTGCAAATTCAAAGCAAAAAATTTTGCTTTGAATTTGCCACTTCTAGCGTGCAGGGGTTGGGGGTTGTTAAGGGGGAAGGGGGCGCTTCGCAAGTCAGCCCACTTCCCCCTTAAAAGAAAATTTTAGAATAATTAAATTTAAAAATAAATTCAAATTAATTTTTCTCTGCTTTTATGCGTTCTTTAAAATCAGGCATAATTTTACTAATAAATTCATAAAATTCGCTTCTATGGTGCGGGTAGATCAAATGCGTAAGCTCGTGCAGAACGACATATTCGATAAATTTAAGGTCTTTTTTTACCAAATTTAAAGAGAGATTTATATAACCTTTTTTGTGATTGCAACTGCCCCAACGAGTTTGCATATTGCGAAATACAATGCGGTTTATAGGGCGATTTATAAATGGCAAAAATTTAGCGATAAATTCGTTGCAGATTTTTTTAAGCTCTAAATTTGCAAATTATAAATTTCGCCTTCATTTTTCGCAAATATCATATTTTGCGTGATTTCAACATTTTTAAATTTATCATTTAGTTCAAATTTATAAATTTTGCCAAATAGCATTATTTCGTCATTTTCTAGGCTATTTTTTTGAATTTTTGATAGAGTTTTTTCTATCCAAGCTGTGTGTTTGTCTATAAAATCCTTGCAATCTTGCAAACTAAATTTTTTTGGCACACTTGATTTTATCTCGCCATTTTTAGAAATTTTAATCCTAGCGTATTTAACAGCCTTAAATTCGATTAAAACGCTAAAATTTGCAAATTCTAAACTAGCCGTTTGCTTTGCCATTTTTTGCTCTTCCAGCGAAGTGTATTAGCTAATCCCCTTAGCCACTCATCGCAAAAAAATCCTATCCAAACGCCTAAAATTCCAACTCCGTAGTGAATTCCAAGCAAATATCCAACTGGGATTGACACGCCCCACATAAAAATCAGTCCCATGAAAAATGGAAATCTAGCGTCCCCGCTGGCACGAAGCGCATTTACAAAAACGATATTTAGCGTTCGCCCGATTTCAAGGGCGATGGTTAGATAAAAAAGCGGTCGCATGACGCTTTTGTGCTCAGAGCTTAAATTTACAAGTTCCATTATAAACTCACGCCCAAAAAATACGATTGCGATGAAAAACGCAGTGGCTATTAGCCCAAATTTAAGAGCTTTAAAAGTGTGATTATAGGCTTCTTGCATAGCATTTGCCCCAACCATGCGACCGACGATGACTTCATTTGCCATGCTTATCGCACTTCCTGCAAAAAATATAAAGCATGAAATTTGAAAATAAATCGTCTGCACGGTTAAGCTCGTCTCGCCCATGCTTGCAACAAAGGCAAAAGCAACCATATACTGCGTTATCCAAAGTAAATTTTCTCCTGCGCTTGGAAGTCCGACAGAGAGAATTTTTCGCAAAATCGTGGTGCTTAAATTTAAAAACATAGCTAGATAAAATTTGATTTTTATAACTTTTATGGCGATTATGAAAAATAGCGTTACGCCGATTATTCTAGCTGTTATGGTGCTAATGCCAATACCAGCTAGACCATAAAACGGCAGTCCAAAAGGCTGGAATAGGGCGATGTAATTTCCGGTAAGCGTGATTAAATTCATAATCACAGCGATAATAATAATATAGTTTGCGTATCCATAGACCCGCACCACAGCCGACATTAAAATCGCCAAAGCATCGATTGCAAAAACAATGCTAATGATTTTAAGATAAATGGCGCTATCTGCTAAAAGTTCGCTAGGCACCTGCAAAAGTTTTAGTAAATTCGGCGCAAATGCAAAGACAAAAGCACCGCACACAAGCCCCAAAAATGCGTTAAAAACTATGCTTGTGTGTATTGCTTTTAGGGCTAGGATTTTATTTTTTGCACCGATTGCCTGTGCGACCACGACCGAGCAACCGACGGCTAAAAAGCCAAAAATAGTGATAAAAAGCAAGAAAATTTGATTTCCCGCACCAAGAGCTCCTACTAGTTTTACATTTACCAAGCTTATCATATATGTGTTTATTAGCCCAGTTAGTAGCCTTAATGACATATCGATATAAATGGCACCGCTTAGGCGGAAAAGTGAAACTTCTTTCATCAACTCTCTTTTATAAATTTGGAATTTTTGTGAATTTGGTCTGATATTTTAGCTAAAAGTTATAAATTTAAAGCAAATTCGCAAAAAATCTTTATTTGTAATAAATTTTTTAACTAAATTTCTGTAAAATTAAAAAATTTATTCAGCAAGGGTATTTAAATTTGGCATTAGTTGATTTGATTGATGTAACTAAAAAATTCGGTTCAAATGTCGTTTTGGACGCTGTAAATTTTAGTGTCAATGACAAAGAACGCATTGCTATCATCGGCAAAAACGGCGGCGGAAAATCAACTTTAATGAAAATTTTATGTGGAATTTATGAAGTTGATGATGGCAGAGTAGTAACGCAAAATAACATAAATATCCAAATGCTAGAACAAGCTCCAAAATTTAGCGAAAATCTCTCTGTAAAAGATGTTTTACGAAACGAAGCAAAGGAAATTTATAACGCCATAGCCGAATACGGCGAGATTTTAGATCAAATCGCAAACGAGCCAGATGATAAAGATTTACTTGCGTATCAAGATAGGCTTATTAAATTTATTGATTCAAAAGACGGTTGGAATATCGACAATAAAATCGAGCGAATTTTAGTGCATTTCAAGCTAAAAGAGTATGAAAATCGCTCTGCTTGCACACTAAGCGGCGGCGAAATTCGTCGTGTGGCTCTTGGGGGACTAATCTTAAAAAAACCTGATATTTTATTGCTTGATGAGCCGACAAACCACCTTGATGTCTATATGGTTAAATTTTTGGAAGAATTCTTGCTAAATTCAAAACAAACTATCGTTTTTATCTCGCATGATAGATATTTTATCGATAGACTTGCGACGCGTTGCGTGGAGCTTGAAGACGGGCATTTAAGCAATTTTGACGGCGGTTATGCAAACTATTTAGAAAAAAAACAAGAAATGTTAGCAAGTCTTCAAAAGTCCCATGAAACGCTACTTAAACAGCTAAAATATGAAGAAGAGTGGCTTAGACGGGGTGTAAAAGCAAGGCTCAAACGCAACGAAGGCAGAAAAGCTAGAATTTTAGCCATGCGTGAAGAAGCTAAAAAAAATCCGGGCGCAATCCGAAAAGTAAAACTCGAACTCGAACGCGCAAACAAGAGCTTTAACAAAGGCGGACTTGATGAAAATCGCCGTAAAATGCTTTTTGAATTTAAAAATGTCAGCAAAAAACAGAACGAAAAAACGCTATTTTCAAATTTTAACGCTAGGGTCTTGCAAGGCGAACGCATAGGCATAGTGGGGGCTAATGGCGCAGGCAAAAGCACACTTTTAAAGATTATGCTTGGCGAGAGTAAAATCGACGGCGGCGAAATCAAACGGGGCGATATTAAAATCGGCTATTTTGATCAAAGCAGAACTGGCATTAGCGATGATAAAAGTTTGATTGAAATTTTCTGCCCAAACGGCGGCGACCATATAATGGTTAGAGGGCATTATATGCATGTTTATGGGTATCTTAAAAACTTTTTATTTCCAAAAGAGTTTTTGGATAAGCCTGTAAGCGTGTTAAGCGGCGGCGAGAGAAATCGCCTAGCTTTGGCAAAGCTTTTTACGCAAGAGTTTGATTGTTTGATTTTAGATGAGCCGACAAACGACCTTGACATTGCTACTATAAACATTTTAGAAGAGTATTTGATGAGTTTTGAAGGTGCCGTTATCGTCGTCAGCCACGATAGATATTTTGTCGATAAAATTACAAATAAACTTTGGGCGTTTGAAAACGGAAATATAGATCAAATTTATGTGCCATATAGCGAGTATTTGGAGTATGAAGATGAGATAAAAGAGTTAGATGAAATGGAACTTGAATTTGAGAAAAAATCCGCCGATACACAAAAAAAAGAAAAAACACAAAGCGCAAAACTCTCATACAAACAAAGCAAAATCCTTGAAGAATATCCAGCCCTAATCGAAGCCTTAGAAATTCGCATAAAAGAGCTAAACAAGGCACTCTCAACGCCTGAAATTTACCAAGAAGTTGGAATTCAAACGCTTTTTGAAGAGCTTGAAGAGAAAAAAGGCGATTTGTATAACATGGAAAACGAATACTACGAAGTTTTATCGATTGCTGAGAATTTAAAATAATCCAAATTTACTAATTCGTGCTACTATTTTGAAATTTAAAAATTTACAAAAGGAAAAAAATGGTTTGGTTTTTGGTGTTTTTATACATTATTTACACGATTTACAAGATTTTTTTGTCGAATTTAGAGCTAAATTTTGTGTGTCAGAAAATGAACGAAAAAGCCGTAGTTTTAAGCGAAGAAGATTATAAACAAGCGGCAAAAACTGCAATCATAAATCAAAAATTTAGCATTTTTAGCGATTTTTATGGGCTTTTAGTTGCCGTTTTTTGGATAGTTTTTGGGGCTAGTTTTTTGCAAAATTTCATCTATGAAAGCGGCGTTTTTCAAAACGAAATTTTTAAAGCAACTGCCCTTGTCGTGGCATTTTTGATAATAAATTCGCTTCTTAGTTTGCCGCTTGATATTTATAGCTCATTTGTGAAAGATAAAAAGCTTGGTTTTTCAAATATGACGCCTAAAATTTTTATCATCGATACGCTAAAATCGCTTCTTTTAATGCTTATTTTTGGCTCGTTGTTTATTTGTGCGTTGATATTTTGCATACAAAATTTAGGAAATTTTTGGTGGATTTGGGCGTTTTTGTTTAGTTTTTGTGTGATTTTGCTTATAAATTTGATCTATCCGACCATTATCGCGCCGATGTTTAATAAAATGTCGCCCCTGCAAGATGGCGAGTTAAAAGAGCAAATTTGCGAACTTTTGCAAAAGTGTGGATTTAAATCAAGCGGTGTTTTTGTCATGGACGCAAGCAAACGAGATAAACGCTTAAATGCCTATTTTGGCGGATTTGGCGCTACAAAAAAGGTTGTGTTATTTGATACGCTTATCGAAAAGCTAACTCAAAATGAAATTCTTGCGGTCTTAGGGCATGAGCTAGGGCATTTTAAGCACGGCGATATTTTGAAAAATATTGCGCTTAGTTTTGTGCTTTTGGGTGTGATTTTTGCGGTATTTGGGAATTTGCCAAATTCGGTTTTTTCTGCACTAAATTTAAAATTCGACGGCGGGGCGATTTTGGTTTTTATGATTTTGTTTTTGCCGATTTTACAGGCATTTTTGGAGCCTTTGGTTTCCAAATTTAGCCGTATGCACGAATTTGGCGCCGATGAATTTGCTAGTAGCGTTCAGGGCAAAGACGATATGATAAGTGCGCTAAAAAAACTTGGTAGCGAAAATAAGGCATTTCCGATTTCGCACAAAATTTACTCGGCTGTGTATCACTCGCACCCAAGCCTTTATGAGCGTATCGAAGAGCTAAAATGACGATAAATGAAGCGTTAAAATTTGCTAAAATTCGCGTAAATTCAGACTTCGTCGCAAGGGAAATCATCAAATTTTGCGAAAATTTTACAAACGAGAGTTTGGTTTTAAATTTAAACGCCAAGCTTAGCAATTTTGACAAATTTTCTCACGCCGTCGAGCGTTTTGTCGGTGGCGTTCCGCTCGAATATATCACAAATAAAGCCGAATTTTTTGGACTTGATTTTTTTGTCGATGAAAGGGTTTTGATCCCGCGTTTTGAAACCGAAATTTTGGTAAAAAAGGTGCTAAATATCGCTTCAAATTTTAAAAATCCAAAAATTTGCGAAATCGGCACAGGTAGCGGGATAATCAGCATTTGCCTAAGAAAAAATTTGCGTGGCGCAAAACTCATCGCAACCGATATTTCACAAAATGCGATTGAAGTTGCAAAGATAAATGCTAAAAAACACGGCGCAAAAATCGAATTTAGGCACACTTCGCTTATAGACGGAGTAGAAGGCGAATTTGATATTATCGTTTCAAATCCGCCGTATATCGCAAATTCTTACGAGCTAGACGCTAGGGTTTTAAACGAGCCAAAAATCGCACTTTTTGGTGGAGAAGTCGGAAACGAAATTTTAGAAAAAATCGTGCAAATCGCCAAAACTAGGGCAAAATTTTTAGCTTGTGAAATGGGATACGATCAAAAAGAGAGTATGGAAAAAATTTTACAAAATGCAAATTTTCACTCTATTTTTTACAAAGATTTAGCAGGGTTTGATCGCGGTTTTAGCGCAAAAAACAGAAACTTGGTATAATTTTAAAAAAACGCAAAGGCAAAAAATGACAAAATCGCAAATTTACAGGCTTTATTGTTACAGAGCATTTGGTTATAAGTATGTCGATGAAGGCTTTTTGCTCGAAGATTACGATATTTGGTTTGATGATTTGGATAAATTAAAAAAAGAGCTTAAATTTTGCAATCTTTGCGAACTTTGCAAGACGCGCAACAATGTGCTAATCCCAAGCGGAAATGAAAACGCAAAGATAATGATAGTTTTCGAAAGCCCCGGTTTTAGCGCAGATAAAAATGCGACAGCTTACAACGGACAGCTTGGCGAGAAGTTTTTTGAGATTTTTGAAGAGGTCGTCGGTATCGGCGTCAAAGAGTGCTACACGACATTTTTGATGAAGTGTAGAATTCCGCAAAATAGGAAAATCGATAGAAATTTACTGCTAAAATGTGCGCCGTATTTGAGCGATGAAATTCGTATTTTAAAGCCAAAAGCAGTGCTTAGTTTTGGCGAACTTTGCGCGAAAGTTTTACTTAGAAATGATAATCTGCCTAGCCTTGATATTATTCACGGAAGCCTTTTTAAAGATAGCGGAATTACCTATATACCGACATTTGGAGTAAATTTTTTGCTTTCAAATCCAAGCAGGATTGATGATTTTAAAAGCGATTTAGAAAAAATCAAGCAGTTTTTGTGAATTTTAAGCTTATAAACCTTAATAACTTTGCGAATTTTAAATTTTTTGTATCGTTTTACGATACGACCCGAATTTACATAACCTATCATTCTGAGCGAAACGGAGTGTAGCGAAGAATCTTTTATTTGAATTTATGAGTTAGTTATTTGCGAATTTAAATTTACGAGATACTTCACTTCGCTCAGTATGACGAAAATTTGTCATTGCAAGATTTATGAAATAAAAATTTGGTTGGCAAGGATACCAAGCACAATGATTAATTAAGATATTAAAATATAAAATTTCAACTTAATTTTAAATTTGGTATAATCACAAGAAAATTTACAAAGGATAAAAAATGGTTTTAACTATCGAAAATGCCGATAATAGGCTCTTGGAAATTTTAAATGCCTTAAATTCCTACACGACAAAACCATATAAAATTATAAAAACACAGGATTATAAACTAAGTAGCGCAGATGAAAAAGAGTTAAAAAAAAGAGTTAAAAAATATGAAAAAGGCGAGCTTGAATTTGTAAATTTAGATGAAGCTGTCGAACGCTCAAATGACTATTTAAGAAAACTCGGCGCTAAAATATGACGATAAATTTAAGCAAAGATTTTTTAAGTGATTTAGAGTGTATTTTTGATTTTATCGCACAAGATAGTCTTGAAAATGCCGTTAAATTTAAAACTGATTTATACGCAGAAATATCAAAAATTCCGTTTATGCCAAAGCGTTTTAGAAAAAATTTGATAATAAATAAGGATGATTTTAGAGATTTGATTTTCAAAGGCTATGTCGTGCCGTTTGCGATAAAAGAAGAGTTTATAGAAATTCTTGGAATTTACAAAAACAATCTTTGGAAATCAAACGAATAGGTATTGTAGTGGGTAAAATGCCACCCTACGAAGCTTATAAACCCTAATAACTTTGCGAATTTTAAATTTTCGTATCGTTTTGGCGATACGACCTGAATTTGCATAATCTGTCATTCTGAGCGAAACGGAGTGTAGCGAAGAATCTTTTATTTGAATTTACGAGTTAGTTATTTGCGAATTTAAATTTACGAGATACTTCGCTTCGCTCGGTATGACGAAAATTTGTCATTGCGAATTTGTTTAATCTGTCATTGCGAGAATTTGTGTAGCAAATTCGTGGCAATCCAGTTCAAACAGCGAAGTCGTTTATTAAAAGAAAATTTAGGCTCATAGCTCAAATTTACAAAATCTAAAAACGCATTTCGGCATTGCTGGATTGCTTCGTCGTTGCTTCGCAACTTTTCGTAATGACAATGGAAAAATTTGTATAATTTTTGATGGGTAATATGCTTATCCTACTAAGCTAGGTAATCAAAAAAATTGCTAATTTTATAACAACTCATAAAATAAATATTACAAATTTTCACAAAATTTTTATTTAAACCAAATTTCTTAAAAATTTAAGCAAATTCTTAGGGGAGGGTATTATAATGTAAATATTTTTGAAAATAAAACCAAAGGAAATTTATGGAAGCAGGAGTTAGGGCTTTTAGTTTTTTAACGCAAGAACAATTTATCATAGTGCCGTATTTTCAGCGTCCCTATGTTTGGGAAAAGAAAAATTGGGAAAAATTATTTAATGATTTAGTAAATGATTTTCCTAATAAACCACATTTTCTTGGTTCATTGGTTTTTAAGCAATTAAATACAGTTTCTGGTAGTCATAGAAATTTAATTGACGGACAACAAAGATTGACGACTTTTTTCATATTGGTTAAAGTTCTTTATGATGATATAGAAAAAGATTTGGATGAAACTGATAAACAAAACTACAAAAGCTATATATACAATGATTTTTCCAAAAAAATAACTAAACTTATCCACTCAAAAGCAGATAAAAAATCATTTGATGATATTTTTAAAGATGACTATAAGGAAGAGTATTCTAGCTCAAAAGAAAAAATTCATCAATGCTATGTTTATCTGAAAAGTCGTGTTCAAAATTTAGGAATTGACAAAAATGATAAAAATGACAAGATTGACAAGATTGAATTTTTTAAATTTATTACTACTAGCAAATTTTTTGTAGTAGTAAGTCTTGGCATAAATGATGACGAGCAACAAATTTTTGACTCTATAAACCAAACCGGCAAACCACTAGGAGCTAGTGATATTATAAAAAATATTTTGTTTTATAAACTTTTAAAAAGTTGTGACGGTATTGAAAAAAATCAAGATGATATAGCTCAAATTTATAATGAAAAATGGTTTGAGATTTTTGAAAGCGATAAAGACAACGGCAATGGAGAAAAAATAAAAGATTTTTGGATTAGCGAAGTTAAAAGGTATTCTAAAAATGTGAATATTTTATATTATCTTGCCATTTCAAAGGGTTTTTTCAGTTTAAAAGATAGACATAAAAGAGATGATTTGGGTTTTGTGTATAAAAAATATATTGAAAGTAAAAATTTTAATGAAGTTGAAGATTTATTAGATGAAATAAAATTATACGCAACTATATATCAAAATTTAGCTTGGGTTAGAAATGACGATAATATAAAGTCGCAAGACTATGAAAAAAGGCTTATGCATGTTATTAACGCAACAGACTATGAAAGTCTTGTTCCTTTGATTGTGAAATTAAAAATTTGTGAATTCAAAAACGAGATAGACAGAGAAACTATTAATAAATGTTTTAAAGAAATAGAAAAACTTGCCATTAGGCAGTATATCAGTAGAAAGCATATAAAATCTTTTGGAAATGTAGTAGCAGAAAATGTAAAAGATTTAAAGGACGATAAAACGCTAAAAGATATTTTAAGCAAATTTGATACTCCAAGCGTAAATGAAATAGTGGCAACTTTGAAAGGAAAAGAAGTAAGCGGAAAGTTTAAGATATTAGACAATAGTAGGGCAACATTGGTTTTATATTTTATAGAATTATCTAAACAAACTTCAAAGCACGATTCTTCTTTATTATCGTATGAAAAATATACATTAGAACATGTAATGCCACAAGGCTGGGAAAAAAATTGGTCGCAAATTTGTGAAAATGATAAAAATAAAGCAAACGAATTGATTTATCAAATCGGAAATATGACACTAATTCCACAAAGTTTAAATTCACATTTTGGAAATAAATCGTGGCAAGAAAAAAGTGAAAGTTTTAAAAAATATGCAAATTTAAATATCAGCAATGATATTAAAAATGCTGATACTTGGGACGAAGAAACCATAACAAATAGAACAAAAAATTTAATAAAAGAATTTTTTGAAATTTGGGGAAATGACGGGGATTTAGAAAAAGTTGAGAAATTACTAAAAACTTTTAATGAAATAGAATAGATTGAAAGTTGTAGGGTGGGCTTCCTTGCTTACCGCAATGGTTAATTAAAGGATAAAATGATAAAATTCAATAAATGCAAAGAAATTGGTGAGAAAAAATACCCAATCCTACGGAGACAAAAAATAGAAAAATGATAAAAAATGTTAAAAAACTAAAAGCAAAACAAAAAATTAAATTGAGCGAGTGTTATATCGCCCAAAGCGATACCACAAAATATTTTTACATCCACGGATATAATTCGACAGGCGCACAAACCGCGAAAAATATCGAAAAACTAGGGATTGAGGTCGAGGTTTTGGACTGGGACAGCAGGGCGGATTTCGAAATAAACTATCAAAATTTATTAGCACAACTTCCAGAAAAAGACGAGTATAAAATAATCGCTTCATCGCTTGGGTGCTATTATGCCAGAGCACTTGCTGAGAAAAAATATAGTGATTTGGTTCTTTTCAATCCGTGTTTCGACCCGCAAAACTACGATTTCATCGCAGAGAGAAAATCGTATAACTACGAGTTCGATCCGACAACTACAGTTCCGATGGCAGTCTTTGTATCCCAAAGCGACGAAGTTTTGGTAAATAATGTAGAAAAAGTTAAAGAATTATTCGGGGGTCGTTGTTATATCGAAGTAACGAACGAACGCCACCGAATAACAGATTTTTCGAAATACAAAGATGCAATATTAGATGAAGGTTGGATATGAGTATAAAATTCAGTGAAAAATATTTCAAAAACAAAAATTTAAACATTGAAATTGTAGAAATCAAAGACATATTCAGGTATAAAATTTATAAAATTCGTATAAAGAGCAAAGAAGATTATGAAAAACTAAAAGAAGAAATATCATTTTTAAGGCGTGATTTTGAAGTTATGTTTGAAGAAATAAGTGACGAAGTGATGATATTTTATCTGTATTTGGCACAAGATGAAAATAGTCGGAAAGTATTAGGAAAAACAGAATTTGAAGCTGATTTAAGTAAAAATGATAAAAAATATGATATTGCGGTATATTGCGGTAGAGATATGGAAAATAAGCCATATTTTTTAAATTTAGTTGATTGCGGGCATATTTTTATAGCAGGAGTTCCCGGAAGCGGAAAAACTGTGCTTTTAAACAACTTTATAATCTCTATTGCAAAACTAAATTCAAATATAGAATTTATTTTTATCGAACCAGAGTATAGATATGACTTTGAAATTTATGAAAATTTAGTAAATTTAAGTGAAATTTCTAACAAAAAAGTAGTAAAAGAGCCACAAATAACGCACGAGATTATCAAAAAAATTTTACAAGAGATGAAAAACAGATATAAAATTTTTGATAAAAATGGTGTTAAAAAAAACAGCGAACTTACCAAGCCGTTTGCTAATATAGTTGTTATGATTGATGAAGATAATGGGAATTTGTTTTGTGAAAATAGTGCGTTTTATAATGAAGATTCGCAAAAATCACTAGAAATATTAGCCGAAAAAGGTGCAGCGGCTGGAATTTTTATAATATTTTCTAGTTTAGCAGGAGCTTTATGGGGTTACTCTTTAAATTTAATGAAACATTTTCCTACAAGAATCGCAATGTTTGCCGCTACTTCAAAGGAATCAAGATTGATTATAGGCGAGAACGGAGCAGAGAATTTGCTAGGCACAGGCATTATGTATTTGAAAATGAACGATAAAAAAACAATGCTTTTTGCTCCATTTTTAGGATACGATAAAGAAATAAAAGAAATTTTCTCATAGTGCGTAGGCGGTAAAGCTTCGTATGGTGGGCATCCTTGCCCACCGAAAATCTAAAATTTCGGCTTAATGCTCAAAATTTCTTAAAAAATTCGATTAATTCAGGTTCGAATTTTGTAACTCGTCCGTTTTGCAAATATGCGATTGTGATCTCTGCACTAAATAAAAGCTCGTTGAATTTATTTCCGTCGATGTCTTCAAGGCGGTAAATTTTCTGCTCGAAGATAGCACTTGCTTTGCCGATTTCGAGCGTTTTGCTTCGCACTTCTACTATGTCGCCGTATTTGGCAGGGCGAACGAATTTCGCGCTTAAATTTGCAACAACCATATATTTTGATTTATCCAAATTTAGCCTTGCTCTAAGCAAGGCTTCGCTTCTAGCGCGTTCGCAGAATTTTATATAGTTTGAGTGATAAACAATCCCTTGCGCGTCGGTATCTTCAAAATAAACTCTAAATTTCATTTTTGCTCCGAATTTTGGCTAGAATTTGCCGAATTTGAGCGTGGAAATTTCATAAAAAATAGAATTGTTTGTGCGATTATCATAAATTTCATCGTCCATTCGCTACCTTTGTGAATTTTTGCAAATTCGGCTGTTTGCGTGGCGGCTGCACCTGCTTTTTGCGCTTCGACTATGTAGTCTGTAAAAACCAAAACGAAAAGCACCATAAGTATCAAATTTAGCACGGCTAACATCAAAGTTGAAAAGCGAAAATTGAAATTTTGTGATTTGTTGTTGTTGAAATTTACCATTTCAAAAATAAACGAAATCGCCGTGATTATCATAAGAATTTTGTTATATTTTAAAAAAATTTGTGTCATAAGCTGACCGCTTTGAAAGTGGCTTAAAACGCCATCACCTAAAAAACTTTGTGGGAAAAATATGGTTGGGGCGACAAATGCGCCAAGAGAGAGTTCTATGCCGATTAAAGCGGCTAGTAAAAACAGATAAATTCCTAAAATTTTACTCATTGATTTCCTTTTGTTATTCTAAATTTTCATTGTATTCAGGGGTTTCGTAGATATTTCCGACTATTTCGAGACTATCGAAACTTCCTAGCATTTTGTATTGTTCTATATCTTTAAAATAAACGGTAAATCCGCCGATGACTTCGTTATATAGCACGGCTGAAACATCGTTAAATGCCATGCTCGTTTGATTTGTGTTTTTTACGATGTCGCCTTCGAAAATTTCTTTGCCGTTTTTGTCAAACATACCTGTTGATTGAGAAATTTTAATCGATTTTAGCGGTTCAAGCTCTTCTTTTTTGTATCTTAGAAAAAAACCTTTTCTAGTGTAGCCTTTTAGCTTATAAACCACGCCGTTATCGATGTCAAGATAAAAATTTTCCTTTTCCCAGTTGCCTAAGAATTTTTTATTTGCATAATCCCAAAGTCTAAATTTGATAGATCTCATAGCAAATTCCTTTTTGTAATCTTAGTTTAACAAATGCTATTTTATCACTTAATATTAAAAATCTGATTAAATTATTTATTAACCGATTTTTAAGCAATTTTTTTATAAAATCCAACTCTTATATTGTGAAAAAGGAAAATCATGAAAAGAACATATCAACCGCATGTAACTCCTAAAAAGAGAACACACGGATTTCGCGTTAGAATGAAGACTAAAAATGGTCGCAAAGTTATCAACGCAAGACGCGCAAAAGGCAGAAAAAGATTGGCTGCTTAGGTGAATTCGCTCCTATAAGCGATAGCAAGATTTTTGCCGAGATCTACAAAAACGCCAAAAAATGGCACTGCGAAACCGCAGTTGTTTATTTTTTGGCTAGCGAGAATAAAAATTTAGCCGTAGTCGTAAGCAAAAAAGTAGGTAAAGCGGTAGTAAGAAACAGAGCCAAAAGGCTTTTAAAAGCCGCTTTTTTTAATATAAAAGACGATTTAGCAAGCGGAACTTACATTTTGATAGCCAAAAAACAGATTACACAAGATGTAAGTTTTGATAAAATAGAGAAAAATTTGAGATGGTCGTTTAAAAAAATCGGTTGTGTTAAATGAAATTTATCTTTATTAAATTTGTAAGATTTTATCAGCTTTTTATTTCGCCTATTTTACCGGCATCTTGCAGACATTATCCGAGTTGTTCGGAGTATTCGCTTTGGCAATTTAAACATAATAGTTTTTTTGGCGCATTTTTTGCGACAATTTTACGGATTTTAAAATGTAATCAGTTTTTCAAGGGCGGGATTGATTATCCGATTATAAAGGCGAATTTTTCGCCTATTAGCGTTTTTTCAAAAACTAGCGTAAAAAAACCGAATTTTTGGTTGATCCCAAACGGAAAAAACAGATATTTCGTTGTAAAATCAATTATATAAAAGGAAGTTTAGTGGATAATTCAGCTCAAAAAAGATTGGTTTTGGCTTTGGCACTTGCCTTTATATTTTTTATAGCCTATGATCATTTTTATCTTTCAAAAATCAGAGAAGCTCAGGCATTAGAAGCAAATAAAACAGCACTTCAAACTCAAAATGCAGCTCCAAAGGTGGAAAATTCAAATTCTCAAAGTTCGGCAACTCCTGCGCCTACAACAAGCGCGGTAGTTAAAGAGCCTATCGTAAAAATCGCCACACAAAAAGCAGATTTAAGTATTGACGAGCTTGGACGGATAAATTCTTTTGTTTTAAAAGAAGAAAAATATAAAAACAATAACGGCGAAGCGATAAATTTGATTAAAGCAGATATGTCGCCGTTGCCGCTTGAAATTCGCTTTGAAGATGCAAATTTAAACAATCTTGCGTTTGCTACACCTTATACGGCAACTGCATCAAATTTAGACGCCACAAATGGCTCAGTAAATTTGGTTTTAACTCAAAATTTAGGCGATATTGTAGTTACAAAAAATTTGACATTTTATCCTAACGGAAACTACGATATAAAAGTAAATTTAAGCAAAAATGCAGTTTTTTATATAAGCCCAGGAAGCCGTCCTAGCGAAGTCATTGATGGATACACTATTCATGGTGCTTTGGTGCGAAATGCAGACGAGAGTTTGGCTATTTTTGAAGACGGCGATGTAAAATCAAACGAAGTCATAAATAACGCAAATATAGCAGCAGTTTCTGATAGATACTATACAAAATTTTTCTACACAAACGGAAATGATTTAAGTCTCGTGCTTACTTCAAAAGACGATATTACGCAGGTTTTTGCCAAAAGTAACGGCGAATTTAACGCCGGTGGCTATATCGGACCAAAAGAGTATAAAACGCTAAATAGCATTGATAGCAAACTTACAAATGTCATTGAGTATGGTTGGTTTACTTTTATCGCTAGGCCTATGTTTAAATTTTTAAGTGCGTTGCACGATTATATCGGCAACTGGGGTTGGGCGATTGTGATTTTAACGCTAATTATTCGTTTGATTTTATTCCCTTTGAGCTACAAAGGTATGATGTCGATGAATAAGCTAAAAGATTTAGCGCCAAAAATGAAAGAGCTTCAAGAAAAATACAAAAATGAACCGCAAAAACTTCAAGCTCAAATGATGCAACTTTACAAAAAACACGGAGCAAACCCAATGGGTGGTTGTTTGCCGATTTTACTGCAAATTCCTGTGTTTTTTGCGATTTATCGAGTTTTATTAAATGCTATCGAGCTAAAAGGCGCACCGTGGGTTTTATGGATTCAAGATTTATCGATTAAAGATCCGTTTTTTATCCTACCGATAACTATGGGTATTTTAATGTTTTTACAACAAAAAATCACGCCTACGACATTTACCGACCCTATGCAAGAAAAGGTTATGAAATTCTTGCCTTTGATTTTTACATTTTTGTTTGCGACATTTCCGGCAGGTCTTACGCTGTATTGGACTATCAACAATATCGCCTCAATCGTGCAACAATACGCGATAAATAAACTTTTTGACAAACAAAAAAAATTGGCAGCGGAGAAACATAATGAAGATAGAAGCTAAAAATTTAGAACTAGCATATAAACAAGCCGCCGAAAAACTAAATTGTTCTATAACCGAACTTGATATAAAAGTTATCCAACACCCAAGCGGCGGACTTTTTGGATTATTTAGTAAAAATGCGATTATAGAAGTTAAGGTTGAAGGCGAAAAGGAAAAATTTGAGAAAAAACAAAAAAATCCTAGAAAAAAGCCAAATTCGCATGAAAACGCAGAAGCAAAACAGCATAAAAAAGTTAAAAAAAGCGAAAACAAAGAAGCAAATTCGAGCCAAAATTCAGCTCAAAATTTAGAAAATTCATCAAATTTGGAAAATTCGCAATCGCAAAATTTAAAAACTCAAAATAGCGAAGAAGCAATCGCCCCAAAACCTGCGAAAAAATCACGCAAAAAAGAAGAAAGAAAGCCAAAATCGCAAGTTAGCGATGAAGTTTTAGAAGAGATTAAGATTAAACTTGGCGAACTTTTAAGCGCGAGTGATTTTGCCGTAAGTGTCGTCGAAGTGAAAAAATACGATGATGAAAATGTTTATATCAAGCTTGACGGCGAAGATGCAGCTCTTCTTATCGGCAAAGAAGGTTATCGCTACAAGGCACTTTCGTATATGATTTATAACTGGATTAGCATAAAATACAATCTTTCGATAATCCTAGAAATTTCTGAATTTTTGCAAAACCAAGAGCGAATTTTAAATGAGTATTTAAGTGGTGTTATCGAAAAGGTAAAAACAGCAGGAAAGGCTTATACTAAGCCTTATGACGGCGCTTTGGTAAAATTTGCGGTAGATAGATTAAGGGCTGAATTTCCGGAAAAATATGTCGGCGTAAAAAGTGCCAAAAACGGAAAAATCATAGTCATAAACGACAACAGCAATGAATGATGATATTGTTGCCGTCGCCACAGCGCACGGCACAGGCGGTATATCCATAGTGAGATTAAGCGGTGCAAATTCGCTTAATCTTGCCCTAAAACTTATAAATAAAAATTCTCTAAAACCCCGTTACGCGACACTTTGCGAGATAAAAAATGCTAACGGCGAATTTATCGATGAAGCCATTGTGATTTATTTTAAAACCCCATTTAGTTTTACAGGCGAAGAAGTCGTCGAATTTCACACGCACGGCGGTTTGGTGATTTCAAATTTAATCATCGACGAGCTTGTAAATTTAGGTGCTAGAATTGCAAGCCCGGGTGAGTTTAGCAAAAGAGCCTATCTAAACGGCAAAATGGATTTAACCAAAGCAGAAGCTATTCAAGCTCTCATAAATTCACGCAGCGAAAGCGCAACAAAAATTCTAGCTAAAAATCTGCACGGCGAACTTAAAAACTATGTCGAAACCTTGCGCTCGGAGCTTGTTAAGACACTGGCTTTTGTGGAGACTTGCATTGATTATGCCGAAGAGGATTTGCCAAGCGATATTTTAGAAAAAACTAGCGCAATGCTAGATGAAAACTCGCACAAACTAAGCAAAATCGCTGAAGTTAGCGAACAAAGAAAAGGGCTAATCGAAGGCTTTAAAGTCGCAATCATCGGCAAACCAAATGTCGGCAAAAGTAGTATTTTAAATTCACTCTTAAACTACGAAAGGGCGATTGTCAGCGACGAAGCAGGCACGACAAGGGATCGCATAGAAGAAAGCCTTAAAATCGGCACTCATATAATCCGCATTATAGATACAGCCGGAATTCGAAACGGGGCTTCAAATTTAGAAAATATCGGTATTTCGCACTCCATAAAGGCTGTAAAAGAAGCCGATATTATATTAGCAGTTTTTGACGGAAGTAGCGAATTTGACGGCGAAGATGAGAAAATTTTAGAAATTTTAAAAGATGAAGATAAAAAGGTTTTTTATATCATAAATAAAAGTGATTTAGAGCAAAAATTCAGTAAAAATTTGCCAAATTCTATAAAAATTTCAGCTAAATTTGGCACGGACGAGCTTATAAATTCGCTAAATGAGTATCTAAATTCACAAAATTTTGACGGACTTATGCTTAGCTCAAATCGCCAAATAATCGCTTGTAAAAATGCCGTAAATGCGATACAAAGGGCAAAGGAAAAGTTAAATGAAAGCGAACTTGAAATTTTTGCCTTTGAATTAAATGTCGCCATAAAAGAAATTTCTTCTATCTCTCGCCCGTTTGATAGAGATGAAATTTTAGATGAAATGTTTTCAAATTTTTGCTTGGGGAAATAATCAAATTTGCAATGACAAATTAAATAAAATTCTTTCCATTGTCATTGCGAGAAGCGAAGCGACGAAGCAATCGCCAGTGGTTAAATTTACAGACTATTTTTTCAAATTTAGAAAATTTAATCATTTACTAAATTCTTCAAAATTTACAAATTCACATTATTGTTATTTTAATATTGGCGATTGCCACGACCACTTCGTGGTCTCGCAATGACAAATCAAACAAATTTTTTTATAAATTTACAGCTTGTATCTATTGTCATTGCGAACGAGCGTAGCGAGTGTGGCAATCGCCAAAACAAGCGAAGCGATGACACGCACAAAGTGCGTGGCAGGTTTCTTGCGAAGAGAAGCGTAGCAGAGCAAAAGCCAAAATAACCACTATGCGAATTTGCAAATTTAAAAATTCAATCGAATTTGGCATTGTTATCATTTTTTAAATTTAGTTACTCAGAAAGTTGCTTTGCAGGGGGAAAGGGGGCTTGAATTGCGAAGTCGCTCCCCTTTCCCCCTGCAACCCCCTTACCCCCGACAACGCTTTACAAGGTTGCAAATTTAAAAAAGCTTTCGCTTTTTTAAATTTGCGATTTTAATAAAATAATCACAAAATCAAATTTAAAGCTATTTTTGGGTATTATATTTTTTTATTTTTTATAAATTCCAAAAAAGGCTAAAAATGGATAAGAAAACTATCGAAGCACACAAAATCAGCGAAGACGAATACGCAAAAATACTTGAAATTCTAGGGCGTGAGCCAAATTTGCTAGAACTTGGCATTTTTTCGGCTATGTGGAGCGAACACTGCTCATATAAATCAAGCAAAAAATACCTAAACGGCTTTCCGACCAAGGCTCCATGGGTTATACAAGGTCCCGGCGAAAACGCAGGAGTTATCGACATTGGCGGTGGCATGGCTGCTGTTTTTAAAATGGAAAGCCACAATCACCCTAGCTACATCGAGCCGTTTCAAGGCGCAGCCACAGGTGTAGGCGGAATTTTGCGCGATATTTTCACAATGGGCGCAAGAGTTGAAGCAAATCTAAATTCGCTTCGTTTTGGCGATGTCGTGGGAAATTCCAAAACAAATCGCTATCAAAGATATTTAGTCAAAGGCGCAGTTAGCGGTATCGCACACTATGGCAACTGCATGGGAATCCCTACGATAGGTGGCGAAACGACATTTGATAGCAGTTTTAACGGAAATATTTTGGTAAATGCCTTTGCTTTGGGGATTGTTAAAAGCGACGAAATTTTTTACGGCAAGGCAGAAGGCGTGGGAAATTCGGTCATTTATGTAGGCTCAAAAACAGGCAGAGACGGGCTTGGCGGGGCTGTTATGGCAAGC
>JAFUFY010000086.1 GCA_017469645.1 Campylobacter sp. | reverse complement strand
GCTATCTCTATGTTTCAAGTAAGGAAAATAAATTTTTTAGTAGCCTTTTTATTTATTTCGATATTTTTATCAATCGGTATTTTCGGCTCATATGGATCTTTTATTATTTTAAAAAATTTTGATTATCACCCAAGGGCAATAGCTCAAATTGGTGCTTTTTTTGCTATCGTTACTATCAGAGCAACACTACATAGACAAAAATTTTTAAATTTTATATCAAAATGCTTAATATTTTATATATCATATTCTTTAATAACTATATCATCTGCTTACGCCAATGCGCTTGATGCACAGGAAAAATTTGATCAATATAGAATAGAATTAATGATAAGCGATTTAGAACATTTATTACCACCAGATAAACAAGAAAAATATACAACTTTTATTAAATCTAAAAGACAAAGACCATATTATAATGCTGTATATAGTAAAGTTTTACCTTTGATTAGTGTACTAACTAGTCAAATAGATGCTCAAAGCGTATATCAACTTAGACAAAAAGATATTATAGTTACAAGAGCTAAAACTTGTAAAAAAGAAAACGAAAAGGCAAAAAAGGTAATTGAAACAAAATTTCATAAAATCGAAGTCTATGATAATAACTGCTTTGAAATAGAATTTAGATAAGGATATGTTATGGGAAAACTAGACAGATTTTTAAATGAACAAAATAGCAATATATCAAATAAAAATATTGTAAAAATAAAACAGACTAATAAATCTAGGAGTTATATATATTTTTTGGCTATAACTCGCTCGTTTTTTAAAGATAAAAATTTCTTAAAACATTTTGGATTTGTATATTTACTTTATTTTATAGGATTTTTTAAATTTCTAATCACCGACGCCTTAACATTAGACGATCAATCTAGACTTTTATATTCATATACTGGTTTTTCAACAGTTCATAGATATTTATCTGAAATTTTATCATATATTTTTAATATGAACTATCAGAAAATTTTATATATATCTCCGCTTACACAGCTAATAGCTATTGTGTTTTTAAGTATAGCCTCACTTGTTTTGGTAAAAATCGTAAATAAAAAGATTTCGTATTGGGGGCTTTTGGCTTCTGCCACTGTTGGATTAAGCCCTTTTTACCTAGAATGTATAAGTTTTAAATTTGATAGCCCTTATATGGCACTAGCTACGCTTTGCACTATTTTACCATTTTTATTTGCAAAAAGACTTTTTGTATTTTTTATGGCTTCTGTTATTTTGTTGCTTTGTATGTGGAATTTATACCAAGCAAACAACGGAATTTATATAGTTTTATCTATGTTTATCACACTAAATTTAATACTTCAAAAGGCAGGTTTAAAGCAAATTTTGAAATTTATTTTTGTTTGTGCCTTAGCTTTTATTATTTCTGTTTTGATTTATAAATTTATCTTTATTCAACTAGGAGAAAATTCTAGTTATGCCACCAGGTATGCTGATTATAATATGGAAAAATTAATTAGTTCTTTTAAAGATTTTATGTGGATGGCAAATAGATATATATACCTTATGGATATTTGGATAGGAACACATATTATAAAATATCTATTTTTTATATCTTGCGTTTTATTTTTAGTCATAAAATTTTTAGAAAGCAAAATTAACTATTTAGTATCGATAGCTTCGATTTTATTTTTTCTATTTTTCGGTTTTTTTGCTACTTTTGGATTGTATTATCTGCTTTTAAATCTAAACTGGCTACCAAGATTTTTTTGTGGAACTGGCGTTTTTGTTGCGGTATTATTGATAACTATTACAAATATAAAAATAAAACATTTTAATTATCTTTCAAAAATATATATATTTGTATTTATTTATAATCTAATTATAATCAGCACAGTCTATATAAACGCAAAAATAATACAAACAGAATATGTTGATTTTAGGATAAATCAGACAATCAGCTTTTTAGAAAACAACTTTCAAAATAAAAATTATAATATCCAAATAGCAGATGAAAATTTGTATTCTACATTTAGAAAAAAAAGAGTATCAATCAATAACAATGTAGGATTTCATCCAGCAATTTTGAATATGGTTGATTATATTCCATTAAGTGGTAATTCAGCAGCAAATTTCTCTGACTTTTTTAACTCGATGCATAG
Source organism: Campylobacter sp. (assembly GCA_017469645.1). GTDB lineage: Bacteria > Campylobacterota > Campylobacteria > Campylobacterales > Campylobacteraceae > Campylobacter_B. The sequence goes on along the minus strand of JAFUFY010000086.1, from coordinate 2,475 downwards.
AGCTAAAAACATCAAAGCTACAAAATGTATGCCACAAAATCAAAAACCGACAAAAACCATAAACACAAAACTAAATAAATTCGAAGTTTATGAAAATAACTGCATAGTAGTAACATATACAAAAATATCTACAACATTTGATATTAAATTTGAAAAAAGTATGATTAAATATAAAGAAGCTATCTTTGAAGCAAATTTAGAAAATTTACAAAATAGCTTAACGCTCTCCATATCAAAAGATATGCGTAAAAAAGATTATGGTATATACGGGGTGATTTTTGAATTCAATCAAGATATATCAAACTTTATAGAAGATAAAGACAATACGATTTTATCAATCCAAACAATATTTAAAAATATAGGCAATATAGCAGTAGATAAAAATCTTGATGATTTCAAAAAAATCGGAAATAAATTCTACTATATCTTAGGCTTTTCCAATGCAGATCCAAACGATATAGAAAAAATTTATATAAGTTTTTTCAATAAAAATACTAGACAATTCTCACAACGATTTTTACTTGATTTAAAAGAGTTATCTAAAAAATGACACTCATAAAATACCTGCTCGTTGGAGTTTTAAATACGATTGTCGGCTTTGGGCTAATCTTTTTACTAATGGGGCGTGGGTTTAGCCCAGAGATTTCAAACATCATAGGTTACGCAGTTGGAATCTGCTTTTCGTTTGTGATGAATAAAATTTTTACCTTCCAAAGCAAACAAGCTTCCAAAAAAGCAAATTTAGCCGAATTTTTTAAATTCGTTGGCTCCATGCTGATTGCGTGGAGCCTAAATTTTATCACGCTAAAAATTTGTTTGAAATTTGGCGTAAATCCATATATTTCGCAAATCATCTCAGGTGCGATTTATACTATCACTGGATATTTGCTAAGCAAAATTTGGGTGTTTAAAAAACAGGCTTAGCCATTATCTCTCGCACAGCGTTTAGGATTTTTTCGACAGATTTTAGCTCGACTTTTTCATGCGTGCTATGCGGCGAAGTGATATTTGGGCCAATCGAAGCTGCCTGTATAGCGCTATCTTTTGTGATAAAAACGCCACACTCTAATCCGGCATGGACGGCACCAAGCTTCGCAGTTGGCACAAATTTTTGCAAATTTTTTAAGATAAATTCGCTAAATTCGCTTCGTTGTGGTTGCCACGGCTCGCTAGTTTCGCCAAAAACGCATTCCAAGCCAAAATTCTCAGCCAACATTTTGGTTTGATATTTCACACCTTTTAAGCCCTTTTCGCTCATCGATCTAGCGTAAAACAAAAGTTCAAATTTGCCGTTTTTTTCACCAGCCAAAGATAAATTTATGCTAGCCCCAGGCAAGCCTAAATCATCGTTAAAATCCCTAACGCCTTGTTTAAATTCGCAAATGAGATTTAAAATTTTGTCCGAATTTTCATAAATTTCGCACTCTTTAAACCCTAAAAATTTATGTTTAATAAAATTTGGAAAATTTGAAATTTCATTTTTAAAAATTGCAGTCGCACTAGCTTTTGCGGGGATTGAATTTGCCCTTTCGCCGCCATTAAATTTGGCGATTTTACCGCCGTTTTTAGCGACAAATTCGGCTAAAAATTTAATCGCATTTGGCAGGTTTTTATGAATTTCGATTCCACTATGACCGCCTGGAAAATCATCGATAAAAATCTCATAGCAAAAGCCACTTTTTTTCTCGCGCGCGCTGTCGCAAAGAGCGCGAATTTCGGCACTTCCTGCGCACCCGATTATGACTTCATTTTCATCTTCGCTGTCTAAATTTAGCATTTTTTTGCTTTTTATTTCACGACTAAATTCTCTAACGCCCCAAAGCCCCACTTCTTCGTTGTTTGTAAGGACTGCTTCGAAGTTCTCAAACTCGCTCATCATTGCCATTATTATAGCTACGCCTATGCCGTTATCGGCACCCAAAGATGAATTTTTTGCACTTAAAAAGCCATCTTGCTCCACTAGCTCGATTTGCGGCGCAAGTCCTACTCCAACCATATCATAATGCGCTTGCAGGCAAATTTTTGGCTCACCTTTGCAGACATAAATATTTCCTGCGTTATCAACTTCTACGCTAAATTCGTGCTTTTTTGCAAATTCCACTAAAAAATCGCGCAGTTTTTCGGTTTCATAACTTAAATGTGGGATCTCGCAAATTTGCCTAAAATAACTCATAACTTTTTGCATTTTTAACCTTTTTGGAATTTAAAAAACGCTAGTATAACACAAAAATTTTAGGATAAATTTATGAAATTTGACAAAATACAAACCGAACTTTTAAAAAAAATTGAAAATTTGCCAAATTTGGACGCAAATTTGGATTTTGGCGATGTCGTAAGAATTTTTAATCAAAACGCAGACACTGAATTTAAACAGCAAATTTATGATTTAGCAAGAGATTTACGCCCGTGGCGAAAGGGTCCTTTGGAAATTTTTGAGACATTGATCGACAGCGAGTGGCAAAGCCAGATTAAATT
>JAFUFY010000085.1 GCA_017469645.1 Campylobacter sp. | reverse complement strand
AAGAAAATTCAGGCGATAGGTGTTATATTGAATGTGAAAATGGCAGATTAAATTTAGATTTAGATTTTTGCTATATTGATGACACAATCAAAAACACAGATAACGATTGCCCCGACGGTGGCACTACTTGTGATAACGGAAATAATAACGACGATAACAACAATGATGATGATGATAATAGCACTGGTGGCGGTAGTTCAAGTGGTAATTTAGGTGGTGGTGGCGGTCCTGAATATGATTACTGCAAAGAACACCCTGAAATTTGTAATCCACAAGACAATAACAATACAAATCCGCCAAGTGGTGGCGGTGGTTCTACTGGTGGCAATACTGGCGGTGGCGGTGGTTCTACTGGCGGTAGTAACAATGGCGGAAATAATAACAATGATAATGACCCTAACGGACATGAAGTTACTCCAAGCGGTGGCGATAATCCCCCAAGCGATGATACAGGCGATGACGACGGCGAATGTAAAGGCGATGAATGTAATGTAGATTACGGCGGAATTGATGATTTAAATAATGCTGTAAGCAACGGAATAAATAAAATTACTGGTATGTTTGATGACGCAAAAGGTAGCGTAATCGGCGTTTATGATACGATTAAAAAAGGCGGTTTAAGTGATTTTCGTTCATCTTGTGGCGGTAATTGCGGAAGAGTGTTTTATTTTGAATTGCCAAATAAAAGAATTCCTGTTGAAGTAAATTTATGCGAAATTACAGACAAAGTTAAAAGCGTTTTATATCTTACTTTTTACGCTCTTTTTGTAACTATTTTCAGCATTTCTATTTTTAAATTTGTTACAAGGTTGATTTAATGCCTGTTTTAGCTATTATCGGATTTTTTGGTTCTTTTGTTAAAAAATGGGCTTCTGCCGTTGTTCGCTTTGGTGTAATGCTTACTATTAGCGTTTTTATGCTTGGTTTCGTTGTTGCTTTTTACGCTTCTATTATCGGCATTGTTTATTTTGCTTTAACACAGGTAAATTCATTGCTTGATTTTATGAATTCTCGTATGGCTTCAAGTGATGATATGGTTTCGCTTTTCTTTTCTGTTCTTTGTTCGCTCGGTATAATTGATGCGTTTAGTGATGCTTGGAGTTTATTTAAACCTATATTTTTTACTTTGATTACCTTACTTGCCTTAAAAATAGTTATTAAATTTGTTGATAAATTTAAAACTGCTCTTACTGATTTATTTATTTCAAGGATTGATTAATGGCTATTTCATATCTTACAGGTATTCCAAAAAGTGGAAAAACTTATTTAGCTGTTTATAAAATTTGGGAAAATTTCGTAAAAGAGCCTAAAAAATCGTTTTTCGCAAAAGAACCGCCAAAAAATAAATATGAAATTTGCTATACAAATATAAATGAATTCGATTTTTCAAAAAGCGATAAAATCGAGCTTTTAAAAGTAGATGATTTTAAATATAATCTTTCGCTTCTTTATGATTTGTATCAGGCTGGTGCGAATGATACGGAGCTAAATTTAAAAGCCGATGAATTTCGCATAAATCACGCTTTAATCGTTATTGATGAAGCACATAACTTTTTTACAAAAAAAGATGACATTTTGACTTGGTGGCTTACTTATCATGCTCATTTATATCAAGATATTTGGCTTATAACGCAAGATTTAAGTTTAATCGATACAGGATATAAAGCCGTCGCTGAATACTTTTATAAAGCCGTTGAACCTGCAAGAAGACTTATAACTTCTCGCTTTCGTTATCAACAATTTTCAAGCTATAAAATGAACGGCGTTGATCTCATTAAAGGCGGTGGCTTTACTCTTCCTGCAATTGATGAAGTCTTTAAAATGTATGTTGCAGGAGAAAAGACAAAAGGTTCAAGTATTGTTGTTAAATTCTTTGCATTGGCTTTGATTTTAGCATTTATTACTTTTGTTGCTTTTAATCTTTATATTAAAACTTTAAGTCCTAAAAACGAAGAAATAAAAGAAGAACCTATAAAACAAATTCAAACCCAAACTATACAAGAACCTATAAAAGAAGAAAAAAAAGAAAATGAAATTTTACCTTTCATTTATGAAGTTAGGTGTTATTACGAAACCTGCAAAATAAGCGACAAATACGAAAAATTTGATTTATCTTATCTTTCCTTTTTGCTTTCTCGCTCTCCGCCTGAATTTGCAAAAAGAAAAGCTATGAGTAAAGGCGTTTTGATTTATATAGTTGGCTTTAAAAAGCCTGTTTTTGAAAACTTAAAAAAGGAAGAGAAAAATGAAAAAAGTCTTTTTGATAATAACCTTTTGTATGGCTCTGACAAACGCAAAAGAGATAGAAGTTAATTTGTTAGATTTTGCAAATTTGGCGAGTGAAAATTCTAAAACCGATATTTTGATAAGCGATGAGATAGAAGCGAATAATTACTATTTCTACACTTCTAAAAACTCGGATATTAAAATCGGTCATTTTCGCAAGGCAATAGAAAGCAAAGGTTTAAAACTCATCTTAACCGATGATTTTTACTATGTCGTTCCAAAAAATGATGAAAATGTAACTTTTACTGATAAAAAGCTTCGTTATTTGCCACTTGAAAACAACTCATTTAACGATATAAGCGGAATTATTTCAGCTCGTATCGATACAAACACAACTTATATAAGTTCTACAAATTCGGCGGTGTTTATGGCTGATGATGAAGAATATTCAGAAATTTTAGAGTTTTCAAAAATTGCTGATAAAAAGCTAGAACAGGTAAATTTCAAGCTTACCATACTTGAAACAAATACAAATGATTACAGAGATTTAGGAACTCACATAAATTCGCTCGGCGATCTTGTAACTCATAGCGATTTAAACTATTTTATAAATTTGATAACTATGCCATTTACTGCTGAAACAAATATCATAACAAATAAGAAAAAAGGCTTTTACGGCGTTTTATCACTACTCGAACAAAACGGCGTAACTACAATCAAGCAAAGCCCTTTTTTGGTTGCAAAAAGTGGAAAAGAAGTGTTTTTTAGCTCTGTTGAAAATATTCCATATTTACGAAATACTTCGTCTTACTCGAATAACGGCACTACAACGCAAACAACTTACGATTATAAAGATGTTGGCCTTAAAATCAAAATTCGCCCTGTTGTTTTAGAAAATATGGTTGATTTTGATTTGGATTTGGTCGTTGAAGATATTATCGATAATAGCTCTTTAACGCCACGCACAAGCAAAAAGGAGCTAAAATCAAATTATAGCTTAAAGCGTGGCGAAATTTTGGTTTTAAGCGGTATAAATAAAAATGTCGAATATTCAAAGCGTAATGGCATACCGCTTTTAAAAGATATACCTATTTTGAAATATTTGTTTTCGATCGAGCAAGATTATAAAAGCACAAATATTATAACTTTGACAATAGAAGTAAATTAAGATGATAAGCACGAATTTAAAAAAAGGTTTTTGGCTTTTGGGCGTTTCTTTGAGCGACTGCGAATCTGTACGCAGGAGCGAAAAGAACGCCCCTTGTCAATTTAATAAAAAACTCTCACTATTAAATAAAGCTTAAAATATGAGTTACGGATTAAGTGAATTTGACCTTGATTTTGTTCGTGCAAAAATCAAAAAACAGAGAGATTTTTTAGAAAATGCCAAATTTATAAACTCTTTCGGTGAAGAAAAAACGCTTTTAAGCGTTTCAAAGTCTGCAAATTTTAGCGATTCATATTACGCTGAAATTGCAAATCGCACAAATACAATCCATAGTTTAACCGTTAAAAATGCTCTTGTTCCTGTGTTTTTGACAATTACTTTAAATGGCTGTTTTAGAAAAGCATTAGTCGGTAATTTTAGCACTTTTACGACAAAAGACATAAGAAGCTTACCTATCGAACAAAATGCGAAATTAAACGCTAATGAGTGCTTTAATATACGGGATTTGGTAAATGTTCTAAATTACAATTTTGACAAATTTAATAAACGATTTCGCAGAATGTATCCAAATGAAAAAATGCAATATATACGCACATTTGAACCGCATAAAAAGGACGGCGTTCCGCATATTCACGCCTTAATCTATGTTCCTAAACATACAATTCCTTATTTATTACAGGCTTATAAAGATATTTTCTATGCTTCGCAAAATTTGCGAAATGATAGACTTTCAAATGAACAATGCAAAAACGGCGAAATTAACGGCTTTCAAATAACTCTTAAAAATGCTACTGGCTATGTTATGAAATATATTACAAAAACTTTTATAAATTACAATGAAACCGATGAGATAAACGAAGTTCAAGCGTGGTTTATAAAGCATAAAATTAGGCGTTTTTTAAGCTCTCGCACTCCGATTCCGTTATGGGTTTATAGACAAATTAATTTTATAAAAGGATTGCAAGATTTCGCAAATTTAAACATTTTAAAAGATATTGATGACACTTTAATCGAGTGGGATTATAAAAGTCAATCGATTTTTATTTCAATCCCATATACTAGCGAAGAACTCATTTATGAAAATGGTCATTTGCTTTATTATGTTTGCGGTAGGTTAAAACATGAATACAAAAAAGAAGTTTCTATGAATTTCAAACCTAAAAATTCTACTTTTAAATTCGCAAAAGACGAAAACGGAAACTATATCAAAGAAAACGCTAAATTTGAGCCTGAAATGCTTTCATCTTGGACACAAAAACCATTTGCAAAGATGACAGATTTAGAACTATGCGATTTAAGATTGCATTACGATTTAAGCTATATGAATTCGCAAAAAATCGCTTTGCTTGAAAATGAATTGTGTAAGCGAAATTTAGCAAATTTGACGACAAATAAAAAATATTTAAATCCTAACAATATGCACTATTTAGACAATCATTACGCAAATTTTGGATTAAAAGAAATACCATTTTAAAGGCTAATTATGACTTTGAACTCTCTTTTTGATGATTATGTTTCTTTTTATGAGCTGATTTTGCGAGAACATACTCTAAAAAGCGATATTTATACATACAATAAACACATAAAAAATACAATCGGCAAAAAAGACATAAGAGATATAAATTTCATTGATATTCAAAAACTTTGCAACGATTTAATCAAAAAAGGCTATAAGATAAAAACGATTAAAAATATCCTTGCAAAATTGCGTGTTGTTTTTAAGCTCGGCATAAAACTAGAAATTATAAATAAAAATCCTTGCGACTTCGTGGAATTGCCTAAATTTGATAATAAACGCTATTTTGATTACTCTTTGAAAATTCAAAAGAAATTCATAAAAGCTATTTGCGAAAACAAAGGCTATAATGCCGATATTTTCTTTTTTCTTTTGCACGGTCGCAGAAAAAGCGAAGTATTAAATTTGCGTTGGTGTGATATAAATTTTAAAACAAAAACCTATATCGTGCCTTGTCAGATAAACAAAGCAAAACGAGATATGATATATTCAATGTCAGATGAGCTTTTTGATAGACTTTATGAATTATATGGAAAATCAAAAAATACAAATGATTTTGTTTTTATAAATCCTAAAACAAATACCAAATTTACAGATTTACGCCGTTCTTGGAATTCTCTTTTAAAACGAAATAATTTACCAAAAATCAGACTTCACGACATAAGGCATTTAATCGGAACATATTCAATCAATTATTTAAAATTGCCAGTGGAGCAAGTATCTTTTACGCTCGGTCATACAAATATAATGACAACGCAAAAATACATTACTGCTAATGTAAAAAAATCAAAATATACGATAGAAAATTTAATAAATTCCGTAAATTTGTCCGGCTAAATTTAACGCTTTTAAATACCCTAAAAATGGGCGTTTGAAAGTGCTAAATTTAAAGAGTAAAATTAAGAATTATTTAAGATTGTTTTTAGTGCTTCCAAAGTGCCTAAAAATGGTAATTGGTTGCAGAGGACGGATTTGAACCGCCGACCTTCGGGTTATGAGCCCGACGAGCTACCACTGCTCTACTCTGCGACAAAAAAGGATTTAAAAAAGAGTGGATGGGGTAGGAGGATTCGAACCTCCGAATGATTGGACCAAAACCAATTGCCTTACCGCTTGGCGATACCCCAGCCGATAAAAGAAATATGATTATATAACTTTTAAGTTTAAAAAATGCTTATTTTTGGATTAAATTCACAAAAATTTACGATAAATTCAAAAAAAATGGTGGAGGTGTGCGACTTTTGGTATTATAGGATTTATAGGCTTAAAATGGGCTTTGAAATGGCTTTAAGTTTAAAACTGCATTGTGTCTGACAGCATAGTTAAGCTTTTTACGAAATTGTATCTAACCTTAAAAAATAATATTTTATAATATGCGTTATTTTGGCTTTTTTCAATGCTTACAAATGCCCTTAAAATGGATTTTTTTTACATAATTTTAAGTGTTCTGAATTGTTTTTTATTTGTTTTCTAATTTATTATAGTGTTTTAATGCTTCAAAAGCCCATTTTATCGGTGTTTAAAAGCATTTTAGCCAAAATTTTAAAAAGTTGTATGTAGTTAATTTTTTATTTACTTTTCAAATCGCTTTCAAAGTTCGATAAAATGATATTTTTAAGCAAAATTTAAGTAAAATTTTTAAGGTTTCTTTTTCCTTAAACTAAAAATTTACTTTATTTTTGGCTGATTTTATTAAAATTTAACGCTCATTTTTGGATTTTTAGAATTTTATTTTTGGATTTTATATTTTTTCTTTTTGGTGCTTAAAAAATAATAATGCGTTAAATAAAAAAATATTATTTAATTAAAATATTTACAAATTAAAAATATTAAAAATTGTAATTTTTCACTAAAAAAGAAATAATGATTTATAAAAACTAAAAAATATAAATTTATTCCCTTACTTTAGGCTTTTACTCTTTTAATTATTTCTTTGAATTACCACAGCACACAATAAGTTTATCTACACTAACATTGCTCGTATCGATATTAAAAAATATCAAAATTTCACTACAAGGAGTTAGTTATGGCTTATGTCACAGAAATTGAAAATGAAGAGTATATGACACCGCCGCAGCTTAAAAGGTTGCTTGGTCTTAGTCTGCCAACTCAGGCTAAGATGAGAGCTAAACAAGGTAATTTTGCTAATGACCCAAATCCTTTGCCATTTATAAAAATAGGTCGTAGAGTGCTTTATAAAGTATCATCTATTGATGCGTGGATTAAAAGGCAAGAAGAAAGAAATTTATTAAAAGGGGATGAAAATGTTTGAAAATAAAAATGGGCTAAATGCCCCACTAAATACAACTTTGAGCATTATATCGAAAGATTTTAAAAAACTCAATAAAATTCAAGGAAAGGATGCAAAAATGTTTGATATAGAGTGGTTAATTCCAAATTTTTTATTAAAAGGAACGCTTGTAATGGTTTATGCTCGTGCAGGAAGTGGCAAAAGCTGGTGGGCTTACTGCTTGGCTAATCATATTTTAAATGCCGAAAATAGCATAGATGAAGTTTTTTATCTTGATGCCGATAATGGGCTTGTAACTCTTAAAAATCGTGGTGTAGATAGATTGCTTGAAAATGAGCGTATAAATTACAAGCTTTTAAATGGTGCTGAGCACTGCGATATATTTAAAAGCTTAAAAACTTACGATTTTTCGAAAAAGCTCATTATCATTGATAGCATTAGGGATTTTATGAGCCATGTAAATTTCAATTCTGATAAAGAAGTTACGGCTTATTTACAAGATTTAAAGGTTCTGCGTGATAATGGTGCGACTATCGTTTTCTTGCATCATCAGCAAAAGCAAACCGATGGCGAAAATAACAAGCAGTATAAAGGCTCTACTGCTTTTATTGATAGCGTTGATGAAGCGTATTGGCTTGATAATATTGGCGAGAATAATAAATTTTTGCTATATTTTGAGCCACAAAAATGTCGTGATGAAACAAAACCAAAAGTATTTGTTTTAGACACTGCAAATTTTGATTTTAAAATTTTAGAAGATAAAGAAGTTAAAATGCTTGGATTAATTGATATAGAAAGAATTACCCTTGAACTTGCGTGTGAAGTAATAAACTCGCATGAAAAAATTAATCAAGGAAATTTAGCTAAAAAAATTAAAGCTCTTGCAAACGATAGAGCCTTTGATATTGTTGGCAATAATTCTTTGTGGAGACTGTTGAAAAAATTCGACAGAATTTTATTTAAAATTTCTAAGGGTGGATATAACCGTAAGGAATTAATCTTTACTTCTCTTTCATAATTTTAATAAATGCCAAAAATAAATTTTTTAAAATTTATTTTTGGCTCTTTGATTTTTTCTACTTTCAAAATTTATTACATTTAAAAATTTTTCTTATCTCTTTTAAAATTTTACTTATCTGTTTAAAAATTTCTACTCGCCTTGCGTAAAAATAAAAACGCAAAGTTTTTATTTTATTTTTGAAAAATTTTAATTTTTCAAAAATCATTAAGCAAATGCCGATAAAATCGGCATTTTTGCTTAAAAGTGATATATAAAAAGGGTTATCCTGCAAAAAACTTTTGTTTCTATTTTTATATTACTTTTATTTTACCTACACTACACTAGCTTTTAATCAAATTTTGCAAATATCTTTTAAAGTTGCAGAATTTTATTTTTATGTTTTGGAGCAGTTTTTGAGTGCCTATGTCGAAGAAGAATTAAAAAAAATTATTGCCGGTCGCACCATTTATGCAAAAAACTACCACCAAAATATAAATTTTTCTAGCGTTGGCAGTTATCACAATTTTATCTTTCGTGGTGCAGTAAAAAATTTTTCAAAACAATCAGTTGTTAAGATGATTCGCAATGTTTCTGCTAACGGAATTAAAGCTGTGATTGATTATACATTAAAAAATTCTATTGATGGTTTGGCTATAAATGAAAAAGGGGAGAGAGTTTCAAGCGAACAAATTTTAAAAGATTGGAGCAAGGATTTTGGCATAAATAAAAATTCAAAAGATGCGTGGCATTTAGTTTTTTCTATAAAAGAGCCTTTGGATAATGAACGCACATTAAAAGCTCTGCGTGAAAGCGTGGAGCAAATTATGGCAAGTAATTTCGAAGGCTATAAATATTCTTTGGTTATTCATACTCATCAGAATAATCCACACGCTCATGTCGTTATGAATAAACGAAATTTGGAAACTAAAAAGAAAATTCATTTTAATTCAAATTCGGAGATTAAAGAATTTTTTGACGATGTTCGCACGAATTTTGCCTATGCTCTGCGTGAGCGTGGTTTAAAATATGACAATAAACACTCTTTGCAAAAAGATTTAAAGCAAGAATTTTCAAAAATAAAATCTAGCGTAAATATCGAACTTGATGAGTATAATTCAAAAGATAGATTAAATGATTTTTATTTGAAATTGCAAGAACGAAATAATGCAGATTTTGTGGCTACTGATACTCGCATTCGTGTTTTAAAAAATGAGTGTGATGAGCTTAAAAAATCAAACGATGAGTTAGTTTCTTTATACTTGCAGTATCTAAAAAAGAAAAATAAACGCCGTTTTAAACTTGCTCGTGAGATTAAAGAACAAAATAAAATTTTAAAATCTAAACGCAAGGAACTTCTTTCTGAAATTAAAAAAATTCAGCGTATTGAATTTAATGCTAAACGCTTGAACGATTGGCAGATGAGTAATTATAGAGACGAGAGCAAGTCTGTTGTCTTGCTTGAAAATTTTGTTTATAATTTCCATAAACTCTACCCAAAAAATAAAAATGTTTCAAAGGCTGATTTTGAAAATTTGCAAAAGGTAAAAAAGGCGATTGCCGAACTTCGTTGCAGAAAAGATTATAACGCTAAAAAATACCTTTATGATAGTTTGCTAGTTACTCGTATGCTAGGCTCTTACGAAAGCCTTTTTATACTCGGTAATAAGCTTGAAATTT
>JAFUFY010000084.1 GCA_017469645.1 Campylobacter sp. | reverse complement strand
TAATCATAGCTTGAATAGCACGAATAGTATGAGCGTTATTTGTTTGGATACTGATGGTTTGCATTTTATATCCTTTCTTTATATTTTATCATTTGATTTTACTAAATTTGAGTTGTGAATTCAATAAATTTAAATATAATTTTGCGAATTTTGTTTGTTTTTAAAAATACTTTGTTTTGCTAAATATGGCAAAATTTACAAATTTAAACTTGATACTTTAAATTTAAGCTATTTCATTTTGAATTTTTAAACATACACAACTATAAAATTGTTTGCTTAGTAAGAAATTTGTAAAGATTGTTGTGCGATTAAATCTCTCTGTTTTGCATTTGAATTTTTTATATATTAAAGTTATAAGTTATGCTATGTGAATAACTTTGAATTTATTTTTAGCAAACAATGATATTTTGGATATTTGTAGGCTGTTTTAGTTTATTTATGATTCATAGATTTTTAGTGAGTAAATCATAGATTTTCGATGAGTATTTCATAGATTTTTAGTGAGTAAATCATAGATTTTTGATGAGTAAATGTTCTACGCTCATCAAAAATCTATGAGATATAAAAACACAAAAGCCAAATTCTATAAAATGTCATAGATTTTTAATGAGTAGTCTATAAATTTGCATAGATTTTTAATGAGTAAATTTATTGCTCTCATCAAAAATCTATGATTTTATAATTTCTTCGTTAAAAATCAAGCCTACTTTATTTGATTTTATTTCAAGCTATACAAATTCCCACATAAAACATAGATTTCTGGTGGTAATTCATAGATTTTTAGTGAGCACCGTAGAGTAGGTATCTATGTTCCCTAAATTTTCCGTATTTATCAAATTCTATCATTTTCAATCATTTAATTAACCACTGTGGTGGGCAAGGATGCCTACCCTACGAAATTTTGCTTGAATTTAAAAATTTCATAGTATAATGTTGTAAAATTACAAATTGAAATTTTGGCTATTAAGCCGAAATTTAAATAAGGATAAAAAAATGAGTATAGAAAAATATCAATCTGAAAACAACAGATTGTGGGGGCTAAAATATAACGGAGTTATTATTGAGCCAAAATTTGATGAAGTATGGATATTGGATGACAATATAGCCAAAGTTTTAAAACAGGATAAATACGGCTTGTTTAATGCCGATGATAAATCTAAAATGAAAAATAGCACATGTGTTTCTTGTTGCTATGACAATATTGGTGTTTTAGAAGAAGGTTTTATTGCCGTATGCGAAAATGGCAAATGGGGATTTGTTAATAAAAAATTTAATCCCATTATTCAAGCCAAATATGAATATGTTAATTGTTTTAGCAACGGATTAGCTGCTGTTTATGACGGCAAATTTTGGGGTTATATTGATTATAATGGTGATGAAGTTATACCATTGATTTATAAATATGTTGGAAATTTTGACGATGAAGGCTATGCGGAAGCTACAAAGGGCGATGGTTCAAGCGTTATCATAGACAAAAATTCCATAAAAAAGACAATTAACAGCGAGAAATAAAATGAAAAATTTTGTTGCAATATATACGCTAGGAGAAAAAACGCGTTAATAGCACCGTAGGGTGGGCATCCTTGCCCACCAAATTTTCTCAAATTTAGATTCTTCGCTTCGCTCAGAATGACGAGAAAATTTGCAAACTGGTTATTTAACATTTGATTATTTTATTCTTATTCGATTTTATTTTCAAAATTTTCAACTATCTTATCCAGCGTTTCTAAATTTTGATAAGCATTTTTTCTATGTCTTACTCTAACAACCAAAAGCCTTAAAATACCATTGTTTTTTGCATACAATACACGAAATGTTCGCAACCTTAATCTATATATGTCGCTTTTGGTTTTTAGCTTTTTGATTTTTTTGATTTTGATTAGTTCTTTTTCAAATTCTTCTGAATAACTTTTCTCAAATTCTTTCAATTTATCGATAATAAACAAAGAATCTACCTTGCCTATTTTTTCAAATTCTTTATAAACTTCTTTGTGAAAATCAATCCGCCATTGCATTTATGCGTTTTTCCATTTCAGATAGTGATATAAAATTTGAAGCATCGTCTTTGGCTCTCTTTTCTGCTAAAAACAAATCTATCGTGTCAAAATAGTGTTCTAATGCTTCTGCTATAATGCCACTTTTCGTTTTGCCAAGCTGTTTTGCAACATTTTCAAGCTCTTTTTTCAAAGAATTATCTAGCGTAATACTCATCTTTATGGCTAGGTTATCTTGTGTTTTTGTTATCATTTGTATCTCCATTTTTATTAGGATTTTAGCAAAAAAAGAATATTTTTGTCAATACTTTTATATGGATAAATTATTTGTTTTATTAACTTTTTAATGGAATTTTTAAATTTATAAAATTCTAGCTTAATAATCCAAATTCTTTGAATTTGCAAATTTGAATTTAGATTCTTCGCTCAGAATGACGAAAAAAGAAAATTTTTTTTAAAATTTATTGTATTTTCCAAAAATATTCAAGACAGAGTGTGATTAGTTACTGAGATTTTTAACGCT
>JAFUFY010000083.1 GCA_017469645.1 Campylobacter sp. | reverse complement strand
TATATCCGGCAAAGCCCAGTATCAAATCAAATTTATTTTTAGAAAAATATTTTCGTAATTCACAATATGGTTTTACAAACTCTCCTGCGGTAAAATTCATAGTATCGCGTTCTATGTTGCTAAAAAAACCCTCTTCATCATAATAGATATTTAAAACTTTAACGCTAAATTTCATATCGATTAAAATATCATAGACAAATCTCGCAACCCTAACAGCGCCACCATAAGAATTTGTAGCTATTACAAGACAAGCGTTCATGATTTTTTAATCCTTAAAAATAAATTTCTAGCAAAAATAGCAAATTTCGCCAAAGTTTTCGATACGGCACAAATACTTAAAATAACAGAATTTGGCAATCTTATCAAAATAGAAAGCATAAATTTTTTATATTTTTCCAAGCTACAATCTTTAAATTCATCGCTTTTTGTTATCTCGCAAATTTTGCTTTTATACTCTTTTAAAGTTTGTTTTATGTCATTTTTATCAAAAGGAGTAGAAATGAAAAAATAGTGAAACACAACTCGCATACTATCTTTGCAAAATATTTTTTTGGCGTCATTAAGGCCTTGTTTAGTGAAAAAATTTCTCAAACTTTCATTTACGATAAAATTATCTTTGAGTTTTAAAAATGTCATCTGTTTTCGATTTAAATAATATCTATAAAATGTCTCATTCACTTTATAAATTTTTTCTGCAAAAAATGCTATTTTTGGGATTATACACCTATCTTCTGCATAAAATCTAATATCAACAGGAAATTCGACCTTATCATGCAAAGTTTTTTTGTATAATTTATTTACAACAGAAGTTAAAACTCTATCATATCTAGCATTTAATATATCATCTAGATACTTTTTTTTATCTACAACGCCACTTTGTAAGCTATCTTTGTGGATACTTTCTATGCCGTCTCGTATAAAAATAGCATCGCATAAAACCAAATCTGCATTATTTTCGCTAGCACCCCTGTATAGACTTTCTAAAAAATTTGGCAAAACTTCATCATCGCCGTCGATATGACTTATGTATTCGCCTTTTGCTACTTTGTAGCCAGCTTTTCTGGCACTTGGCAAACCGCCGTTTTCTTTATTTACTATTACAATTCTATCATCTTTAAATTTTTTAATTATTTGAAGCGAGTTATCAGTGCTACCGTCATTTACAACGATAATCTCTATATCTTTAAACGATTGATTTATAACGCTATTTAGACAAGGTTTGATTTTTTCTCCAAGATTATAACAAGGAATAATCACAGAAATTTTTGGGTTCATAAATTTAATTTTCTCCATTGATTAGTTTATAAAATATTTTTGATAAATTCTCCACAAATGCCATCCTGCCGAATTTTTTTATGGTTTTTTCTCTGATTAATCTATTATCAAATTTTATCTTGCCATCTAAATAATCCCTGCAAGCCACAGCAATACCCTTATAATCCAATATATCAAAAATTCTACCCATATCATCATCTATATAATCTTCCACGCCGCCACATCTAGTGCTAAATACCGGCAAACCACACACAGACGCTTCTAGGGCAGATACAGGCAGACCCTCTTGGATACTTGTCATAACAAAAATATCTGCTCTTTGGTATAAATCCTGCATTTTTTCTCTTTCTACTTCTCCGATTAATTCAACATTGTCGGCAATAGATGAATTTACAATTTTATTTTCAAGCATCTCTATATTTTGCGAATAACCTTTATTTGCCTTATAACCAGCTATGATGATATGAAAATTTTTATCTGTAATTTTCTTTAATTCTTCCATAGAAGCTATAAATAAATCATAATTTTTGTAAAAAACATTTGCAGCAACGATTAAAAAAGTTTTTATATCATCTTCTTTTTTTTCTGCGAGTTTAAATTTTGTTTCATCTATCATATTGCCTATATAATACGGATTTATTTTTATATTTTGCATCATTACTTGTCTAATTTTGTCATTACTTATAGCCAAAAATGCGTCAGAATTTTCGATAGCTTTTGCCACATTATCACTTATAGTTGTCCCTAAAATTGGAAACGGAGCGTGTTCTGCTACGACATAGGGCTTAGAAAATAAATTTGATAAATTCATAGCTACAACAGATAATTGATTTTGTGCAGAAAGACTATATATAAGGTCAAATTTTTCAAATAAATTTTTATTGTATGCTGTTTTTACGGCTTCAAACCTACAATTTAATATCGGAGATAAAATAAATTTCAAAAAATTACTATTTTTGCAAATTTTTGCCAAAGCTTGATTGTATTTTGGTATTTCATAGACAAAATCATAAATTTTAATTCCGCTGTCATTTTCTATAAAATTTACGCTCACTTCGTTTAAATGAAAAATATTTTTTATACAATATAACAAAATTCCGATGGTTTTTTCTCTACAATTCACAATAATAATTTCAAAATTATCTTTTAAAGCCGTTGCTTGTTCTTTAAAAAATATACCGGCTATTTTATTCTCTTTACTTGGATACCAAGGCGGTAATATCAGCAATGTCGGTTTTTGACTCATTTTAACTCCAAATTTAGAAAAAATAGTATTTTACAATACCTTTAAAAGTTTGCCATTTATAAATATTTGAAAACGCTAAATTTAAATATCTTTTTACAATTGCTTTATCGTTTCTAGCATACGCTCCAAATAGCAATAACCTTCGTCTATCTGCTATTTTTTTAAATTTTTCATCATAATCCCATTTTTGTAGTATTTTTTCTACTCCATCAACCATTTTAGCTAAATTAGCCGTTGTATTTGTGCCATGCTTTCTATAATACGATAAATATTCATCGATATGGGCGATTTTATATCCTGCATGTGTTATTCTAAGCCACATATCTAAATCTTCTATAATCATATTTTCATCATATCCGCCAAGTTTTTTTAAAACTTCGCTTTTTATCATCGCAGTCGGCGCTGAGATAAGATCAAATTCCAACAAAGTTTCAAAATCATACTTTTTATCGAATTTTAACGATATTTTATTTTCATAATTTTCATTAAATTCTATATGATTTCCGCAACACACAGCGACATCTGGATTTTCTTCCATAAATTTAACCTGTTTTTCTATTTTATCTAAGATAAATTTATCATCACTTGCGACCGCGCAAAAATACTTTCCATTTGCTAAATTTAAACCTTCGTTCAAGGTGGCACAAAGCCCTTTATTTGGTCTATGAATAAATTTAAATTTATACTCATCGGCAAGTTTTTGGATAATACTTACAGAACTATCCTTCGAACCATCATCGATTACGATTAGTTCTATATTTTTATATGTTTGATTAAGCACGGATTTTATGCTATCGCTAACATATTTTTCATGATTATAGCTTGGTATTACAACGCTAACAAGCGGCATATTTTGCATTTATTTCCTTTGAAATTTATTTTTAAATTTTATCATAATAAATTCAAGTTCTTCTTCTTTTAAAATTTTAAGAACCAAAATATAACTAAAAAATCCGACAACAACAGCGCAAATCAACCTTAGCATAATGTCATCTACGCAAATTCTGGCAACACTCATCAAACAAGCCATTATGATTGTAGATATAATGATTTTGCGAATATGCCAAAGCTGTTTTACTCCGCCAAATTTATAATTTTTAGAACAAATATATGAATTTATAAAAAAACATAAAAAACTACTCGCAAATTTACCAATCACAATCGCTTTCAAACCAATCGGAAATGTAATAGCCATAGTTAAAAATATAATAGGCAATTTTGCAAATTCGATTTTTAAAAAAAGATCGCTTCGCCCAATGGCATTTAAAATATTTAAATTTAAACCCGAAATCGGCGTAAATAGATACGACAAAGAAAACCAAAACAATAACTCAGCTGCCATTAGCCACTTTTGCGTTAGCAAAATCAAAATAAATTCTTTTGAAACGACAGCCAAACCCACCATAACAGGAAATGTCATCAGTGAAATTATTTTTACCAAACGCTTAAAAATTTTCATCAATTCTTCTTTATTGTCCTGCAAAGATGACATTAAAGGAAATGTAGTCGTTATAACGACACTACTTAAAGCACCGAAAACCCCGCGCGGCATGGCTTCGCCCTGCGAATAATAACCTAAATCTTTTGTGTTGTAAATTTTTCCGATGGTTGTATTATATATAGCATTTACGACAACAGCGATAAGACCGACACCAACTAGTTTTGAGCCATAAGAAAATAGTCTGTGAAATGAATTTTTGCTAAACCATGTTTTTGGTATCCAACCACCAAAATACCAATACAAAACAAAAATCAAAAAATTTTTAGTTAGCTCTTGCCAAATAAGCGACCACACGCCAAAGCCATTATAAGCTAAAATAATTCCTAAAATTCCAGATATTATCACGGCTACTAAATTTATCAAAGCTAATGCTTTGAAATTTACAACCATTTGAAATCTTGCTATTTGAACCACGCAAAAAGCATTTAAAATGACACTTAAAAATAAAACTCGTTGTATCGTGGTTAGCTCTGGGACTTTATAAAATTCGCTTATAGCTGGTGCAGCAAAAAATAGCACAATATAAAAAACTAATCCAATAGCTACATTAAATATAAAAGTAGTGGAAAAATCTTGCTCCGTGCAATCTTTTTTTTGTATAAGTGCTCTGACAAAACCACCTTCTATAAAAATATTTGCCAAACTAAAAAAAGCAACCAAAAGCGCTATTGTCCCAATATCATTTGGCGAAAGCAAACGCACCAAAATAATATTTAAAACAAATCCAATAGCCTGAACGCCAAATTTTTCCAAAGCATTCCACAAAATGCCAAATTTGGTTTTTTGAATTATATTTTCTTGCACAAATTTTCCAAAATTTAAAAATTATTTTTCATTTAAATTTAAAAACAACTCGGCACACCAAAGTTGCCATTTTTGATTTCCGCTTAATTTTTTCATATCAATATCATCTCTAAATTCTGCTCTTTTCGGACCTTCCCAATCTTTAAAAATTATATCCACTGGGCGTGGCATAGGAATTTTATTTGGTATTTCAAATTCAGGATAAATTTTTGCATATAAATTTCTAACCAAATATTTCGGTTCGCCGTTTCGCACTCTATGCAAATCAAGCGGTTCACTCATAACAAGCTTAGCGTAAGGGTCGCAATATGGCAGATTTGCAACTTCAAAAGCATTTAAATAAGAACTTGAACTCTCTATGGCAAAAACATCGTCCATAAAACGCATAAAGTCTATTTTTTCACCTTGTCTATATTTTTCAAAAAGCTCAGAAACATCAACCGGATTTTTTAAAACTAAATTTGGTTCTAAAAAT
This sequence comes from Campylobacter sp., assembly GCA_017469645.1. Classification (GTDB taxonomy): domain Bacteria; phylum Campylobacterota; class Campylobacteria; order Campylobacterales; family Campylobacteraceae; genus Campylobacter_B. Next base: position 7,463 of record JAFUFY010000083.1, on the reverse strand, counting down.
GTGTAGCGATTTTTAAACTCATCAAAATCCCAATCTTTTGCTAAAAGTTTATCCATACCGCCAAAAATCAAGTCCGAACTCTCTCCGACAATCATTAGCTCTACGCCGTCTTTTTTGGCCGCCAAGGCAGCTTTATAAATTTGTGGTTCTATTGAATGCACGGGAGCGCATTTATTTTTCATAACAGGCTCGGTAAATTCTTTATAATCATCAAAATTTATATTTATCAAATGATGATTTAAGCCAAATTTTTCACAATATTTTTTTGCTCTTTTGGCATCTAAGTTAAAAACTTCATCTAAATCAGAAGTAAAGGTATATGCGTGGCTTCCTTTTTTTAGATATGAAGCCAAATTTGCGCTATCCATACCGCCTGATAGTAAAATTCCAATCGAATCATATTTTTCATAAAGTTCATCAAATTGTTTTTTTATAGCCGCGTCGATTTCATCTGCGTTTTTAACAGGAATTTGCTCATTTTTTGGCACAGGTTGTATATTTCTATGTTTAAAACCATCGTAAAATTCAACGCCGTCTTTAAAAATATAGCGATACGCTATATACGAACTTAAACAAAAATCTTTATCTACCATTTTTTCTCCTTATTTTAAATCTTCTAAATTATCTTGACGCACAGCATTTAGTGCTTTTGTAATCTGCGTAGATGAGATATTTTTTGTATATGGAAAATATACGATTTTTATACCAAATTTAGCAAATTCTTTTTCATAATTTTGCCATTTCTCTGTCCCATACCAATCATCTCCTACAAATAGATACGAAGCACCTAATTTCTTACAAGCTTCTAGCTTATCCATATCATATTGTGGCACGGCAGCATCGACATATTTGCAACTTCTTACTATTTCGATACGATCTTCAAAAGGAATCATTGATTTTTTGCCTTTATATGCCACGAGTTCATCGACGGTTACGCCGACAACCAACTTATCGCACATACCTTTTGCATTTTTGAGTAAATTTAAATGACCTATATGAAATAAATCATAAACTCCTGTTGTGTAGCCTATAATCATCATTTAACTCCTAGCGTTTGTTTGATTTCATCTAAGATTTTTTGCGAAACATTTGGATAATTTAGCATAATTTCATCTTTTATTTTTTCCATATCCAAAGGTTTGGTTTTGTCATCGATAACATCGTTTATATATGAAATAATGCCTGTTTCATTTTTAGCTATAAAATAGTGGCTTAAAGCTATTTTGCCATATTCTGTAAGCTGATCAAATACTAATCCATCATAAGATACAAAACAGCCTTTTTTGCCACTATAAAGCCACTCTGAAATAAACGAACCGCAATCGTGTATTATGCCATCAGCCTCGTTAAAAATATCCAAATAATCCCCGCCGCTAGAAAATTCCATAACATTTTTTATTTTTTCTAAATACTCACTTACTTGCTCTTTGCTCCAAAAGCCTTGATTTAGTAAATTTGTAAATAAAAGTGGGTGCGGACGAAAGATAAAACGAACATTTGGAAATTTTTGTGGCAATGTTAAAATAAAATCATAATAATATAAAAAATTTGAAATTTGAAGCACATTGTTTTTTATAGTATGGTGTGGAGCGATTAAAATAATCTTTTTTCCGTCTTTTTCTTTCTTTTTTATTTTAAAACTATCCATTTTTGCATAGCCTACAATTTTGGCATTTAATCCTTTTGAAAGTGCCAATTTTGTAAATTTGTCAAATTCAAATTTATTATTCATATAAACTTGCCAACAAAGGCTCATTTCTGGAATTGAAAAAATGTATTGTTCTCCGTATTTAAAATGCGAAAATGCGTAATTTATATATATCGGCAAAATATTTTTTTTCGCAATATAACAAATTTTATGATATTCATGCACCATTTCATCATAAGGATTTGCGAAATAAATTATGTCAAATTTATCGCTATGATCTAAAAATTCACCCGTTTTTTCGTCCCAGCCATCTAAAACCATTTCTTTGCCATAGTTTTTTATAAAAAACTCTTTTGTGGCATTGTAGCATTTTTTTAGATTTTCTTCGCCCCTTGCAGTATCTGGCACGATGACGATTTTAGCGTCGAATTTATCATCGTTTTTCATCAGCTCATAAAGTTTTTTTGCGCCAAAAGTGCTATCAAAAACGACATACGAAGCAAATCTTATAGGTCTATTTTTAACTTCTTTTTGTAAATTTAATATAAGATTTTCATAATTTTTATGAGTTTTTTTAATCATTTTTATAGTGTTTAAATGTCTTATGAATTCAACGATAAAATTTGGCAAAATTCTTTTTATAAGATCTTTTATATTCACTATTTTCCCCAAAAATTCAAAACTTCCACGACTTTTTGAATTTGCTCTTTTTCAAGCACACCGCTCATCGGCAAACTTAAAATTTCAGCGTGAATTTGCTCACTTATCGGGTAACTCTGATTATTCCACTCTTTGTAAGCCATTTGCTTATGTGGCGGGATTGGATAGTGAATCAAAGTCTGAATTTCATGTTTTGCTAGATATTTTTGGAGCTTATCGCGATTTTTAGAGCGAACGGCGAAAATATGCCAAACATGGCTTTTTATCTCTTTTGCATTTGTACCAAATTTAAACGGTAAAATCAAATTTTCATTTTTTATATTGTTTAAATAAAAATTCGCTACTTCCCTACGAGCCGAAATTTCAGCGTCCAAATATCTAAGCTTCACCCTAAGCATAGCAGCTTGGATTTCATCAAGGCGAGAATTTATGCCTTTATATAAATTTTCATATTTTTTATGGCTTCCGTAATTTGCAAGAGCCCTTATACACGAAGCCAACTCTTCATCGCTTGTCGTAACTGCTCCGCCATCTCCAAGTGCACCCAAATTTTTACCCGGATAAAAGCTAAAACCGCTCGCATCGCCTAAATTTCCGCTTCGTTTCTCGCCAAAATATGCTCCGTGCGACTGAGCCGAGTCTTCGACGACTTTTAGATTATATTTTTTTGCAATACCTAAAATTTTATCCATTTCGCAAGTTTGTCCATATAAATGAACGGGCAAAATCGCCTTTGTTTTTGGCGTGATTTTTTCTTCTATTTTATTTGGGTCGAGCAAATATGAGTTTAAATTTGGCTCAACCAAAATAGGCTTTAAATTATTCATAGAAATAGCCAAAATCGACGCTATATAGGTATTTGCAGGGACTATAACCTCATCATTTTCACTCATCACACCCAGCTCTTTATAGGCTCTAAAAATCAAATTTAACGCGTCCAGTCCGTTTGCCACGCCAATGCAAAATTTGCTTCCGCAAAATTTGGCAAATTCATTTTCAAATGCTTCGCACTCGCTTCCGTGAATATACCAACCACTATCGATAACTCGTTCACAAGCCTTTAAAAGTTCATTTTTATACTGCGAATTTATCGCCTTTAAATCCAAAAATGGTATCATTTTTCTTCCTTTTTACAATCTTTACAAACTAAACTTTCATCGCATTTTTGCCCACATTTGCAGACATATCCTTTAAAACAAGCCGGATTTCCATACCAAAGCTCTTGTTTGCCGATATTTTTAGTTACCACACTTCCAGCCCCGACCATAGCGTATTCGCCGATATTTACACCACAAATTATAGTCGAATTTGCGCCGATACTTGCGCCTTTTTGTATGGTTGTTTTTGCAAATTCTTTATATTGTTTGCTTCGCGGCAAAAAATCGTTTGTGAAAGTAACATTTGGGCCTATAAAAGCGTCATTTTCGATTCTCACGCCGTCCCAAATTTGAACACCGCTTTTAATCGTTACATTATCGCCGATTTGCACATCGTTTTCCACAAAGACATTGAAATTTATGTTGCAATTTTTGCCGATTTTTGCGCCTTTTAAAACTACGCAAAATTGCCAAATATTTGTATTTTCGCCGATATTTTCGCTTTGGACTTCACTACTTTGGTGTATCATCGCACGACCTTTAAAAACTCATCATAATCTCTAATATAATCGCTCTCATCATAATGTTCGCTAGCTAACACCATAATCACACAATTTTCGCTAAAATCTTTCATCTCTCGCCAAATAAAATTATCAATAAAAAGTCCTAAATTTGGCTTATCTAGCCTAAATTCTTTTTTTTCTTTGCCATCATCAAGCACAAATGTGCAAGATCCACTTACACAAACTGCAACTTGTTTTAAATTTTTATGTGCATGAAATCCGCGATCTACGCCGTTTTTATTACCATAAATATAATAAACTCTTTTTATATCAAACGGCACATTTTTATTTGCTTCAAGTGCTACCAAAAAGCCCCGTTCATCGCCAAATTCTTTAAATTCTAAAATTTTACAACTACTTAGCATATTTTTTCACATACCATTCTACGGTTTTGATTATACCGCTATCAAAGGTTTCATCAGCCTTCCAACCAAGCTCCCCTTCGATTTTACTAGCGTCAATCGCGTATCGTCTGTCATGACCAGCTCTATCTTTTACAAAAGCGATTTGCTCTTTATAGCTAACGCTTTTTGGGCAAATTTTATCTAAAATTTCGCAAATTTTATGTGCGATTTGCAAATTTGTTCGCTCGTTTCTGCCACCGATATTATAAGTTTCCCCGCCTTTGCCTTTATGAAAAGCTAAATCAATTCCCTTGCAGTGATCAAGCACAAAAAGCCAATCTCTTATATTTTTGCCGTCTCCATAAATCGGAATTTTATTGCCACTAAGAGCATTGCGGATTATAGTTGGGATTAGCTTTTCATCATGTTGCTTAAAACCATAATTATTCGAACAATTTGTAATAATCGTATCGAGCCCAAAAGTATGATGATAGCTTCTAACTATCATATCAGAACCCGCTTTTGAAGCAGAATACGGCGAATTTGGAGCGTATGGCGTAGTCTCGCTAAAATACCCGCTCTCGCCCAAGCTTCCATAAACTTCGTCGGTTGAAATGTGATGAAATCTAGCACCCCTAAATTCGTCTTTATATTTAAACGGCTCGTCTAGCCAACACTTTTTAGCCGCGTCAATTAGCGTATGTGTACCAAGCACATTTGTTTGGACAAAAACGCTAGGATTTTTTATAGAATTATCCACATGGCTTTCAGCCGCAAAATGAATAACGCCACCAAATTTAAACTCGCTAAAAAGCTCGTCAATGAGATTTCTATCGCAAATATCGCCTTTTATAAATTTATATCTTGGATTGTTTTCACATTCACGAAGATTTTCTAAATTTCCGGCATAGGTAAGCAAATCCAAATTTATGATTTTATAACTCTCATATTTTTCCAAAAAATACGGCACAAAATTTGAGCCGATAAACCCGGCACAACCCGTTACTAAGATATTTTTCATTTTTCGCCTACCAAATTTTTTAAATATCTGCCATACTCATTTTTAGAAAGCGATTTTGCGATATTTAAAATTTTTTCTTTATCTATCCAGCCGTTTGCATAGGCGATTTCTTCAAGACAAGCCACTTGCGTGGCTTGGTTATTTTGTATGGTTTGCACAAACGCACTTGCTTGTAAAAGTGTCTCGTGAGTGCCCGTATCTAGCCATGCAAAACCACGACCTAGTAGCTCCACGCTGAGTTTTCCGCGTTTTAAATATTCTTGATTAATGCTAGTGATTTCTAACTCGCCACGATCACTAGGCTTGACATTTTTAGCGATTTCTACGACATCGTTATCATAAAAATAAAGTCCGGTTGCAGCGAAATTTGACTTTGGATTTTGCGGTTTTTCTTCTACGCTTAAAACTTGCTTATTTTCGTCAAATTCAATCACCCCAAAGCGCTCTGGATCTTTTACTTGATAACCAAAAATAGTAGCACCTTCTCTATTTACGGCATTTTTTAGCAAATCACTAAAACCTTGCCCGTAAAAAATATTATCGCCTAAAACTAGGCAAACTCTATCTTTGCCGATAAATTCTTCGCCGATTATAAAAGCTTGTGCAAGACCGTCTGGGCTTGGTTGGACTGCGTAGCTCAAATTTAGCCCCCAGTCGCTTCCGTCGCCTAAAAGTTCTTTAAATTTGCCTATATCTTGCGGAGTTGAAATCACCAAAATATCGCGAATATGACCAAGCATCAAAACAGAAAGCGGATAATAAATCATCGGCTTATCATAAATCGGCAAAAGCTGTTTGCTAATGCTTCTAGTTATCGGATATAGCCTTGTCCCGCTACCACCGGCTAAAATTATACCTTTCATACACTCCCCTTAAATCTTTCTTTCCCAATTTAACGCACTTGCAACAATTTCTTCTAAGTTATTATGCTTTGGTGTCCAATCGGTTTTAGCTTTTAATTTATCTGCATTTGAGATTAGCCTTGCTGGATCGCCGTCCCTACGCGGTGCATTTTCAACCTTAAAATCAACTCCGCTTACCTTTCTAGCGCACTCTATAACATCTTTTACGCTAAAACCAGTGCCATAGCCCACATTAAACACGCTACTATCGTTATTTTGCAAGTATCTAAGCACCGATAAATGTGCCTGAGCCAAATCTTCGACATGGATATAGTCTCTTACGCAAGTGCCATCACTCGTCGGATAATCATCGCCAAAAATGCTCATTTTTTCGCGTTTTCCGACTATCGTTTGGGTTGCAACCTTGACTAAATGCGTTGCGTTTGGATAGTTTTGTCCGATAAGTCCGTCAGATGAAGCCCCTGCGACATTAAAATAACGCAAAATTCCGTATTTAAAATCCCTATTCGCCGAACCAGCGTCTTTTAAAACCCACTCAGTCATAAGTTTGCTTCTACCATAAGGATTTATCGGATTTTGCGGACTTTCTTCGCTAACTACACCGGTTTCGGGTTCGCCGTAAGTCGCCGCCGTCGAACTAAAAATGAAATTTTTCACGCCGTATTTTTGACAAAGTGCTATCAAATTTATCGCATTTGCCGTGTTGTTTAGATAGTATTTCAAAGGATTACTCATGCTTTCAAAAACTTCGATAAACGCCGCAAAATGGATAATCGCATCAAATTTATTAAATTTAAAAATTTCATCCATTTTTGCGATATTTTCCAAATCCATTTGGATAAATTCAAACGCGCCCACACTTTTAAGAGCGTCAATCGCTTTTTGTGTTCCTTTGCAAAGATTATCAACGACGACTATGTCATGTCCGCCTTCTTCAAGCAATGCCTTTACTACATGGCTTCCGATATAACCCGCCCCGCCTGTGATTAAAATTTTCATTTTTTGCTCCTTAAAACTAATTATTATACTACAATTCTTTTTTAAATCGAATAAAAACGGGAAATCTTGGTTTGCCGTTTTTTGTGAGATTTTGGAATTTATAGGTTAGAATTTGCCCGATTTTTGGCGGATTTGCGCGAATTTCATCGCTAAAACCTGAACCAAGTCTAAATTCCACGCCACTTTTTATATCACGACACAAAAGCGAGCCCATTTTGCCTTTAAATTTGCCTTTTCCGTCATAAATTTGCAAAACTTCACACTCGCT